>JAZGDL010000334.1:0-26247 GCA_036477795.1 Phycisphaerae bacterium
GTTCAGCCTCGAGCAGCAGGGCGATGTGCTCCTCGATCTGCTCGAATTCTTCCGAGGGGGCGCTGATGATGACACGTCGTGCCGCCGGTTGCGAGACGATACGCGTGTCACCGCCGGCGGCGCCTGGGGATCTACCTTTTCTGCTTTTTACCGTCTGGCGACCAGTCACCAGTTCCTTCAGCAGGGCGACGAAGTCATCCAGCTTGTGTCCCGGCGGAACGGTGTACACGCGCGTCTCGCTGCTCTCGGTCCCGGGGACGTCCAACTGCTCGATCAGCTCGGCGATCTCGTCCAGCACTTCCGACGGTCCGCGGACCACCAGCGTGCGATCGATCAACGCCACCGCAACCGCGTCTTTGCCAGCGGCTGCCTTCTTGCGGCCGCGACCCCGGGTCGAGGCTTTGGTGGCTGCGACTCCGGTATCGAGGATCTTCTTGATCTCCATGGGGTCGGCGTGCTTGATGGTAAACAGGCGTCGAACACTATCATCCATTTCCCGGTCGACGTCCTTGATGATGGCGCGGATCTGATCCAGCTCCGCCGGCTTGGCTCCGCTGATCAGAATGGCGTTGCCGGTGGCGGCAACTTTCATCTGCCCGCCGCCGGGCCCCCTGCGACCACCGAATAGCTCCTTCACCGTGGCAATCACGTCCTCCGGTGCGACGTGCACGATTGGAATGGCCACGTGTTCGGGCAGTTTCTCCGCCTGGCCTTCCAGGCTCTCTATCAAGGGAAGGTAGTTCCCGTTCCATTCGTCATCGGTGCAAACGATGTAGAGCATCATCGAGTCATCTTCGGCATGTATGTTGCCCGAGCCCGCGCCGGACCTTTGCGGTGTACGCCTGCCCTTGCGCTTGCCCTTGGGAGCCGGCCCGGACAATACTTGACTTTCCACCAACTGGATGATGTTCAGCACCCGGCTGGGCAGCACATTCCTCAACCGGTAGGAATGAAGTTCGGAACCCTCTTCGCCCACGTCGAGCTTTTCGATCAGAAACCTGGCTTGAGCGACTTGCTCGTCCGTGCCGATGAGGATCAACGAATTGGAATTAGGCTCGAAGATGGCCTTGAACGTTTGGTCGCCCCGCTTGCCTTTCCCTCTGCTGCCGACGATGATTTCGGTCACGGTGGCTGACAGGGTGTCGGGGTCCACGTGCTTGACCACGACGAACACGGGCCGATCCGCTTCCACGGGCACGTCGAACATCTGCACAAAGCGCTTGACCCGCTGGACGTCCGGGTCCGACGCCACCACGATCAGTATGTTCCTGCGGTGTTCGGGGAGCATGACGATGGGGCCGCCTGTGACCGCCGCAGCCGATCCCGCCTTTTTCGACCCGCCCTTCTTGCGTTTACCGCGGGGCTGGGGAGCTCTGGCCGCTGCCGTGGCATGGCCCGTGACCAGCGGCCTGATCGTGGTGATGATTTCATCGACGTCGACGTGCTGGATGGGAATCAGGACGGGCTCGGGGCGCTCCTCTCCGAAGTCGACGTCGATGAAGGTCAGCATCTGCTTGATGGCTTCGATCTTCTTGGGCACGGCCCGGACGATGATCACACCCTGAACGTCGTCGGGAAACAGGATGGTCCGCTGCCCCGGCAGGTCTATGCTCGGGTCCTTTGACCGCCTTCTTTGTTTGGGCTTGGAAACTCCCGACTCGTTGAGATCGTCCATGAGCCTGCGAAGCGTGTTCACGGCTTCGGTCGGCTCCAGATGTTGCACCGGCAGCTTGATCAGAACGCGCGGGTCCTCCCCCGCTCCCTCGAACAGCTTGATAAGAGCGAGGTATTTCTTGATGTCCTTGGTCAGGGCAAAAATGGCCAGTGAGTTGGTCTCCGCCATGGGCGCGATGCGGACGTAGTCGGGCATGAAGTCGCGAAGCAAGGTGAAGTCCGCCACTGACGTTTCCGTCGGCGTGTACAGCAGCATGGCCAACTCGTCGTCGTCGATCTTGGATGCCTGAAACTCCGCAACGTTCATGAATATCTGCTCTGGGTTGATATACCGCCACACATCGGTGACCCGCAGTACCTCCAGATGGTCTTCGCGGTAGTCCAGCCAATAGGGCTCGATCGGCTTGTACTTGAACAGCAATAGTCGCACCCGGTTCAGGGCGCTCTTGAAATCCATCTTCTCAGTGCTGACGAAGGTAACCTCTCCCACGGGGGCTTGGCCGACCACCCCCAGGCCCGACATGCGGGCGAAGTTCTCGACCAGTTCCTTGTAGGTGCCGCCGACGATGGCAAACGAGTAGGTTCGCTCTTCAGCCGGTTTGTTCAGGTCCGCGGCGTCGATGTTCAGCCGCGAGGAGACGGACTCAGTGGCCCCGCTTCGCGGAGGTTTCCTCGTGGTCCGGTCCGTGCCCGGCTTTGTTCTGCCGCCGGTCCTGCGCGAGCTGCGCGGTGGTGTGGCTTCGCGCTTCTTGGCAGGTTTGGATTGCTGGCGACCGCCGCGTCGCCGACGGTCAGCGCCCTTGCCGGTACGCTTTTTCCCGCCATCCTTTTGCTGGAGCAGGGCCAGCCTGCCCGGCTCGCCGCCCGCCGTTAGAGTCGTGGGCTCGGCGTCGTCACCGCCTTCGTCCGGCGGGTTGCCCAGAGCGGGCCCCCCGAGGGCCTGCACCAGAAACATGGTGGTCAGGGCCAAACACAGCCCACCAATGCTCAGGTGGCGGACAAAGCCTGTTGATAGATGTCGCAACATGATCCATTGTCTCCTACTGCATTCGCCGGGTGCCACTGGCAGCTTGCTGCCAGTGCCGTACGAAGATTAGCCACTGCACGGGCGGACAAGTAAGCCCGTGGCACCCATGAGCGGCTTGCTCCTTCGAACTTGAAACGACGCTACGATTCGTCGTCGTCCGATTCGTTCGCCTCCTTCGTCTCGTCCGATTCGTCTGCCTCGTCCGGCTTGGAATCGGCGGCTTTCTTCGTGTCCTTCTGTCCCTCGCCGCTCTCTTTGCCCTCGGCTTGGGACGTCCCGTTCTGTTTAGGCTCGGGCTTGTCCGAACCCGTCTTCTTGTTCGCGTTCGCCGGCTGCCCGGTTGCGGGCTTGTCGTGTCCGCTTTTTGTGGTCCGATCGCCCCGGTTGCCCTCGTCCGACGCTTTCTTCACCGCCGAGTCGGCAGACTCCTTTTCGCCCTCCTTGGCGTCATCTTTCTTCTCCGTAGCGGCGTTGGCGTCCTTGGCCTCGCCGGCGATTCCGGTGCCCTTTGCGGGCTGCGTAGTCCCGTTGGCCGCCTCGTCTTTGTTTTCGTTGTCGCCGGCGGGTTCGAAGCTGTCCTTCAACTCGTCATAGGCGTAGACGATCTCCGGATAACCGCGCCGGGCATCTTCAAGAGGCAGGCACTCCGAGAGACGCTTGCCGACCGGGTAGATCCGAGTGCTGCCGTCCTCCCGACGCGCCGCCGTACCCAGCGGATGGATGAACAGCACGTCGCCGCCGTCTAGTTTCTCGCCGATACCCACGTACTCCGACGACCTGTCCCGCGTGTTCACCACCAGCACCTCGTCGACGCCGTACATCAGCACCATGCGAATCACCTTCTGTTCACGATTGGGATCGCCCGCCGGGGGCGGAGGCGGCAGTGGTTCGTCAGGTTCCTTCGGTTTCTCAACCACCTTCTTAACCGGTGTTTTTGGACGCGTCGGACGCGTCGGAGGCGGGGGAGCGAATCCGGTGAATGGTTCGCGGGATGCGATCAACTGGTAATCGCGCTGGCTGTGTTTCACATGCTGGACCGGCTGCTGTAAGAGTTCAACGTTGACCTCGCTGACCGGGTGGGCCGGTGGAACCATGGCTTCGATAGCCGCGGTCATCTTCACCAGCCCGCCCTTCTTGCGCAAACGACTGGACGGCGGGTCCAGCTTCAAACTGGTGATCTGAGCGATGTAGGGCATCTCGTAGAAAGACCGTAGAAAGCCCACGATGGCGTCGAGCTTGCCCTCCGCGGTGACCGAGTAGCGAACCAGTCGGATGCCGGCCTTCTTGAGCTTGCGGCCGCCCGGTCGATAGTCCGTGGTCTTGCGCGGCGAGACACGCGGATTGCTCAAGCCGGCCTCTCCCACCATATCCGTCAGCCGCGCAAAAAGATCGTTCTGGATCTTCTCCGCGTCCGTCGTGCCGGTACGGGCCAGAAGATCGCGGTAGACGGTGCGAAACGGCTCCACCTCACCCAGTCGGGCATCCAGGTCGGCCAGCTTTTCGCGGAGCCTGTCATTTTCCTTGGCGACCGCAAAGACGTGTTTACTGATGGCCGGCAGCAGGAATTTGTCCCCCCCAAATGCCACCGCCGCCAGTGCAACCACAGTCGCCAGGATTTTCTCACGCTTGCTCATCTGAGTCTTGGGCCCATTCCTAACCGTCCGAAAAATCTCGATCTACGATGGTGATGTCCAGGCTTCCCGTGTGGGGGTACAACTGTTTCGCTTTCACCCGCGTGGGGCCCGGCACGGCTTTGAATTGCTGGCGCTCGACTTCCGGCAGCCGGAAGGCTTGCAGGGCATCCAGCGTCTCTTTCCCGACGGTGGGCATCCAGCGTCTCTTTCCCGACGGTGGGCCCCTTGGCGTTGAAGGGCATCTTGATGCGCTTCTCCTTCTGCGACATGTCCAGCCCGGTCAAAACGAACTGCTTCTGATCGGGCAACACGCTTACCAGATCGCGCAGCTCATCAAGCCAGACAATCTGCTCTCGCTCGTAGTCCTGTACGGCCTTTACCACCTTGATGAATTCCCCATGGTCTTTCAGCTCGTTTTGTATGGCCGCGACTTCAGCCGACAACCGGTCGCGCGACTCGTGTTGCGGCTTGACCCACTGGAAATAAAACAACGCCCCGGCTGCTGTGAGCAACGCCGCCGCCGCCCCGACGAATGGGGCCCTCTTGATCCGCCGCTTGGCCCGCGAAACGGTTTTCTTGGGATCGAGGAAGTTGAAGTTCAGTTGTTCAGGCTGGGTCTGGGCCAACACCAGGCCCAGCGTCGCTGCGAACCCGCCGGCCGCCGCCCCACGATCAGCATCCCAACCGAAACAGTTGGCTGGATTGTAGGGCTGGGCGGTGATGTTGTATTGCTTTTGGATGGCCTCGGCGAGGGCCTCTTCAATCTCCGTCGTACCGCCGATCACCGCATGGTCAATGCTGCCTTTCGCATCAGCCACGCGATAGGCCTCGATCGAACGCGTCACCTCGATCATCAATGAACGGACCACCTTGTCAAAGGCGCTCTGGTCTTGCTCGACCGGCGTGACCAGCGTGAGCCCGTGGTTGTCGGATGTTTCTTCCGGGGCGGGCTCTTTGGCCTGGTCGAATGATTTCGGGATGATCACGTCAGCCGCCCGGGAAAAGACCAGGCGGCCCTTGTGCAGCACGTCGATTTCGGTCGTCGTGGGCCCCACGTCCACGAACAGGACCTCGTCATGCGGTGTGGCAGCCAGCAGAGCGTTGATCGCGAACTGGCTGGCGTTGGGACGCAAGCCCACCCGCTGCAGCTTGAGCCCGGCGGCGCCGAACACCTGAACGTAGTGCTCCAACACCTCACTACGGACGGCTGCCACCATCACGTCGTTGGTCTCACCTTCAGAGCCCTCAGGCACGATGAAATCGACCACCGCCTGATTGGCCGGGTAGGGAAGCTCCTTGGGTATCTGGAACGCGACCATGCCGGCCAGATCGTTCAACGACGCGTTGGGCAGGTCCAGCGTGTAGTAGTTCACCTTGTCGCGGGGGATGTCCACGACGGCCCGTTTGACGGCGATCCCTGCCTTGGCCAGCGCCTTGCCCATGAATCTGCCGAACGCCCCGGCGTCGCTGATCCGCACATCAGACGAGATCGGTACGCTCAACACCTGATCCACGGTGACCGAGCGCTTCCGCCCGCGGGCCTGCACGATGCGAAGCGTTCGCGCATCCCAGTCGATGCTCAGGAAAGTCTTGTCAACGAGTGAATCCAACAAGGTCGGGGTCTCCCTCGAAGTACCGGATGGGATAGCTGGTTCCCAACATGGTAATATCCCGGTTGTACACCATTTGAGCCACCGGGCCACGCATTTCTATAATCGCTTCCAGTCGCACCATGGTGCCCACGTGGTCGCCGTACCCCATCACTTCAACATGGAAGCGGCTGCCCCGCGTCGTGATCAGCGGCGCGATGGCGACGAATTTGTCCACGCCTACGATCGGCGCCACCCAACCGGTCGAGCGCTTCTGCTCGGGACCGAGCTCCCCGCGGGCCTCCAGGATCGCGTCAATATCCTCCTCCTCCAACGCCGGCAGAACAGCCAGCACCTGCCGGGCGGCGGTGTTGATGTTGATACGCCCCACGAACTCCTGCTGCATCGACGTGGTGAGAAGGTCCATGACCCATTCCATGTCCTCCAGGGTGATGGGTGAGAAGACCTCCGTCTGCTGTTGCTGCCCGCCGTCCTCACCCAAAAGGCGCGGCTTGAGCAAACCGGCCGGCGTGGTGATCCGCGGATTAGCGGTGCCGGACTCGCTGATGTAGTTGATCTTGTTCCGGTCATCCACAACTTCGGATAGAGCTTCGCTGATGGCGCTCCGGTCGCCGAAAATGTAGGTGCGCGGCGAATTGTCCGAGGCTCGATTCAACGATCGCGAGGCCACCGTGATGTAAGGATAAAGCCCGAGATGGAGCATATTATCAGCGTCGTCGGGCGGAAAGGTCTCGTCGCCGTCGTCCTCGTTGGGGCTCATCAAACCGTTGCGATCGTAGTCCTCGCCGTACAGCAGGGCCCCGTCGAAACCGCGCACCAGCAGCAACTCCTCCACCGTGTCGAACGGCGCGTTTTTCACCGCGTAGGGCGGATCGAGCCGCGCGTAATACTCGCTCTCCACACCGAACGGGCCGGGGACGGTGTCCGCGTCGCGCCAATCGATCAACGCGTCCACCAACTCGTCGATGTTGATCTCGTCGTCAAGAACAACCTGGCTCAAAAGCGCCAGCAGTTGCCCGCGACCGGCCACATTGATGTTGAGCTTCGACGACTCATCCGTAACACCGTAGCGCACCAGCTTCTCATCGTCGTTGGGATTGTCCGCCACGACGCTGAAGCGGTAGATGGGCGAGACTTCCTCGAACTCCTGGTTGGTTCCCAACTCCTCATCATTGAGCTCTTGTCCCCAAACGATGACGCGATGGTACTGTTCGGGGTTGTGATACCAGGCGTCGACGTCCGCCTGATCGGTCCGCAGATTGAGCATCACCTTTTGCAAACCGGCCTGCGCCGCCAGGCGGGCCTGAAAACGCAGGGCGATCGACTGCGTGGCGGACAGATCCGCATGCACGTAGAAAGCCGAGCTGGCGGCCATCACCCCCAGCAGAACCAGGATCAACAGCATCATCGGCAGGACCATGCCGCGACGGCGATATGTCGGGCCGCGCCGGTCGGTCATTCCGCGTCCTCCAGACCTTCATACGACAACATCTCCCGTTGAATACGCGGACCTAGAAAGAGCGAGTCCGCCTGCGGGACGCGCACTACGGTCAGATAGCGGTCCGCCGGCAGCGGCTCGATGTCGTCCTCATCTTCGAGAATGTCCTCGATGATTTCGATGTTCTCATCCTCGGGCAGCTCCGGTTCATACCCCACGGTGATCATCACCATCTGCGGCAGAGCGTTGCCCTGCGTGATTTCCCAACTGTCCCACCAGCGGCTGCCGTCGTGATAGAAGAACTCGATGAACTTGATCTCCGGAGCGTAGAGCTCGTGCTTGGCCCCTTCGCGCTCCTCATCGTCAAGCTCCTCGCCGAGATCGTCGTCGAAGACCTCGTCGGCGCTGCGGCCGAACAATGACCGGGCCGGACCAGCGGCCTCTTGCGACGTATCCGTGGCCGACTCCTCCCCTTCCGATTCCACGCCGCCGATCGCCTCCGCCTCCGTTGGTGACAGCCGGTTGAAGGTCTTGCGCTCGCGGCGGACCAGGCCCAGCGCCCGCGGATCGCCGTTCTCATCCGTGTTCACATCGTCCCAGGCGATGTAGTAATCGATCTGCCGCAGATCAAACTGCCCCGGCGCTCGCCTCCTGCGAATGCCCTGATGCTCCACCAAGGCCTTGTCCGGAATCACCACGGTGTTGATCGAGACGCGCTCCCGCGTCCCGTAGATCCCGGGGCCGTACCCGCCGGAGAATCCGGTGGACTGCCGGATCTCCCGGGCGATACGATCAGCCACCACCCGGGCCAACTGGTTCCGACGAATGTGCTCGGCGCTGGCGTCGCGCATCGCCAGTGTGGACGCGTAAAACCAGAACATCATGCCCAACACCGGAACGATCAGCCCGATGGCTAGCACGATCTCCAGAAGGGTGACCGCGGAGCGTCGTAAACCGGTGAACCTCATGACCGGCCACCCTCCAGGCCGGTGCCGGACCGTCCGCGTCTACCGGGTCGTCCTCGCGGCCTGGGCCTGCGGCGGTTCTCCCGGGCCCCCGCCGGCTGGGTTTGCCGCTGATTCTCCTCCAGGCGTTGAAACTCCTCCCGCGTCATGTTGAACAGTTCCAGGTCCTCATCGGACGGCTCCAAAGACGCGTCACCGGTAAGACGTCCTTCCGGCTCCTCGCCGCGTTCGCCGCGACTCAGGTCCAGCATGGCCCGAAACTCCGGCGGCAGCGCGGCCAAGAGCCCGTCAGCGTTGTCACCAAACAGGTCGAGCAACGACGGCAGCAGCTCCATCAGATCCTCTATGTCCAGTTGCGGAAGTTTCGACGGGTCAAAGTAGGGCGGATCGAAAAACTCAACCGGGAGCGTCTCGGACAGCGCGATGATCGTCTCCTCGTCGAGACCCAGATCCGTTTCCATGTCCAGCAGCGGCGGGTCCGCCCGCATGGTGTACACCCGATGGACCACCTCCGCATCGTCGACGTCGAATTCGTCTTCCAACGATTCGCGCGGCGCGAAGAGGATCTCCAAGGTGATTGCCCGCAAACCCTCCGTCGCCGTTTCAACCACCCGCATCCGCCAGCCGTAATTCGGGAATCGCAGCGTGAAATCCCCCTCGACCTCGTCATCAGCCTCCTGCTCGAAGTGGATCAAGCCGGTGTCCAGCTCCGCCAGCTTCGATTCCGCCAGCATCAGCACCCGGGTCAGGTCCTCACTGGCATAAGCCGCCTCCCGCGACTCTTGCACCTGTGCCCCGATGAAGGTCAATCCCAACAACAGTAGCCCGATGGAGATCACCACGTCCATCAGGATGTACCCCAAACGCCGATCCGCCCGCAGGCGGATCCGAGCCCCAAGCGCCAGCGCGGGGTCACTACGCACACCCGTCGCTTGCGCTCGGGGCTCGGAACAGTAATCGTCCGCCCATCGAATCACCGCCGGACCCTCGTCTCTGAAATCTCCAGCACTTCCTCTTCCGTCAGTGGAGTTTCGCGCAGAAAATCGCGCCGCAGAACCGGCGGCCAATCATGCTCCTTAAACATCTCCAGCTCCTCCTCATAGAAGGGCCGTTGCAGCCAGATCAGCCCGGTGAACCCGTCGGCGATCACCTCGATCCGCCGGTACTCATCCAGCTCTTCAGGATCGACCTCCGCGGGCGCATCGGTCAGTAGGTAGGTCACCCACTCGCTGGTCCCGTCGGTCTCGACGATCAGCGGAGGAAAGCCCTCTTCAAACCCTTCCGCCAGCGCCTCCAGACGCTCCTCCTCCTGCTCGCCGACCAGTTCCTCCTCCAGCTTCTCCAGAGTCGGCCGGCCCAGGCGTGTCTCGGCACAACGAATATCCCGCAGCAACGTTTCCCCCCGTGCCCAAGGAGAGGTCACCAGGTTGTACACTCCGGGCTCCAGAAAGGGATCGTCTTCCCGTTCGATCAGCGGTTGTCGTTGCTCGCCCTCGCTGTCGATCTCATCCTCTTCGGGAAACCGGATGCGGTAGCGCTTCCCGTCGTACATGGCGTTGGCCCGTACCAGGGTCAACATCGCCCGCATCTGCCGGGCCGACTCCGGCAGGCGTCGATTCTCGATCTCCCGCATCAGATCGGGTATCGCCAGACCGAACACCGCCATCAGCAGCCCGATCACCAGGATAACCTCAACCAGCGTGTATCCAGGTCTGTATCGCACTCGACCGTCCACCAAAGGCCCACGGATTTTAACCCGTGGGCGCTCACAAACCCACATCCGCAACGTCAAACGACGGAAGAACAAGACTACCGCTCGACCCAGTTCTTGACGTCGTCGTCCGTCCCGTCGTCAGCGTCGGGGCCGATGCTCCACAGGTCGTAGTGGTCCTCGTTGAAGTCACCCGGTGAACGATACTGAAACTCGTTTTCCCAGGGGTCACGAAGCTCCTGCAGCGGGGTCTCCATATAGGGCCCCCTCCACAGTTTCTTGTCCTCGTCAACGCTGCTCGGCCGCTCATACAGCGCCGCCAGCCCCTCGTCGCTATCCGGATAGCGACCCACGTCGAAACGGTACTGTTTCAACGCGCTGGCGATGCTCCCGTTGCGCCCGATCGCGGCCCGGCACAGGTCTTTTCTGGCCCTGTCACCCGCACCCATCAGCGCCGGCACTGCGAACGCAGCCAAGAGCGCCAGGATGGCCGCCACCATCAACACTTCAATCAGCGTGAACCCCGACCTACGCCGCGTGGTCCTGTATCTCATGTCTTTAGTCTCCTATTAGCAAGCATGATCATGCATGTCCTGTCAGTTCTCTCTGAATCATCAGCGAACGCTCGTCGCACCCATCTTCAAGATCGGCAGCAGGTGCTGGTGCGAGAATCCTTTCTCGCACCCATCCGCCGCGGGAATCCCTTCCCGCAGCCCCCCAGGGGGGGACCGAGAAAGGATTCTCGGTCCAGCGTGCATGTCCTGTCAGTTTTCTCTGAATCATCAGCGAACGCCCGTCGCACCCATCTTCAAGATCGGCAGCAGCAAAGCGAACGCAATCCCACCCACAATGAACGCCATCATGGTCAGCAGCAGCGGTTCCACCAGACGCACCGTGGTATCAATAGTCCGTGCCGTACGCGACTCGTTGGTCTCGGCGATCTGCACCAGCACGTTCTCCAGGTTGTTGCTCTCTTCCGCCACGGCGATCATGCTCAATATGTCGCCGGGAAACAAACCGCTCTTGCCCAGCGGCGCCGAAAGCGTCTCGCCGCGGCGCACGCTCTCGGTGGCGGATTCGATCTGCTCCGCCAATATCTCGTTGCCCGCGGAATCCTTCGATATTCTCAGTGCCTGCAAAATGGAAACGCCGTTTTGCAGCAGCGTGCCCAGAATACGGCAGAAACGGCTGACCGAGACCATGGTGTACAAGGTGCCGAACAGCGGGGCCCGCAGCTTGGCCAGCGCCAGCGCCCGCCGACCATACTCCGTGCGCTTAAACAACGAGAAACCGACCGCCGCCGCCACCACCCCGCAGATCAGATACCCATAGTAGTCGGTCAGCACGTGGCAGGTCGCAAAGACCAGCCGGGTCATCACGTTGTAGGTCTCCGGACGCATGTGCGATTCCAGTTTGGGCACCACAAACGTCATGATGAATACCACCACCGCGACGCCGGCGCACAGCAACAGCGCCGGGTAGATCATGGCCCCGATGAGCTTGTTGCGAAGCTCGTCCTGCTTGTCCGCAAATATGGAGAGACGGGTCAGCACCTCTTCCAGGAACCCACCACGCTCGCCGGCCCGAATCATCGAGCACTGCAGCGTGCTGAATATGTTGGTGTTCTTCTGCAGCGCATCCGCCACCGTCGACCCGCCGGCCACGTCCTCGCGCACCTCGCGCAGAACGCGCCGCAACACCGGCGGCGAGCCCTCCTGGCTCGCCAGCACGTCCAGGGCACGCAGCATGGGCACCCCGGCCCGCAGCAGGTCGGCCAGTTGCTGATAGAACGTCGTCAGGTGCCGGAGCTTGATGCCTTTGCCGCGCCCGGTCAGCGCTGAGCGGGCCGCAGACTCATCCACCGCCAGCGGAAACAGCGACTGCTCCTCCAGCATGCGGGCCGCCACCTGGGCGTTCTCCGCGGTGAGCGAACCGCTCACCTGCTTGCCGCCATGCTCGATAGCCGTGTAGGCGTACGTGGGCACGATCGTTCAACCCCTTCCAACGGCGCGCTCAGGCCCCGCCGCTCGCTCCCAACGGTGCGATCCATCATAGACTGTAGATAGACGCGTCGAAGTGATGCTCGACATACGACCCTCCCTGGCCTCTGCCAAAGCCCGCCACCGCCTCGATAAACTCCCAACCAACATTACCCTAAACCATATGACCACAGGAGTGAAGAGTGAAAAGTAGGGACGAAGGGACGAAGGGACGAAGGGGAGGGAAGGCACGGAGGCACGAAGGCACGGAGGCACGAAGGGGAGGAAGGGCACGAAGGCACGAAGCTGAGGGCGACCGAGGAGGGAGCCCGAAGGAAGCACGGAGGCACGGAGGGGAATCGTCAATCGCATCGTAGGTTTCTCCTTAAGGCGCGTAGGTACGTAGGCGCGACCAGGAATCCTTAATCGTCAATCGTCAATCCGCAATCCGCAATCCCCAATCCCCAATCGTCAAACGTCCCAATGGTCCGGCTACTGACCGGTCTTGGTCACCCGCACGACCTCCTCGACCGTGGTCTCTCCGGCGCGCACCTTGGCCCAGCCGTCTTGGCGCATCGACACCATGCCGCCTCGCCGTGCGGCTTCAGTCATCTCCCCGATCGACGCGTGTTTCACCACCTGCTCGCGCAGCTCGTCATTCATGGTCAGCAACTCGAAGATGCCGGATCGGCCCCGATAACCGCTGTGCCGGCATTCCCGGCAGCCCACCGCCCGATAAATCTCCGTGCCCGGCTCATATTGAAAATCGCCGGGCAGCTTGTCCGGATCGGGCTCGTACTGTTCCTTGCATTCGGGGCACACCTTACGCACCAGACGCTGAGCCAGCACTCCGCCGATTGAGCTGCTGACCAGAAACGGCTCCACCCCCATGTCCAGCAGTCTCACGTTGGCCGTGGGGGCGTCGTTGGTGTGCAGCGTGCTGAAGACCACGTGGCCCGTCAGGGAGGCGTTGATGGCCACCTCGGCCGTCTCCAGGTCGCGAATCTCACCCACCAGAATCACGTCCGGGTCATGTCGCAGGAACGAACGCAAGGCTGATGCGAAGGTCAAGCCGATCTTGGGCGCAATCCCCACCTGATTGATGCCGTCCAACTGGTATTCAACCGGGTCCTCAATGGTCAGGATCTTGACCTTGTCATTCTTGATGGCGTTGAGAGACGAATAGAGAGTGGTGGTCTTGCCCGAGCCGGTCGGCCCGGTGACCAGAATGATGCCATAGGGCTGTTGGATGAGATCGTTGTACCGTTCCAGAAGCACGCCGCCCATGCCAAGCTGGTTCAGACCGTAGAGCACCGACGACTTGTCCAGAATACGCATCACCACCGCAGCACCGTAGATCGTCGGGATGATGCTCACCCGCAAGTCGATTTCCTTGTTCTGCGCCCGAATCCGGAAACCCCCGTCCTGCGGCAGGCGGTGCTCGGCGATGTTCAGATTCGCCAGAATCTTGATGCGCGAAACGATCGCCGCATGGAAGCGCCGAATCTCCGGCGGAACACTGGTGGTGTGCAACACGCCGTCGATGCGGTATCGAATGCGCAGCCCCTCCTCATTCGGCTCAACGTGTACGTCGCTGGCCCGGTCGCGGATGGCCTCCAGGAGAATCTCGTTCACCAGGCGAACGACCGTCGCCTCCTGGGCCATCTCGATCAGATCCTTGTCGTCCTCCGCTACGTCGCTGACCACCTCGACGTCGTCGCCCACCATCGCTTCGATGGTCTCACCGCCCACCCCGTAATGCTGATTGATAACCCGTTGAACGTCACCTTCGGTCGCCAACAAAGGCTCGACCCGCATGCCCGTCAGCATGCGGATCTCATCAAAGGCATACAGGTTCAACGCGTTAGCCGTCGCCACGCGAATGGTGCCGTCTTCCTGGGCAACGGGAAACAGCCGGTACCTGTGCACGATCCGTTTGGGAATGACCTTTAGGAGCTCGGGGTTGACCTCGATCTCGCTAAGATCGATCACCGGAATGGAGAGCTGCTCGCCGATCACCTCGAGCACGTCGAGCTCGCTGGCGAAGCCCATCTCCACCAGGGCCTTCTCAACACGGTCCGTCGGCTTGGTGCAGCGCTCGCGGGCCTCCTCGAGCTGCCCGGCGGTCACCTTACCGCGACGCAGAAGTATTTCGCCCAATGGCACGGGAAAACCATCCTCCTCATCGACCCCGGCGGCGTTGCCTACGTTGCCGGACCGTCGGGATACATCACCACCCCTGCGGCCCGTACACCGCACGAGGACTTGTACACTCTATCGGCTTGCCGGATTGCATGAAAACTAACCGAACACTTTGGTCCCGAGCAAAGTCACTCCCTACGTAACCTTATATTCTACACATCGTTATGAATACAACAATAACGGACCGAGGGGGGCTCTATGGGTGACTTGGCGCCCCGGACTTGTCTATGGGCGCTGGCAATCATAGTTTGTTCAATACCGCCGTGGGGGAACCGTCGTCAGGGGTGGAAGCCGTGCAGCCTACCGGGATATCGTACACCAAGCCGTGGTCCGCCTGTCGGCGCTTGTTCCGCGACGACCGGGCCGTGACCACCACCGAGTACGCGGTGATGTTGGGCATCATCGTCATGGCCGCCATTCTTGGATTCTCCAACTTCGCGGAACGTCTGGAACAGGTCTACCTGCGAATCGACGACGAGCTGATCGCGGCGTCCGGATAGGTGTTGACCTTCTAACCTGAGACCACTGATTCGTTCGCAAACCCTCGTCCAAGCACTAGTTTCCAGACGATCAGGGCTCGAAACCGTAGATGATGTAGGCTTCGCCGGCGTTCCGGTCGCCAGCGCCGTCAGGCGAGGTTGGATCGACCCGCACGTCGGCGAGCACGGCGCCGATGGCGAAGTCGTCTTTGCCGTCGCCGTCGATGTCGCCGATGCCGGCCAGGCCCCGCGATCGGCCTCTGGCAAACTTATGAGGATTTCCGCCCGAGCGGTCAACATCGTTGCTGGGGTTACTATTGGGGTCAACGTTCCCCCCGGCGTCCCCTCCACCGAGGTGGTCACCGGCGAGCAGAAGAACGCAGACACCCAGATTCCCTGCAGCATCCGCGACACTACAAAATGACGGATTGTTGGTGCACGTTGCTCCGTCATTGGCACCGGCCACACAGCGTTTTTGGTCCCCGCGGTCTCCTCGCCGCCCGACAAAGATCGCGCCTTCCAACTTTGTCGTGCCGAGCTGGTCGATGTTGATCTCGCCGTCGGTCAGGTTACTCAGATCGTTGGAACCGAGGATCAGATAAACCAGCCCGGCATGCGGCAATTTGTCGAACGTGGAGGAGCCCGTAGGGCCGTCGGGGATGCCCCGAGGGCCGGTCACGTCATCGCGGGCCCCGTCGTGATCGAGGTCCAACCCCTGCGCCAGGGGGTCGGCGTAGAGGTCGTCAACGAGATCGAACGGGGCGGTGTCGAAGCGAGGGGTTGCGTTGGGGGCCGCGACCAGCAGGTCGTTCGTCCCGTCCCCGTCGACATCCCCGGCGTTGGCAATGTTGAATCCGAAGGCGCCGTCCGTGTCCAACGTACTCCCTGAGATTCGAACCGCGTTCCCCTCATCGATAAGGTCCTGTATGGCAGCCCCACCCGCAGGGGTGTTGATGAATGTCCCTCCAAATATGACGTAGACCTCTCCGACGCCGCCATCGGCGCCCGGCGCCCCGACCACCAGATCGCTGATTCCGTCACCATTGAAATCGATAATTCCGTCATCCCCGGGATCAAGTTCCTGGTCACCCTCGAAACCGAGCTTACCGTCATGGTCAAAGTCGAGCGTGCTGGTCAGGCTGGCGCCGAACTGCGAGTTCGTTTCCCCCCGGATGAGAACACCGACCAGGCGCTGCGGGTCCGACGGAGCAAGAGTCAGGTTATTGAGCACGTAGTCTCCTTCCAGGGGAGCAGCCCGGCGGAAGGCTATATAAACCAAACCGTCCTGCGAATTGGCGTTGGGCGCTCCGACAGCAATGTCCACTCGCGAGTCCCTGTTGAAGTCGTCGATCCCCAGGAGGTTCTCGATGTTCTGATTCGCCTGCCCGACGATAGTCAACGCACCGATCCCCCCGCGGCGGGGTGCGTTGGGAGGCGGAGCCCCGAAGTGGCTGGCGGTATCGATCATATACTGGTGCGGCTTGGGGGGAACGCCCAGCCAGTAGGCATCGTTGTTGAAAATGTAGGCCACGCCCGAGTTCGGGACGACGGTCCCGGGCGGCAGCAGGGCGGGGGTTTCCCCGGAGCTGCCCGAACGTAGCGGGGCGCTGACGATCAGATCGGACCCACTGATGGTGATCGAAGTTCCGAATCGGTCTCCGAGGTTCTTGCCCAGGATGCGGGCACCCAGACCCAGTGGGGAGAACGGGGCGTTGGGTACACCGATGGCTATATTGTCCGGATAGAACCCGCTTCCGATGGAGAACGGCACGTTACTGCAACAGGGCCCTGTTGCGGGTGGTTGGCTGCATGGGACTTGGCAAAGGGCAGAACAGGTGCAAGACAAACTCGATGGTCCGATGGTGAGCATAATTGGACATCCCGTCGGATCGGGATCGGGCTGGGGATCTCCGGGCTGGACCTCATTGGACGGACAATCACCGACCAACTGACACCTGTTGATGTTAAACGGTGGTGCCAGTGCAGGGACGAACCCGAAACTGGGCTGGACCCAGGTGTCCGGGAGCCCATCGGGCGTGGGATCCGGGCGGCTCCCCACGCAACCCCCGCAAGATACGGCGACAGGGGGCGGGCCGTCGTCGAGTTCCCCGTCCTCGTACGACTGCATGTCGACGAACCAGCCGCCCGAGTCGACCAGGTAGGCTTGCCCGGCGGCGTCCCGGCAAAGGGGCCCGATTTCCGGCTCTGGGATGACAGCTTCCACCACGAAGCGCTGCCCCACATCGTGTAGCGATATGCGAGCGTCAGACGTAGTTGCGCTGAGTGTGCTGGTTTGGCTGCTGACAATCACGATCCCGCCGCGCTGGAATTGCCCGGCTAGCTCGAGCGCCCCGCGGCTTGCGGAGGTGATATTCGGTACGCCGAAGGCCAGCTCGGCGACGTTGTCACCGTCCACGTCGGGGATGATCAGCAGGTCGGTCAACCCCTCGGTGGTGGGGGTGAAGAAGGGGGGCTCGATACCGGTGAAGACTACGCCCGGCAATTGCAATAAGCCGGTGCTGTTCAGGTTGAATCGCCCCAGGCGGCGATTCTGGCTTCCCGCGATCAGATACGCCTCGCCCACGCCGATCCCTTGGGGGTTTTCAAAGCGCGGCTTGGCATATCGGGCCAGGACGAAGAAGTCGTCGATCCCGTCACCGGTGAAGTCCTCGCCGGCGGCGAACGCGGAGCCGGCGTTA
This sequence comes from Phycisphaerae bacterium, assembly GCA_036477795.1. Lineage (GTDB taxonomy): Bacteria > Planctomycetota > Phycisphaerae > UBA1845 > UBA1845 > JAZGDL01. Next base: position 17,419 of record JAZGDL010000334.1, read on the forward strand.
TCCTCAAAGTTGACGCCCTCGAGGATCATGCCGGGCAGGTTCTGCTGCGGCGCCCCCAGCGGCGGGTCGATGCTGCCCACCCAGAGGATCTGCGGCAGGGTCGAACGGCGAAGCGTGCCGGGGGCAAGGTCGAAACCGGTGGTATTCAGCCCGTCGTCGATGGTGGCCCCGATCTTATACTCGATTCCCCGCTTCAAAAGGGTGACATCCACCGCAAACAACGTGGTCGAGGAAAACGCCGTTCCCAGATCTATTGTGTCGTCGGGCAGTCCGTCGGCGGAAGTGGGAAGAGGGAAGACGTCCCTAATGGCGAACACGTCCACGTTGTCAGTCGGGCCTTGGCTCAGCTCAGCGTCGATGGTGATGTTGATATTTTCCGTATCGAACACGACGAAATTCAAGGGGTCGGTCGGGTCCGCATGTTCCGCAGGCAACGCGACCTCGATGGTCGGCGGTTGGGTCCCGAGCACCAGAACAAACCTCGCGATCAACCGGATGTCCTCTCGCATCGTGACCTTGATGGACTTGCACCCGATCGCACTCGTACACGCGGCATTCCCCTTTTCGATGAATTCGGGGTTGCCAATGATCCACACGTCAAACTGCATCCCCGGCGGAAACACCGGAACGTTGGCCGTGATCGAAACGACCTCGCCGCGCTCGTACAGCCCCGAGCCTTTTCCAACACAGATAGTGTCCAGCTCCCCCTCGCAAATAGTGAGGCGGACAAGGTCCGGCTCTATCTCCTGGTCCTGGTCGTCGTCGCCGTCGTCGCCGTCGTCGTCGCCGTCGTCCTGGTCCTGGTCGTCGTCGTCCTCTCGGTCGGCGGTATCGTCCGGATCAAGATCGCCGGCCGGATCGAGCAGGCCATCATCCAAAGAGACGAAAACGGCTGTGATGGTGCCGCTGCCGCCGGTGGCGACCGTCGCGGTGTTGCCCGAGGCGCCGATGCCGAGCCAACGGTCGAAGCGCCAGCCCTCGGCTGGGATGGCGGTCAGAGTGGCGACGGTTGCACCGCTGGCGCATTCAATAGTGACCTGGCCCATGCCTTGGGTGATGACGTCGACGCGACATTCAGCGGTAGCGCCGGCCGGAGGGGATGTCACGTCGGCCTCGCTCCCGTTGCCGGAGAACAAGAAGCAGCCGACCGTCAGGGCCAAGGCCGCCGACAGAGCAAGTACGGCAAACAGGTTGTATCTACGGTTAATCATGCGGGGGACCACCTCTTCAGATGCCTGGAGCATCAACACCGAGTCCTGATTACCGCGTCTTTCTGGTGCGCGGGTCACCGTTGCCTGCATAAGTCATTTTATTCTATGACCTTAGCAGGAAAGACATTCGCTGGCAGCACGCAAAACGGTGACGTCCGCAAAGACCGCGGCGCTACAGACTTACAGCCGCCCAGTCACCATATCCGTCGCGGCGGGCAATATCAACTGCCTAATAATACGACTGCTGGAGTGTCCAGAGGAGCCCTTGGTGCGGATTATTTACCGTGGAGCACGCAGAGCACGCGGAGACGGAATAGATGGAAGTCCGGGGAGTTAGCGCGGAATCAAGCCGCCATTGCGGGTGCAGCCGGAACATGCCCTTCGTCGATAAAACGTGGGGATTGCGCTTGCCCACCTGGGGCCGCCGATACTCCCCACGCCCCGAAACCCCGCGGATTCGAATCCGGGGGCTTGCCCGCGTCCAGGCAAGGAGGCCTGTATGAAGCACCGCCCCGCGGCAGCGACGCTCATGGCCATGTACATCCCGCTGGTCACTCAAGGGGTGGCCCTGGGACAACAGCCGGCGTTTATTCCCCCGTTGCCGGCTGACGCGACGGTCTGCGAGGGAGCATCGACCCCGTTCAACGTCTTCGTAGACTTCAGCGGCGGCACCGACCCCACCATCCGTTGGGAATTCGACGACGGCAGCGGCTTCGCCGCGCTCCTCGACGGCGACCGCGGGGGCCGTGTCAATATCGTGATCGACGTGCTGGGCAACCCCGCCACCAGCACGCTCACCATCACCGACACCGACCGCGACGTCGATGCCGGGGCCTACAAGTGCATCGCCTCCAGCGGTGCTCTCGACGCGTCCGTAACGGCTGCGCTGGCGTTGCACGATGCTCCCGCCGCCGATCCCAGCGTGGTCTTCGACGGCGACTTCGCCGGTTTGTGTGCCGGCGACAGGATCGGGCTACTGGCCAACCCCAGCGGCAGCGATCCTCCAAATCAGGCTGTGGTGTGGAGCATTGACAGCGGGCCCAACCTCGACGGTCTGCAATTCTCTCCGCACCCCGCGGTTCAGGACCCCGGCTTCACGCCTACCGGCGCGGGGACTTACGTTCTGCGGGCCACGACGTTTGATTGCGAACCGGCGGCTTCGGGCAGCGGCACGATCACGGTTACGGTGCACGGACCGCTGGAAGCCGGGCCGACGCCGGCGGCATCGAGCACCTGCGTTTCGGTTCCCGTGCAGTTGACGGCCAATCCGGCGGGCGGTGACGGTAACTACCAGTTCGTTTGGACGGTGGTGCCGGATGACGGATCATTCTTCGTGCCCGACGCGATGGCTGAAAACCCCACGTTCACGCCTCTGATCGCGACGGACTACCAGTTGGAGGTGTTGGTCAGCGTCCCGGATTCCGCCGGAACGGTGTGCGCCACGTCCGCTCCTGCCGGGGCGGTGGTAACCGCTGAATTGGGGTTGACCGTCGCCGCGACGACCGACGATCCGGAAATCTGTTTCGGCGCCGGCATGGAAGTTCGCGCCCAGGTCACCCCGGGCGATGGCGTGTACACCTACCTGTGGTCGATCGAAGAGGGCCCGAACCTGGACCCCGCACAATTGTCCAACACCACCGACGCGACGGCGGTCTTTACGCCCTCCACAGCAACAGCAAGGGAGGTGCCGTACGTGTTGCGGGTGGCTGTTTCCGGCGGAGCATGCACGCCGGACTTCGATGAGGTCGCGATTACGGTGAACGACCCACCCGCCGCCGATCCTTCAGCCTCGTCGCCGGGGGTGTGCGTCGAACACGCTACGGCTCTGTCAGCCAATCCGAGCGGGAGCGATTCGCAAGGTTTTCTCTGGTCGGTGGTAAGCGGCCCGGACCTCAGCGACGTGCAGTTCTCTCCGTTCCCGCAAGCAGAAAATCCGGCGTTCACACCGACCGCCGTCGGCACCTATGTGCTGAGCGTCGACGTTTCCGACGAGTTCTGCGATCAGTCCGGTTCCGACACCGTGGAGCTGGAAGTCAACCCCACGCTTTCGGCCGCCCCCACGCCGGCGGATACGACCGTGTGCCTGGCATCGCCGGTGTCGTTGTCGGCCAACCCAGCCGGCGGAGGTGGGGTCTACACATTTCTTTGGAGCGTCGCCAGCGCGCCGGCGGGCGGTGGCTCCGACCCATTTGTTCCGGACGAAACGGCGGAGAATCCGACGTTTACTCCCACCGTGGCGGGCACGTATGAGTTGGAAGTGGTAGTCCGAGCTGACGGCTGCGGCGATTCCGATCCGGCGGCGGTGACCATCACTGTCACCGAGGACCTGAGCGTAACGGCGACGGCGTCGTCTTCGGAGTTATGTCTGCCGGACAGCACGCTGTTGGTGGCTGATGCGGGCGGCGGGAACCTCGACCACCTCTGGTCGGTGTTAGCGGGTCCGGACCTCCTGGCCGATCAGTTCGGCACTCCCGAGTCACCGACAACACTGTTCACGCCTTCGACGCCGGGCGAGTACACCGTGCAGGTGGAAGTGGTGTCCGAAGGTGGCGATTGCGGAACCAGCAGTGACACCGTGACGATCACGGTGCACGACACGCCGATCGCCGAGGCCGGCGCCACACCGGAGATCATCTGCCTCGGCGGTGACACGCAACTGATGGTCGACAGCGGCGGCAGCGGCGTGGACAATCAGTTCATCAACTGGTCGATCATCGGCGGCCCCGACCTTGACCCCTCTCAGCTTTCCGACGACCAGATCGAGAATCCGACCTTCACCCCGACCGCAGCCACCTCGCCCAGCAACGAATACGTGATTGAGGCCGACGTTTTTGATCCGCGTTGCGGCAGTCTGCTGACCGACGACGTCACCGTGACGGTCCACCAGGGGCTTACGGCATCGCCGGCAGCCGACCCCGTGGTTGCTTGTGAGGGGATCTCGGTACAACTGTCCGCCGACCCTGCCGGAGGCGACGGAACCTATTTGTTCACCTGGAGCATCGAGTCCGGGCCGGTGAACCCGCCGTCGTCGTTCGACGATACCAGCGTGGAGAACCCGACGTTCACGCCTGCGGTGGGACCGACCACCTACACGTTGGGGCTGCTGATCGACGACGAAGTGTGCGAATCGACCGAGCCGATCTATTTCGTGTTTGTGCCGGTCCGGGCAACGCTCGAGATAGCTCCCACGGCGGAATTTGACCCGGGCGTACTTGGCGAACCGATGGCCCTGGATGCCAACGCGATCGGCGGCGTCGCTCCGCAGTTCAATTGGAACGTAGTAGCCCTGCCCGCGGACTGCGCGTCGGATGACCCGATCGCAAACCCCGACTCGGCCGACCCGACGTTTACGGCCGGTTGTCTGGGAACGTACACGCTCAGTCTCGTCGCAGAGGATGACGTCTGTGACAACGTGGCAGCCGGTCTCGACGTTGAGGTGATCCTCTTCGCAGCGGAGCCGTCGGCGGCACCACCCTCGTTGTGCGACCAGGGGGAGGCGGTCTCCGCCGTGCTCTCGCCCGATTTGAACGACAATGGGCAATTCGGAGCGTTCAACTACATATGGTCCATTCTGCAAGGTCCTGACACCAGCGCGTTGCAGTTCGACGATCCCTTTGTGGAGAACCCGGTATTCGCGCCAACCGCCGTCGGCCTGTACAACATCCAAGTCGAGGCCGACGACGTCGCCGACGTGCTTCCCACCGTTACCGGCCAATTCGATATCGAGGTGTCCATCGATGCGCCCACGATAGACGATTCACCGGCGGATCGGACAGTGTGCCGAGATGAACCCGCGACGTTTACGGTAACCGCCTCGGGCACGGACCTTTCGTATCAATGGAACCTCGACGGGGTTGATGTCGCCGGGGAGACGTCGGCTACCCTGGCGATCCAGAGCGTGCGATTCGGTGACGCCGGCGTGTATACCTGCGTCGTCAGCAACGGATGCGGCGATGACACGTCACAACCGGCTGAGCTGATCGTCGAGCCCGCCCTGGGGCTGACACTCTTTGCGGTGGCCCGGGAAGACGCCCTGCTTCGCGAAGCTCAGATTACCGGCTGCACGATTGCCGCGGACCTGCTCGATCGGGGAGACATGGGTGAGGGCATCCTGCGATCCACCGGCCTGGCGGTTCACCCGCTCACCGGTGTGCTATACACGGCGGTGCGCCGCAACGCGGACTTCCCCGAAACCGAACTGGCGACGATCGATCCGGCGGCCGGTGCGGCCACCATCATCGCCAGTATGCGACAGCCTATCGGAGATCTGGCGTTCCACCCCAACGGAACATTGTACGCCATTCGCGGGAACAACCCCTGCCCGCAGTGTCCGGACGCCGGTCAACCGGGTGAAATGTTCACCGTGGATCTGATCGACGCGACGCTCACGTCGCTATCGCCGGCGCTAGTCTTCGGAGAGCGCCCAGGCCACACCATTGCGTTCGATGAGACCGGCTTGCTTTACCACCACGCCCTCGACCCCGGCGTATCTTCCCGCCTGACCCGGGTTGATCTCAACGTTCCCGGATCGACCGAGGTCCTGCATGACTACGCCACCGACGTGGAGTGGACGGCGATGACCATCCAGGACGACCTGTTCATCGCCGCCCGGCGGTCCAGCCCCAGCGAACTGTGGTCCATCGATCGCACCGGCGAAACGTACGTCGAAACCGTGCTGGGCCAGTTCGATGCCCCAGGAGTCCCCAACAGAACCATCATGGGCCTGGCTTTCGCCTGCGCCACGGCGGGGGACGCGGATTGCGACGGCGACGTCGATCTGGCGGACTACGGGGTATTCCACGACTGCGCCGCGGACCCCTCACCGCCGGTGTGCGCCTCGTTTGACGACGACGGGGACGGCGACGTCGACCTGCACGACTGGGGCGTACTGCAAATCCGCTTCACCGGCGAGCCGTGAGCCATGCCCTGCGCCGCGGGTTGGCAATACCGCGCCGCGACCCTATACTCCCGTCTGCCCAACGGGAGGGCGAGGCTCCCGCCGAGCCTTGTGGGACCGGCTTTCCAGCCGGTCAGATGACAGGCTAGAAAGCCTGTCCCACAGGTGGAATGCACGGCTCGCCAGGAGGCTCGCCCTCCTGTGACCGTCGCCGAATCCAGAAAATGAGCGTCGACGAAGGACTAGTGCCTCAAACAGTCGTCCTGCTCAGGTTTGAATTTCTGCAAACGCTGGAACTCTATCTCCAGCGTCTGCGTCAGGGCACCTTCGGCCTGTGGGCGGTCGCCATTGAATTGCTGTTGATCGGAGCCATCGTCTATGCGGCCTTGCGATTCCTCCAGGGAACCCGGGGCGAGCGGTTGCTCAAGTCCTTCTGGCTCATTCTGTTCACCAGCTTCCTCATCGTGCGCCTGATCGCAGAAAAGCTCGAACTGGACCGCCTCATCTTTCTCTACCCCTACTTCGTCAGCGGCGTGGTCCTGACCACGTTGATCGCCTTTCAGCCGGAAATCCGCCGTGGTTTGATCCTAATGGGTGAAACTCGCTGGCTTCGTTCGTTGTCCAAGGAAACCGCCCGCGTGATCGATCCGATCGTGACCGCGGTCAGTCACCTGAGCCAGAAGAAGATCGGAGCGCTGATCGCCGTTGAACGCGACGTCGGGGTGGAGGCCATCGTCGAGGGCGGCGTGCGACTCGACGCCAAGCTCAGCGCCGAACTGCTGGAAACGATTTTCTGGCCCGGGTCGATCCTGCACGACCTCGGCGTGGTCATACGCCGTTCGCGCATCGCCGCCGCAGCCTGCCAGTTTCCTATCGCCGAATCCGGCGAAGTAGCCCTGGCCCTGGGCAGCCGCCACCGCGCCGCCGTAGGATTGAGTCACGATTGCGACGCGGTCGTCATCGTCGTCAGTGAGGAGACCGGTTCCATCTCCGTGGCCCAGTCCGGCAAACTCCGTCGAGGGCTCACCATCGACGAGCTGCGCCGGTTGCTGGTCAGCGCCTTCGCCGAAACAAACAGGGACAAGAAACCCACACATGCACCGGCCGGGCGGAATGAGACGGTCAACCCCATTGATGACGACTTGCTCTTGACCGGAGACCAACCACAAGTCGTCAAGGACGCAAAGGTGAAAGCCTAGACCATGCAACAACTGCGTTTGCTTTCGACCACCGGGCTGCTGACACTTTTCATATGGGTGTCGGCCGATCAACTCTTGCAGGAAACCGCGGACCTCCCCGTCAGCATCACCGTGCAGGCTGAACCCAACAGCGACATGGTCGTCAACGCGGCACCGGGCGCCCCCGAAACCTTCACGGTCACCGTCAGCGGGCGGCAGACCGACGTGGCTGCATTGCGCGAGCATGGAATCGGGCCAATCGTCCTCACCATCAAAGAGGGACCGAGCCAGGGCCGCGATCTTGGAAAGCTGAACCTCTCACTTGGTGATGAGCTGCGGGCCAACACCTCCGCGTTCGGCGGCTGCGTTGTTCAGAACGTCAGCCCCGCCACCATGCCGGTCATAATTGACCGCCGCGTCGATATCACCTTGCCGGTGCGCGTACAGCCGGGCGGCCTGGATTACGCCGTTGAACCGCAGGTCGACCCCGAAACGGTCCAGGCCACAATCCTGCAATCAACCTACGACCGCGTCCATGCCGCCAACCCCCACATCACACTCGACGCCGAGTTATACTTGAAGAACCAGCCCGAGGAGCAGGCCGTCAAGCTTCAAGTGCCGCTACCGCCGGTCGCCGTTTCCGACACCGAATCTCTCACGCCCTTCCGCATCAGCCCGGACACGGTGACTCTAAGAGCAACGCTTCGACAACGCCTCAAGCGCGGTACGATCCCGGCGGTGCCCATCAAGTTCCTGGTCAGCCCCAACGTGCACCGCCGCTTCGACATCGAGTACCGGGAGGAAAACCCGCCTGAAACCCTGCGGATCGACGTCGTGGGCCCCCCGCAAATCATCGACAAGCTGGTCTCCGGCGAGCGCAAGACCTTCGCCGTCATAGCCCTGAAGAGCCCCGATCCCATCGCCGAAGCCCCGTACGAATTCTTCGAACCGCAGTTCAGGCTGCCCCCCGGCGTGGAGCTCGCCGAGAACCAGAGCGTCCCCACTTTTGAAATTAAACTCGTGCCGCGAGACCAGACGCCGCGCTGATGGGCGAATAGCGAATGGCGAGTGCGAACACCCTTTCGCCATTCGCCATTCGCTATTCATTCGCCATTCCCCCTTGACGAGCTTGACAACAGGGGTATCCTGTAATGTGCGGTGACAATACGTGCAGGGCCACACCCGTTCCCATCCCGAACACGGTAGTTAAGCCTGCACGGCCGATGGTAGTCGAAAGGCGAGAGTAGGTGATTGCCGTATTTTTATATGAACAGCCGCCTGGTGCGGCTGTTTTGCTGCGCTGCGCCAACCGTCCGCCTAACGTACACCATAGCTGTTTGCGACAACACCGTCGCGTGAACAGCATCGGCGCCCGTTCTACGAATTCACCGGCTGTAGATGGCGTCGATGATGGCGACGTAGCAGTTGAAGCAGTCGTCTTGGAAGGCGGCGGCGTCGACGGCGTCGAATTCGAAATCGGCGTTCTCGTCCTGCCCGATGGCGAGCAGTGCGCTAGCTGTATCGGCGCAGGCAGTGTTGGCAT
>JAZGDL010000335.1:0-2456 GCA_036477795.1 Phycisphaerae bacterium
CACGACTCCCCTCACGGGTAACGTACATCACTCGGGGTCGCGGTTGTTGGCTAGACTTTACCGCGTAGAGAACTTTCATCTCCTTATCCTTTGCCAGCTTTGCCTGGCGCATCTCCGCTTTGGGTCGTTAGCGGACCTTTGGATTGATTCTAGCCTAACGGCCGCTTTCGAGTGTAAACCGGACGTTTTCCGATTCAATTTCGGGAGTCTCAGGCTTAATGTCCGCTTTGCCCCGGAAGCGGACATCAAGCTAATATTGACCTGAACTACCGCTTTGTGTCCATTGCGGATATACGCCTCACGAATTTTTTTCGTGTCGAAACTCCATTATGCGCGCCCTACCGCCTCCGACGCCTCGCCTTGAGCCCTAGAAGTTATTCGGATAGTCGCCGGGTTCGCCGGCGGTATCCCGCTCGGACCACTGGAAATCGAACACCGGCCGTACCACGTTGGTGATGAGCTCGGTCACGGCACGGTGGCTTTGCTGCCACGCCGCGTTCGTGAGCGACACCCACGCGGCATCCGAGTTCGAGATCGTAATCCGACCGAATTGCTGACGCCCGACCACCCATGGGGCATCCATGCGGTGTGAATAGTCGGGATCGTACAGCTCATTCGACCCGGGGGCGTAGCCATGAGCCCAGCGGTTGATGGTGATGCCCGCGACGTCACGCTGTGCGTCAAAGCCGCCGGGTCCCAGCACGCGATTCAGCTGTTCACGGATGTTGCGCTCGAACTTTTCGAAGGTGATGTTTTCCAGCTCGGTACGGCTGACCTTCCATTGTTCGCGCGGCGGGAGCCCGGAGCCCGCCTTCTCCAGAATGCGAGCGGTGAGGGGCATGTAGAGGACAACCGGTTCGTCCGGCGTGGACGCATTCTGATACCCGCCGATGGCCGGTGGGAGGTCGACCGAGATCGACTGATAGAACATGCCCGGGCAGTTGATCGACGAGACGCCCAGCTTCTGGAACGCACGCCAGTTACGGATGGCCACATTGGTCGTGACCAGCGGCTTCCGCACCGCCAGATGTAGCGCGGCCTTCTGGGCCGCCGGCAGGTCCGGCACCAGGTAGGGCACAATGGCGTTGAAGCAGGCCATTACCACGCCGCGGGTGCGGACGGTGTAGGGTCTGCCGTCACGCACATAGGTCACCTCTACTTCCTTGGCCGTCAGAGGGTCGCCCAGGTGCCTGGCGCGGATTGCCGTGCTGGACAGACGGAAGCGCACATCGTTCGTCGGACGGTCCAGGGCGTTGTAATCGATTCGCTGCAAGACCGAATCGTCCATCGTGCTGCCTGGCAAGGCGTCCGGTATCAGCCACCGGACCAGGAGCCGCGCCGCAGTGGCCGCGTTGTCGGGGAAGCGGATGTTCATTCCCGGGTCTTTGACCAGATTCGACAACTGCGAGGCGTGCGGGAGGGCCATCCCATTGAACCCGGGCGCGCCGCGCCGCCAGGCATACCAGGCGCTATAGGTGTCCGGCCCTGCGGTCTGGTTGGTACCGCCCGTGCCGCCCACCGAGAGGACATAGGCAACCGCGTCGGGATGGATCTTGACGACGTTGCTCACAAAGTCGATGTAGCTCATCTTCTTGAGCTGCGCGACTTTCTCCGCGGTCGGGACGCCGGGCATCCAGTCGCTGTGCTCGGTGAACAGTGTCACCAGGCCGTCTCGGGTGCCGGCTGAATATGGCATCTGGGCAATGAATTCGGCGAGCTGACCGCTCGTGGTCCCCTCCTCGCGGCGGCTCCGGAGCCGCAATTCGGGCGGTGGATCCATTAATAGCCGGTCCTTGCCAAAGGACTCCTTGTCGAAGAACATCGCTCGCCGGAGACCCAACTCTTCCAGGGGGTCCGGAGTATCGGCCACTTGTTTCTCGTAGTGCGCGCGGTCGATCCCGATATCGCGGAGCAGTTCCTGTGCTTCTGGCGGAAACGTATTCGGACGCCAGAGGGCGTAGGTGCCGCCGCCCGCAATCAGGCGTTTGCCGTCCACCATGAATTCGTTACGCACGGCATGGCCGCCGAAATCCGGGCACGCTTCGATCAGCAAGACCTTCGACCCCGGGATTTGCTTCCGATAAAAATAGGCAGCGCCAAGTCCGGCCATACCGGCACCCACGACAATCAGGTCGTAGAACTCGCCCGTATCGACTGCGGCGCTGAACGCTTTCCCGTCGCGGACGGCATGCCCCGCATCTTTGGCCGCGTCAGTTTGCCCGCGGAGCCCGGTCATCAGGGGTGGGTAATCCGAATGTGCGACTTGCTTAGCGGACATCGGCGGTGGTGGGGATGCGGCCGCCTGCGCGTTGTCGGGGCTCCCGCTTGCCAGAGTGGGGATCACTGCCCCCCCGATGGCCACGGCCACGCCGTCCAGGAAATCTCGCCGTGTGATTTCTCCGTCCATACCGAGTGCGCGATCACTTTTCTTCTTTGCCATGACTCACCTCATGTCA
>JAZGDL010000336.1:0-5679 GCA_036477795.1 Phycisphaerae bacterium
CGGGCATCGCTTGTGGCATCAAGAACGTGGGCGTCGGCAACGGTATGCCTGATCTGGGCAAAGCGGTGTTGAAGGTCGAGGACGCCGATCGAGTCACCATTTACACCGGTTTTACGGAGATGGGGCAAGGGCATTTTACCTTTTGTATACAGGCGGCGTGTGAGGAGACTCTTCTGCCGCCGTCTGTCTTCGAGCCCGTGACCGATACCGCGGCGGACGTCGATTGCGGACAAACCACCGCCAGCCGGGCGACGGTGCTGGGCGGGCTGGCCATTCAGGACGCGGGGCGCAAGCTCAAGGCCGACCTGGATTCGGGCAAGACCCTGGCTGATCTGGTCGGGCGCGAATATCGCGGCCAGTACGCTTGCACCTATACGACCAAGCTGGGGGCGGACGTTCCCGATCCCAAGACGCATTTGACCTATGGCTTTGCGACACAGGTGGTGATTCTCAATGACGATGGTACGTTGAAGAAGGTGGTGGCGGCCCATGACGTCGGGCGGGTGATGAATCCCACGCTCTTGGAAGGGCAGATGGAAGGGTCCATCCACATGGGTCTGGGATATGCCCTGACCGAAGATTTCGTGGTCGAGGGGTCGGAGATTCGGAGCAAGGATATCAAGTCTTTGGGTGTGCTGCGGGCCCATCATATGCCGGAGATGGAGTTGATCTTCATCGAGGAGCCCGATCCGGAGACAGCCTACGGATCGCGCGGCGCCGGGGAGATCGGCCTGGTGCCCACGGCGCCGGCGGTGGCGGGGGCATTGGCATCCTTTGACGGAATTCACCGCACGCGTCTGCCTATGAAGGACTCCCCGGCGGCCCAGGCCATCATTAATCCCCGGTGGAAACCTGCTCAAGCGTCGATGGGCTGACCGTGTCGTACAACCCCGCGCTGGCGCTTGGGGCTCGGAGCACCGCTTTGCTATGAGCGAACTTGTTCCCGTTTTGGAGGAGTTGGTGAAAGAAGCGATGGCTGGGCGAAAGTCCGCGCTGTGTGCGGTGATCGCAACGCGCGGATCAACGCCGCAGTCGCCCGGAGCAGCCATGCTGCTGCGCTCCGATTTTACCACGCTGGGCACACTGGGGGGGGGGTGCGTTGAGGCTGAGGTGCGGCGGCGGGCCTACGAATTGCTGGAACGCAATGAATCGGCCGTCTTGGATTTCCTGCTGGACCATGATTACGGCTGGGATGACGGTCTGATCTGCGGCGGAAAAATGAACATCGGAGTGATGCCGGTGGATCAGCACGCGGATATGGAGCCGTTCCGAAAGGCGATAGAGGCCGCCCGTTCTTTCAAGCCGGCCTATGTGCCCATCATCGTGCGTGAGGAAGGTAAGCAGCTCGAGTATCGCCTCAATCTGGAGGTTCCGCCGACGCTTCTGATCGCCGGGGCGGGACACGTGGGGCAGGCGCTGGCCAGGCTGGCGGTGGATCTGGATTTTCACGTCGTGGTGATCGATGACCGGGCTGACATCGCCTCGCGGGAGCGGTTCGGCCCCGACGTGGAGTTGATGGTCGATGACATCGCCGCAGCCCTGAAGCGTTACCCCATCGATCCGTCGTGCTATGTGGTGGTCGTCACCCGAGGCCATCAGCACGATCACCAGGCGCTGGACGCGGTCATTCGCACCCCCGCCGGCTACATCGGGCTGATCGGCAGCAAGCGCAAAGCCCGGATGATTTTTGCAGACCTCCGGGCCGTCGGGGTTGTCCAGGAGCAGCTCGATCGCGTGCACACTCCCGTGGGTCTGCCCATAGGGGCGATTCTGGTGCCCGAAATAGCGGTGAGTATCGCCGCGCAGTTAGTTGAGGTTCGGCGACGGGACAGGTCCAAGTTGGTTGAGGGACCTTTCGAGGTCTCCTGCACGCAGTGACGCGCTGTGTCATTCGCTCAGAAAATGGAAGAGCAATCGTGCGAGGACCGTTTCGCGATAAGCGGCGGTGGAGCGCATGTCGGTGATGGGGGAAATGTCTTGGGCGACGATTCTCCGGATGGATTCGGGGTCTTGGAAGGATCGGCCGGCGTCGAGGGCCTGTTCGAGCTTGCGGCAGCGGCAGACGAAGGGGGCCACGCTGTTGACCGCGACGCGCCAACCACGATCGTCCTTGACCACAGCGGCTCCTACCTTGCTTATAGTCTGAGCGCTGCGCGAGCCGACCTTGTGGAACCACTCGACGTCGCGCCGGCGGCGCGGGATGCGGATGGCGGTGATGAGCTGGTCCGGCTTTCTCACGGTTTGCTTGTAACCGGTGTAGTATCGATCCAACGGCACTTCCACGGTGCCGCTGCTCGAACGCAGGACCACGACGGCGTCGTAGGCCATCATGACGGGAACGCCGTCCGCCGCCGGCGAGCCGTTGCCGATGTTGCCCGCCCAGGTGCCGCGCGTCTGGATCTGGATGGCCCCGACCTGGAGGGCGGCTTCGGTGAGCAGGGGGAATTCCTCCGCGATCCGGTTCGATTCGATCGTTTGCCAGTAAGTGGTCAGAGCCCCCAGCTCGAGGTGGTCGTCGGTGAAGCGGAACTCGTGCAGCTCAGCCAGGTGCCACAGGTTCAACAGCGTCAGGTCATCTTTGGGCTGATGGTGCCAGGCGACCAGCAGGTCGGTACCGCCGGCGATGGGCGTGACCGGACCGTCCCTGCCGCTCATCATGGTGAGCGCTTCATCGACGCTCGTTGGAGACAGGACCTGCAACTTATTGCTCTCCCTCACGGCCCAGGACCCGATTCACGCCGGCGATCACGCCGTCGTAGCCGGTGCAACGGCACAGGTTTCCGCTCATGAAGGCCCGGAGCGATTGCCTTTCCAGGGCATCACCGTGATCGACCAGCCAGCGGGCGGCCATCACGATGCCGGGGGTGCACGCTCCGCATTGGGAAGCACCGGCGGCGTTGAGCTGTTCGCAGAACTCCGGCTCGATGGACTCGACCGTCTCGACGGATTGGCCGGCGGCTTGAAACGCGGGGACCAGGCAGGAATTGACCGGCATCCCCTCGAGGATAACCGTGCAGGCACCGCACTCGCCTTCGCCGCATCCTTCCTTGGTGCCCGGGCAACGGCAATCGTAACGGAGCATGTCCAGCAGGCGGGCGTCCAGGGGAACCTTACATGTCGTTTCTTGGCCGTTGAGCGTGAAAGTGATCTCGATCTTATCCATCGACGCCCTTCTCCAGGTGTGCCATCAGCCGTTCGGGTGTGACGGGGATGGAGGTGATCGAGGTTCCCAGCGCGTTGCAGACCGCGTTGACCACCGCGGGGGCGGGCCCGTCCATGGGCAACTCGCCTATGCCCTTCGCCCCGGCGGGGCCGAACGTCGAAGCCCGCTCTTCGAAATAGACCCGGATCGGCGGCAGATCGCTGCACGCCGGAATAACGTAATTGGTCATCTGGTTGTTAGCCATCCCTCCGTCGGCGGTGACCACTTCTTCCAGCAACGCCCAGCCGATGCCCTGGGCCACGCCGCCCTGAATCTGCCCGGCGGCCATTACCGGATGGAGGACCTTGCCGACTTCCTGCAAAGCCACGTAGTCTTTGACGCGCACCACATAGGTGCGCAAATCAACTTCGACGTCGGCGACGTGCGTGGACCAAGAGAAGCAGGTATAGGCGTCCCCCCGGTAGGTCTCTTCGTCCCAACTGACTGAATCGGGCGTTTGATACTTCGCCCGCCCCATCAGTTCCTTGCCGGGGTTGGCCCGGTGCCAGGCGCGGATCGATTCTTGCAGGGCCGCGCCTTTGCTTGGCGACTGGTCCGCACGGCGGACCCTACACGCCAATCCGAGACGCGACCGTAAGGGAGCGGGCCCCGCACCTTGGACCTGCTCCGCCAGATTCTTGCATGCCCGTTCGACCAGCTTGCCGACCACCATGGCCGTGCGGCTGGCCACGGTCGGGCCGCTGTTGGGAACGCGTGAAGTATCCGGCACAGCCACCTGCACCTGATCCAGCGGCAAGTTGACGGCGTCGGCGGCGATCTGGGTGAGCACGGTGATAGTGCCCTGGCCCATGTCGGTGTTGGCGGTGAGCACCTCGATGCGACCGTCGGGCAGGCCTTGGACCCAGACTTCCGAAGCCAGTCGGGTCTCGCCGCTACCGGTGAAGCCGGCGCCATGATAAAAGGTTGAAAAGCCAATGCCGCGGCGGATGTAAGGATGCTCGCGATTCTGACCACGGTATTGCTCGCGGCGTTTCTTATAGGACGCCAGTTCCAGGGCCCGGTCCATCATGTCCGCCTGATTGACGCCGTCCTTCATGACTTGGCCGGTGGCCGTTGTCTGACCGTCGATGAGCAAGTTCCGGCGACGCAATTCCGCCGGCTCCATTCCGATCCGTTGGGCGATGACGTCCATGTGGCGTTCAAGGGCGAAAAGCGTTTGCGGGGCCCCGAAGCCACGAAACGCGCCGTTGGGCGGGGTGTTGGTCAAGCGCACTTCGCCGTAGATGCGGATGTAGTCGCAGGCGTAGGGGCCGGCGGCGTGGATGACGCCGCGGCTGAGGACCACGGGCGACAGAGTGACATAGGCACCGCCGTCCAGAATGACCTCGATCTCCATGCCCAATAGGCGCCCGTCGTTGTCCACCGCGGTGCGGTGCCGCACCCGGCTGGGATGCCGCTTGGTGGTGGCAGCCATGTCCTCCTGCCGGTCGTAGATGATCTTCACCGGTCGGCCGGCTTTTTCAGCCAGCAGCGCGGCGTGGATGGCGATGATCGAGGGATAGTCCTCCTTTCCGCCGAAGCCTCCTCCGATCTCCGTTTGAACGATGCGAAAGGCTTCGGCTGGCCTTGAGAACAGATGGGTCATCGCGTCCAGTACAAAGTAGGGACATTGCATGCCGCCGTGGATGACCAATCGGCCGTTCTCACAATGGGCTAACATGCCCTGGTTTTCCAGGTAGATGTGTTCCTGCAAGCCGGTTTCATAGAAGCCCTCGATCACGTGTGGGGCGTTGTCGAACGAGGGGACGTCACCTTTTTCGATGTTGATTTTCTTGAAGACGTTGTCGGTACCGTACTGGATCAGCTCCGGGGCAAGCGATTGATGCGGGCTGGTGACAGCCGGCAGCGGTTCGATGTCCACCGTGATGGCATCCTTGGCCCTTCGAAGCGCCGACGGTGATCGATGGGCGATGAGCAGGATGGGCTCGAATTTGTGGCGCACCTCCTCGGCGGCC
Source organism: Phycisphaerae bacterium (assembly GCA_036477795.1). GTDB lineage: Bacteria > Planctomycetota > Phycisphaerae > UBA1845 > UBA1845 > JAZGDL01. The sequence goes on from JAZGDL010000336.1 coordinate 5,179, forward strand.
AGCGCGGGCTGGTCCTTCTCGATAAAGACAACCTCGTTAGGCCCCGGAATGTCACGGTGGTCGACGATGACGTACTCGTCCCAGGCGATGGACGGGTCGAAACGAATGCCGGTGATCTTTCCGCGTGCCACGTGGCTGCGAATGGTGGCGCCGTGCAGCACGCCCTCAACGGCCATGTCGTCGACATAGAGAGAACTGCCGCGGAGCTTGGCAAGTCCGTCCACGCGTGGAATATCCGTGCCGATTAACAGAGTGCGCCTCCCGATGCAGGCCCGAATCCGGTCGGGTGACCTGGTCGCCCGTACAACGCCATGCAAATCCAGTCACACGGCAACTCCCACGATTATACTTTTGCTCCGGCTAGCCGCAAACGAGGGTCCGTGACAGAATCGGCGGGTGTGGTGGCAGGCTGAAGGCCTGCTCTATAATAGCCGGGGGCAAGCGTAGCGCCGCCCCCGGATGACGCCGCCACCGAACCACCCGACCCTGAAAGGGTCGTAT
>JAZGDL010000337.1:0-4934 GCA_036477795.1 Phycisphaerae bacterium
CCCTGTAGGGGTCGCATAAACGTCCCGTCGCACACGCCGCAGAGAATAGACGACCCTTTCAGGGTCGGGTGGTTCGGTGGCGGCGTCATCCGGGGGCGGCGCTACGCTTGCCCCCGGCTATTACAGAACAGGCCTTCAGCCTGCCACCCCACCCGCCGATTCTGTCACGGACCCTGAGCTTGGAACCTTTGACCTTTGACCTTTGACCTTTGACCTTTGACCTTTGACCTTTGACCTTTGACCTTTGACCTTTGACCTTTGACCTTTGACCTTTGACCTTTCAACGATTCCCGATGGGTTCACCGCACTTCGAGCAGTAGAGCCGGCCATCCTCTTCGACGGCGATGACCATGCCGCCTCGGCATGTTTTTGAGGTGCATCTCAACGCCCGATGGCCCGAGGGCTCGCGGCAATATGGACATGTGACCGGGAACTTGCGGAACTTGAATCGGCGCTCGATGACGAAATACTTTCCGCATGCCGGGTTGGAGCAGAGCACCTGAAAATGTGCCGTCTTTGCTCGCGGCTGAAAGTGTTCCGGGGTGGGCAGTTGCAGCATCCCCATTGCAGTTTTCAAAACGAGAAACAGAACAAGTCCGCCAAGGGCGTACAGGCCATAGCGCACGGCGGGCGTTTGCCAGATCAGAACGGGTTCCTCTCGGACGGCTACGCCCCATTGGCGTAGCTGGTGGCTGGCCGTAGACGTACGTTCCCTGGCGGCTTCCCACATCTCGGCCCACTGATTGCGTTGCGGCGCCGGCATTGTTGTTTCGCCTTGCCTTTCGTTTTTATTCTAATCGATGGTCGCTGTTATTGCATGGCTGCGCGCGCTCTTGGGCGGACCGGTCGCTGGCGCTCGCGGCTCGGTTTGATGCTGGTGCGAGAATATGCTGGTGCGAGAATCCTTTCTCGCACCTGTCCGCCGCCCGTGGTGCTCCCAAATGTCCGTGGTGCTCCCAAATGTCCGTGGTGCTCCCAAATGTAGCGCCACCCCTTGTGGGTGGCGCAGAACGAGGGTGCGCCACCCACAAGCGCCACCCACAAGGGGTGGCGCTACAGGGTAGCGTGTATCAAAGCTCATCCAACGTCGTGATAATCTCATGTGGGGCGCCGTGTTCGCAGGCGGGGTTCCCGGCGTGGATGCCGTCCGGGCGCTTGATGAGTACCGTTCGCCAACCGAGAGCGTTGGGGGCTGGGAAATCCTTGGAGGGGTTGTCGGCTACGTATGTGCAGCGCTCCTGCTCGATATCGAAGTGTTTGGCTATCTCCTGGAAGGCGCGGGGATGCGGCTTCCAGAACTCGCGTCCCCAATCGTCGGTGACAATCAGCTCATCCAAACGGGATCGAAGACGGAGGGCTTTGATCTTGGCGTATTGGGCCACCGCGAACCCATCGGTGATCAGGCCAAGCCTATGCGACGGCCGCAGGCGGGACAGGGCGGCGTCAGCGTCGGGGTGCAGGTGGATGTTAGGCGCGTGCGAGCGAAAGACCTCGATCATCTCCGGGACCAGCTTCTCGGCATCGGCGGCGCGGCATTCTTTGGCGATCAGGTCGAAGACGCGCGGCCGATGGGGTGTGTCGAACAGTTCCCGCATGTGTCGTGACAGGTCGAAATCGGCTCCGAGCCGGGCGCCGAAGGCCGTCGCGACCGCTTCGAACCCGCTGAAGGCGTAGACCCGCTCCGGGTACAGGGTGTCGTCAAGATCGAAGATGATCGCCCGGGCGCCGGTCATGGATGACTAACCTGAGTTTATTCATACTGCAGAGACCGCGTGGTGACTACACGCCGCCGCCGTTCAATACGCCATCTCCATCACCGGGGTTGTCGGCCCCGAGAGCGGCAGTCCCGAGAAGTCCGGTCGGACTGGTATTCATCGCAATAGCTGAAGATGGAGGAGTGTAAGATGGAGACGCAAGCGTCGATCGCTGCCTGTTCGGGTCACACTCCACGCGGGAATCCACTCGAACGCGGGCCTGTAAAACCACACTTAATTTATTACGCTAAAAACTTACTAAGTTGTCGACCTGACGTTGCTCGTGTCATGTTTCACGTGGAGCGCGGCTATGATCGGTGAATCGAGAATGTTTTCTCGGTGCTTGCTCCGAAGATTCTGGTGGCGAAAAGGAATTCTCGCACCAGCGGTGGTCGCGATCGTGGGGCAAGAGCGTGTCTGGACGACCCCGCGCGTTGCCATCCGTGGGCTTTAGAGACGCCGGCGGGATCTTGTTGCGAGGTGGTGCGTTCGCAACTACAATGCCTCGCGGGCTGGTGATACGATCAGGCTGGCCTATTGAGAATTGTACCGGATAACACTCAGGCGGTTTGAACTGCCTTTTTCTTCTGCCTTGCCGTGCGTGAGTATTTTCACAATCTTTACATGACCGTTAAGACGATCCTCATCGGGATGAGGATCACGCTGAAGTACTGCTTCGCCCGCACGGTTACGGTGCAGTATCCGGATGTAGCCCCCACGCTGCAGCCTCGTTTCCGTGGATTCCATTATTTCGAAATCGAGAAGTGCATCGCGTGTGATCTGTGCGCCAAGGCCTGTCCCGTTGACTGCATTTACATCGAGAAGACCGGGGCGCGAAAGATCGACAAGGCCACCGGGGTAGCCAAAGGTGGGGCTATGACCCGCTACGCCATCGACTATTCCAAGTGCATGTTCTGTGCTCTGTGTGTAGATCCCTGCCCGACGGACTGCATCCACATGGGCAACGTTCATGACATGTCCGGATTCGACCGCGAGAGCATGATCGTGGAATTCACGGAGTTGGCCAAGCGCGGTTTGCAAACCCCGCAGCCCTTCTGGATGCAGCAGGACAAGCTTCCGGAGTGGGCTCGGGAAACGAAACAGGCTTGGATCGATCGGGGTGTGCCGGTTCGAGACGAGATGCTCAAGGCGCTGCAGGAGCAGCCGGCGTCGAAAGGTTAGGGGGGATGTCCATGCATTCATGCTACTTCGTCGCTTCGCTGGCCCAAGCGCCGCCGGTGGTTCGCGGGGATACCAACATCGAGCTGGTGTGGGGCGTGTTGCTGTTTATGGTAGCCGGGTTTCTGATGGCTTTTGGGGTGTTGGTGGTGGGCCGCCTGTTGAGGCCGACGCTGGATCACCCCGAGAAGGCGGCGGTGTACGAGTGCGGCGAGCCGACGGTGGGCGAGAGTTGGGTGCAGTTTGACCTGCGTTTCTACGTCGTCGCCCTGGTGTTCATTATCTTCGACGTCGAGATTGCCCTTTTCTGGCCGTGGGCGGTTGTGTTCGGCAGCGCTGATGCGAGCACGGCGCTTGGAGCTGCGGTGAAGACCATCGCCCTGTACGATATGCTCTTCTTCTTCGGGGTGGTCGTGGCGGGGTTTCTTTTCTTGTGGAAGTTCGGTTACCTGGACTGGGTGCGGGCGGCGACGGGTCAGCGTCGGGCATCGCGTCTCAGGCCTGCGGCGAACGCGGGAGGGCCGGCATGAGTTGGATTGAGAATCGCTTCGAGGAAGGCCTTATGGTGACCTCGCTCGATTGGGCGATCAATTGGGGCCGCAAGAGCAGCATCTGGCCTATGACTTTCGGGTTGGCCTGCTGCGCGATTGAGATGATGGCGCTGGGTGCGTCCCGCTTTGACATCGACCGGTTCGGTGCGGGGGCGTTCCGGGCCAGTCCGCGGCAGTCCGATCTGATGATCGTGGCAGGCACGGTGACTTACAAGATGGCCAGCCGGTTGAAGCGGCTGTACAACCAGATGCCTGATCCAAAGTATGTGATAGCCATGGGGGCGTGTACCGTGGGTGGCGGCCCCTACTTCAAGTACGGCTACCATGTGGTCAAGGGTGTGGATCTGGTGGTTCCGGTGGATGTGTATGTACCCGGCTGCCCGCCCCGCCCGGAGGCGTTGCTGGAGGGGTTGATGCGTCTGCAGGACAAGATCATGCACCAGACCCGGGCGAAAGACAGGTTGACGCAGGTCAAGGAGAAGGTGCTGGCGAATTAGATGTTCGGCTTGATAAAGGATTACGACGTGGACCGCAGTCGGTTTCCGTGCCGGAAGGATGGACCGGCTGGATTTGCACGAAAGGAAGCATGCGTCGGATGACATACCACGGGACTGTAAGGAACGGACGTGTTGAGTTGCCCGACGGAGTTCATTTGCCGGATGGGACGGTCGTTCGCATCGAGCCGGTGCAGTTGGACGAGGATTCTGCCTACGATCTGGTGGACGAAGCCGTGTCGACGGGGATCGTGGATCTAGCCGCGCAGCACGATCATTATGTTTACGGCGTACCCAAGCGAGCTGAATGATGGCGTCCGCATCGAAGGTCTTTGTTGACACCGTTGCGTTACTGGCATTGGCAAACCTCGACGACGGGCTCCACGAATTGTGCAGCACGATTTGGCGCGAACGTCTGAGTGCCGGATCGTCATCCATGGTGACGAGTGATTGGGTACTGAGCGAGTTCCTCAGTGGGGCATCGCGCCAGCCTCTTCGCAAAGCGGCCTGTCGTATGGTGGAGCGCCTCTGTCGTTCGTCGCGCGTGACGATCGTGCCGGCGTCGCGTGACCAGTGGATGCGGGCGTTTGATCTATACAAAGGACGCCCCGACAAGGAATGGTCGCTTGTTGATTGCGTTTCGATCCTCATCTGTAAGGATCAGGGCGTTCGTGAGGTTCTGACCAGCGATCGGCATCTCATGCAGGCCGGCCTGTCGGCCCTGCTGAGATGAGCCGAGATTGCGCAGGCGATGACCACGCACGGATCAAATGAGGAGTATTCGTTCGATGGCATTGCCAACAAGGGACAGGAATACTCTGGGATGACAGGGTCCGTGACAGAATCGGCGGGTGGGGTGGCAGGCTGAAGGCCTGCTCTGTAATAGCCGGGGGCAAGCGTAGCGCCGCCCCCGGATGGCGCCGCCACCGAACCACCCGACCCTGAAAGGGTCGTCT
>JAZGDL010000338.1:0-14879 GCA_036477795.1 Phycisphaerae bacterium
TCGAAATTCACCCGCGATCGCTTGAAACCCGCCGTGTTCACGTTGGCCAGGTTGTTGGCCAGGACGTCCAGCTTGGTGTCCTGAGCCCTCATTCCCGTCGCCGCGGCGTGCAGTGCTGTAACAGCCATTTACTTGGGCTCCCGATTATCCGATGCGCCCGACCGTGGTGACGGCCTGGCCGATCGTCTGGTCCTGCAATGAGATCATGTTGGCGTTGAGCTGGTATGCCCGCGAAACGGTGATCATGCCCGCCAATCCCTTGATGGCGTTAACCGTGGAACGCTCCACGTACCCGCTCTTTATGGTGCTGTTTGATGTCGTGCCCGGATCACCGTGATTGGTGTAGAGGTTCTGACCGCTCTTGCTCAAGCTGCTGCGGTCCGCGAACTCAAATAGAACGACGCGCCCCATCACCTCATCACCACGCCGCACCGTTCCGTCGGCGGTGATATTGATGGGGCCGGGAATCGCCGTATCCACTTCAATCGGTTCGCCGTTTTGGTCCAACACTCTGAACCGCCCGCCGCCGGCCACCATCACCAACTCACCTGCATCATTCAGTGTCAAGCGTCCGTCACGCGTGTACTTGACCTGGTCACCATCGCGCACGGCGAAGAAGCCGTCACCCTCGATCGCCAGATCCAGCGGATTGTCCGTGTGCTCCAGTTTGCCCTGCTCGAAGGTGTGCACCGTCGGCCGTACCCACGCTCCGCCGGTCAGACCGTCCAGGACCCCATGGGTGTAGCGCCACCCCTCGTGGGTGGCGAAGCGGTTGTTCCCAACCCCCGCGCGACTTTCAACGGCTCGCTCCTGAATCACCGCCAGGTCATGCTTGAAGCCTACGGTGTCCGCGTTGGCCAGGTTGTTGGCCATGATCGACTGGCGGTAGTCGTTGATCTGCAATCCAGCGGTGGATAACCACAGTCCGTAGGTCATTTGTCTTTCCGCTCCACGGGACTCGCGCACACTGGTGCGTGAATCCCTTCTCGCACCGCTGGATAGGGGAGCGAGATGGGAATCTCGCTCCAGCGATTGCCTTTCCGTTCCACGGGACTCGCGCACGTCAGGCAAGACGTTGGTTCGCGGATTTGTTCCGACGGATCGATGCCCAGCGCCGCAGCCTCAGCAGCCGCCTGGCGAACTCGTCGGCCGAGCTCCTCCCAATCGACCGCGTCGGTCAGGCCGCCGAATAGTGACATGGGTTTGTAACGCTGGGCCATCGACCACACTCCCGTAGCAAGCCCGCGGATTGCAATCCGCGGGTCTCCAGGCGGACCACCTACGTCCGACGCGAACGTACTAACACCATGCGTGCCAGACGCCCGCCGACTCCATAATCTTGAATCCACGACGAGACTGATTCGGATGTAACTTTATGTTTGACAAGATGTTAAGGATGTTAGTGCGGTGTACATGCTTGCCCGAAACCATGTAGACTCATGACGGTGTCAGCGCAAGAACTGCACGCCCAAAGCGCAAACAACCGACAAAAGCCCACGGGTTGCAGCCCGTGGGTTCCCCGGTCCGACCCATGTTACTTCTCGGATCGTTTTCGATTTGCGGGATTCAACGACCGCCCGAGCGCACCACAGACATGAACGCCTCGCCGCGCCGCTCGTAGTTGGCGAACGCGTCGTAACTCTGAAACCCTGGTGACAGCACCACCACATCACCCCGCCGCCCTATCTTCTTGGCCGACGCTACCGCCTCTTCAAGCGTGGCAACCCAATGCACGTCAGCATCCATACCGCTGCCGCCAATCTTCATCAGCGCCCGCCGCACCATCTTGCCCGCCGGGCCGAAGCAAATCGTCGCTCGAGCGCCATCACGGAGTGCCGACGCCAGTACATCGCGCTCTCCCCAAGCCCACGGATTCGAATCCGTTGGTTTCAGGGCGCCGCCGACCAGCGCGATCACCGGCTGATCGAACGAGCCCAAGGCAGCGGCGGTGGAACGTGTATTGGTGGACTTGGAATCGTTGTAGTAATCGACGCCGCCAAAGCAACCGACAAACTGCAACCGATGCCCCAAACCGCTGAATGCTTCCAGGCTCGCGCGAATTGCGTCCCGGTGAACGCCCAACAATGTTCCCACCGTCGCGGCGCAGTTTGCATGCCGCAGGTTGTGGGCGCCTCGAACTTTCAACGCAAGAGCAGGCACCGGCTTGTCGACCGCCACCGCCCGCAAAGCCCACGGGTTGCAACCCGTGGGTTCGCACAGTTCGGTGATCCTGCGCGACGTCGCCGGATCTTCCAGCCCCAACACGACGGGCGTGCCCGTATTGGCCCCGCGGATCATATTGAGCTTACACGCCAGATAGGTTTCATAGGTGCCGTGTCGATCCAGGTGATTGGGCCAGATCTCCACGTACACCGCCACATCAGGGCGCCGCTCGATCAGCGGCAGGTCCGCAAGCTGAAAGCTGGACAGCTCCAGCACAACGGTGTCATTCGCCGTCATCCGATCCAGATCACCCAGCAACGACCCCCCGAAATTCCCGCCGAGGTAACATGTCCCAAGCCCACGGGTTGCACTCCGTGGGTCCGCAGTCACGTAGGGTCCGCCGTGCGGACCACCACGAGATTGCCTGCTCAACACGGCATGGATCATCGCAGCCGCCGTACTCTTACCGGCTGTCCCGGTGACTCCGATCACCGTGGCCCGACAGCGCTCCAGGAACAGGTTTATCTCGGTTGTCCAGCGTATGCCGCGCCGCACGGCAGCCTGGAAGAACTCGGATCTCTTCTTGGGCACCGCCGGATTGACCACAAGAAGGTCCGCCCTATCGAGGTCAGCCTCATCATGGCCGCCGAGGCGATACTCAATGTCGCAATCACTTAACGATCCGACGGCATCGTCGAGCGTGCCTGCATCAGCCAGGTCGGTCACTAGCACCTTGGCCCCCTGTTGCGTCAGCCAGCGGGCCGCACCCGCTCCGCCGCCGAATCCCCCGAGCCCCATCACCACAACACGCCGGCCGACGAATCGCTGATCCGGCTCCGGTGATCCTTGCCACCTGGTGGATGAAGTATTTGCGGACATGCTCGATACATCCCGTAGGGCCCGCCTTGCGGACCACGAACGCGAGATTGGTGGGCGGCCACGGGGTGGTCCTCACGCTGGTGCGCACGGCGGGCCCTTCACTGCTGGTGCGTACGGCGGGCCCTTCACTGCTGGTCCGCACGGCGGACCCTTCACTGCTGGTCCGCACGGCGGACCCTACCAGTCGACACTGTACGGCGGTGGCCGCCGGCGATCAACGGTCGGCGGGGCAAGTCGGCTGATTGCTTGACATCGCCGACGCAGCCCAGGGACAATTCGGATGATGACACGTGATCGCAAGAAGCGAACGCCGGGCACGCGCAAAGTCCGCGTGCGATTTCGCCCGAACCGTAGCGATCCGGCGCGCGAGAAGGGCTGGTCGCGGTTTGCCCCCGGCGGTGAGGATGCCGATTCGGACCCGCAGTCTGAAGAACGTGTGGTCGCCAAAGGGCCGCTCTCGCGCAAGCGCACCGTCATCGTCCACGATGACCACGCCGGCGACACGTCCAACGGGCGGCGTCTGGGCACGGTGGTCACACTCTTCGGGCGTATCGCCCACGTCGATGACGGCAAGCGGGTCTGGCAATGCACGGTACGCCGCGTGCTCCGCACCCGCAGCATCCGCGACCGCAATCCCGTAACCGTCGGCGATCACGTGCAGTTCACCGTGTCAGCCGACCGCGAGGGTGTGGAGGCCGAGGGCGTCATCGAAGCCGTCGAGCCGCGGCGCGGCGAGCTCAAACGTCTTGTTCGGCGTCGCGAGCAGACCGTCGCCGCCAACGTCGACCAGGCGGTGATCGTGACCTCGGCGGCCGAACCCGATCCCAGGCCCCACCTGGTCGACCGGTACATTGTGTCCGCCCTTCATGGCTGCATCGAACCGGTCGTCTGTCTGAACAAAACTGATCTGACGGCTGCTAAGGAGGTGGATCGCTTTCTTTCGGTCTACCGTGATCTGGGCTACAAAACGCTGGCGACCAGCGCGGTCCATGGAGGGGGCATCGACGCTTTGCGGGCGCTGTTGCAGGACAAAAAATCGGTCATCGCCGGCCAGAGCGGGGTGGGCAAGAGTACCATACTCAACGCCGTGCAGCCCGGTTTGAAATTGAAGACGGGGCCGGTGGTTGCGGAGACCTTGAAGGGCCGTCACGTCACCAGCAGGGCTACCCTGCTGAAGCTGGACGTCGGCGGTTACGTTGTTGACACGCCGGGCGTACGTTCGTTTGATCTGCGGTGCATCCCGCGCGAATACATGGAGCGCTACTTTGTCGAGTTCGTTGAGCCGGTCCGAGACTGCAAGTTCCCCGATTGCACTCACATACACGAGGACCAATGCGCCGTCAAAACCGCCGTGGAGCAAGGCCGCATTCATCCCCAGCGCTACGAGAGCTACATTCGATTATTCACCGATGCCGATTGTCGCAGAAGCGCACCTGAATGACGCCTAACCCGGATTATTCGTACCGCCGAGAGCGCCGAGAGCGCAGAGTATTATTGGGAATGAAGTTACGGTCGAATTCCAGCTCGTGTGGTCTTGACAGTGCATCTCTCATTCGTCCCACGCTAACTCGGCTAACTTCTTATCTATCACCTCTCTGCGATCTTAGCGTGCTCCGCGGTGAATTACCCGGGCTAGTCACGTCTCACCGACACTTGGAGGATTGATCGCGTGCTCAACCGGCTTGCTTACGGCGCGGTGGCGATTCTGGCGCTAGTGACGGTGGTCGCCGCTGACGCGTTCTTGGCCGACGAGGCCTCGGACCGCTCGGTGCTCGGCGACCTGTTGCGACACGGCAGTCTCATTCCCATTCTCTTTACCCTGGTGGTGTTGCGCGGGGTGATGGAGTTTGTTACCATTCTACGCGCCGCCGGCCACAAGCCTTGCGGCGGCTGGGCCATGTTGAGCTGTGCTGTGCTCATGCTCTCGCCGTGGCTTTGCGCCGGCGGCATTCTGGGCCACAACCCGGTCGACGTCGAGGGGCTCCACTGGCAGGTGATCTGGCTGGGCGCCGCAGTGTTGGGCGCTGCTCTCATTCATGTTGCCCGCGGTGTGTCACCCAATGTCATCGCCGACCTCGCCTCCACAATGCTGATCATCCTCTACCTGGGTTTTCTGCCGTCGTTTGCGATTCAATTGCGGGCCGACGTCGACCTCAGCGATCCCATCGCCGGGGCGTGGACATTGCTTTTTGTTCTGGCCATCGTGTTTGTTTCAGACATCGCCGCGCTGTACAGCGGTGTTGCGCTGGGACGTCATCGGCTGGCACCGTCTATCAGCCCCGGCAAGTCCATCGAAGGTTTCGTAGGCGGCATCATCGGAAGTGTGCTGCTGGCGGTGGCCTTCTGGAGGTTGGCCAGGATAATCGGTCCCGAAGAGCAACCCGCCGACACCGTTGAGTGGTTGTCGGCCCTCGCCGACCAGATGACCGCCGGGATCAAGCGCCTGACTTTGAGCCAATCGGTCCTCTTTGGGGTGGCCATCTCAGTTGCCTCGCAGATCGGCGATCTGTTCGAATCACTGCTCAAGCGCGGCGCGCAAGTCAAAGACTCATCACGACTTATACCAGGCATGGGCGGCGTTCTGGACGTCGTCGATGGCACACTTTTTGCAGTGCCGCTTGCCTGGTTCCTGCTAACAAGATTCTGGCATGTTGTGTAGAATACGGGGATAGGTGCGGCCGACCGGTGGTTCGTCGCCCGCCGATGGGGACTGTATGGATATAGCGCTTCTGCTTTGGACCTCAACATTGCCATAGAAGAGCCGGCTAAGTGCGGGGCACTGTACGGCGCCACCGACGTGAACTTGCGCTCGATCCGCGCCGCCTTCGACGTTCGCATAGCGGCCCGAGACGGCTTGATCCATCTTTCGGGCGCTACAGAGGCGGTTCGCAAAGCCGCCGACGCCATCGGGCATTTGCAAAAAAAGCTGCGCACCGCGAGCCAACTGAGTGAGGACGACATTGCCGAAGCCATCGCCCTTTCCAGTGACCGATCCAACAGCATGGCGGACGGTCGCATCGAAGTGTTCGCCAAGAACGCCAGGATCGTGCCCAAGACGGAAGGGCAGGCTAGATACGTCGAGGCTATCATCAACAACGACGCCACCTTTTGCCTGGGCCCGGCCGGATCGGGAAAAACCTATATTGCCGTCGCCCTGGCCCTCACCATGCTCAAGCGCAAGCAGATCGAAAAGATCATCCTGGCCCGACCGGCCGTGGAGGCCGGCGAGAAGCTCGGATATCTGCCCGGCGACTTGCAGGCCAAGGTGAACCCCTACCTGCGTCCCTTGTTCGACGCCCTTCACGATATGATGGGCTTCGACCAGAGCAAGCGCTTCATGGAGAACGAGATCATCGAAGTCATCCCGCTGGCTTTCATGCGCGGGCGAACGTTGAACAAGTCCATGATTATTCTGGACGAGGCCCAGAACACCACCGTGGCTCAGATGCTGATGGTTCTGACGCGCATGGGGCTGGAAAGCAAACTGATCGTGACCGCCGACGACAGCCAGATCGATCTGCCGCCGGGGCAGCCCAGCGGCGTGCTTGACGCCGTACGGCGACTGGGTCACGTCGAGGGCATCGCCGTAGTCAGGCTGGAGAAGACGGATATCGTCCGGCATCGGCTGGTTCAGGAGATCGTGGATGCGTACGCCGGTGACAAGGTCAAGCACCGGTAAAATGAAGGTTTTGTGCGAGACAAGCCCGATTCCGGCTGACAGAATTCATGGGTTGGAGCAGCCGCGCCGATGTTGTATCGTTGCAGGCGGTGGAGGCAGCTCCGGGGCCGCCGGCCGCTGGCCGGTCGGGCCCCAGACCGGATAATTCACCGCGGAGCACGCAGAGATCGCAGAGGCGGAGTAGACCAAGAAGTTAGCCAAGGCAGCGTCGAACGAATGATATACACTCTGTCAAGAAGGGACTTGAGCTGATTGCGGCATAACTTTTTTCTAAACAATACTCTGCGCTCTCAGCGATCTCTGCGGTATGAACAAACCGGGCTGGGTTGATCGTACCAGGGACGTTTTTCGATGGCCGTCAAGAAGACAGATCGACGACAACAGGTACGCCAGCAGCGGACCACTCGGTCCATGCCCCTCTGGCGACGGATAGGCAATGCGGTCGGTCTGTCCCCGCTGTTGCTGGGAATGCTGTTTCTGGCGGGCTCCACGGCGATAGCTCTCTATGGAGCGCACTCCGGACGGTTGGCCCGTTACGCGGTGGGCCAGAAGATCGACCAACCCATCTACGCGGAAGTGGATTTCGAGATCCCCGACGAGAAGGAAACACATCGCCGCCGTCAGGCTGCCCGGGCAGCCGCCCCCAGCCATTACCGCACCAACCATGAACTGGTCGCCCGTATCGGCACCGAACTTCAGGATCTCTACCAGGCCGCCCAGGGGGCAGAGACTTTTGAAGCCTTCACGCAGATCGCCGACTCGCGAAGCTGGCAGGTGGAACCGGCCGGCTATGAGGAATTGCGCTCCTACGCGGACGACAACGCCAAGTCGCGATTCGAGAAGAGCATCAACCGCCTTCGGACTCGCCTGCCCAACGAGTACACCTGGAATCGGGTGTCGGCGACCCAGCGCACCCCGGCGTCGACCGCCGAGTTCGTTTTCGTCCATGACGGTGAAGCGGATCAGCCTGACCACGATTCCGTGAAAGAGGTCCGCATCTTCAACCTCACGCCTATTTCGAATGTGACCAATCTCCGGCGGGCCGCCGACGCCTACGCCAGGCTTTTTGCCCCCGAGTTGCAACCGACGGTCTCGAAGCTGCTGATCGACCGCTTGTCGGAGGCGCCCATGCTGGTGTTCGACATGGCCCGGACGAATCAGGAGATGGCCGACCGTGAAGCATCGGTCGAGCCGGAAACGATTTCCTACAGACATGGTCGGCCAATTATTCCGCCCCGCACGGAGCAGGGATTGACCGCGGCGGACATGCAGTTGCTGACCGCGCACGACAACGCCTATCGGGCGTACCTCAACAGCGACGAACCGGGCGGCCAGGCCCTGCGCGATCGGAATCTCTTCCGGCGGGTCGGCATCACCGCCATATTCGTGCTGTGCACCATCGGTTTGTTCGCTTACATCGGGATGTATCAGCCCCGGATCCTCAAAGTCAACACCCGCTGCGCCGCGCTGGTGGTTCTATTGTTGGCCGTTCTGGCGGCTACAAAACTCATTGACGCTCGCTTGACCATCAAAGAGTTCATCTACGGGCCGCCGCTTTTTGCGGTGTCGGTTTTGGCCGTCGCCTACACCCGACGGATCGCGGTGGGGCTGATGGCCGTCGTCGCCATCATGATCGTTTTGAGCATCCGCGGCGACGAAGCGATGCTGGTCACCATGATGATCGGCATCACCGCCACGGTTCAACTGCTCAACGAGATTCGTACCAGGACGCGCCTGCTCTGGGTGGGAGCGATTTCCGCGGTGGCGTTGTTTGTGTCTGCGACGGCGTTCGGTCTGGCGGACGGACAGGCCATCGCTTTCGCCGCCAAGCACGGGGGGTGGGCCGCCTGCGCCGCGCTGTTGTCCGCCATGCTGGTTCAAGCCGCCCTTCCCCTCATCGAAAGAGTGTTCAACATTGCCACCTCGCTCACGCTGCTGGAGTGGCGTGATCCCACCAGGCCGCTGTTGCAACGACTGGCCCGCGAAGCGCCCGGCACCTACACCCACAGCCTGGCCCTGGGCGCCATGGCTGAGGCAGCCTGCGACGCCATCGGAGCAAACGGCTTGCTGGCCCAACTCGGGGCTCTATATCACGACATCGGTAAGCTGCACAAACCCGAGTACTTCACTGAGAATCAGGAGGCCCGCATCAACCGTCACGACAAGCTGGCCCCCACCATGAGCGTGCTGATCATCATCGGGCACGTCAAGGACGGGATCGAAATGGCCAAGGAGTACCGGCTCCCGCGGGTGTTACAGCAATTCGTCGCAGAGCACCACGGCACCACCGTGGTGCGTTACTTCCACTACATGGCCAGCGAGAAACAGCCGCAGATCGCCAGCGGCAGACACGATCGAGAAGTCCCCGAAGCGCGTTTCCGCTACCCCGGCCCCAAACCGCGCTCCAAGGAGTCAGCCGTGCTCATGGTCTGTGATGGTACCGAAGGAGCCGTCCGGGCCCTCCCCGACCCGACGCCGGGACGTATCGAACAGACCGTCCATCAGATCGTCACCCAGCGCCTCGACGATGGGCAGTTTGACGATTGCGACATCACCTTGCGCGAGTTGCACCGCGTGGAGGAATCACTGGTCAAGAGCCTGGCCAGTCACTATCATGCTCGCGTGGCCTACCCCAAGCGTGAGAAATCCGAACGCCCCGGTACGCCCGAACAGGAGGCCGATCGCAAGTCGATTGCCAGCTAGTTCCATCGACTTGCTACCCGCAATGGACGAAGACGACTCACCATTCTGTATCGACGTCACCGACCAATACCGGCGGCTGCCGGTGGATGTGCCGTCGCTGGGCAAGGTGATCGGGCAGACGCTCCGCCGCTTCGGCTGTCAACGAGCACGGATCGACGTCGCACTGGTCGACGACGCCCGGATAGAGCGGTTGAACGAAACCTATCTGCGACACCCAGGCCCCACTGACTGCATAACCTTTAGTCTGGCCGACCGCGACTCCGACGGCATTGACGGGCAGATCGTGATCTCCTGCGAGACGGCTCAACGCGAAGCCGCCGCCCGCGGACACGACGCGGTTTCGGAAGTTCTCCTGTACGCCGTGCACGGCACTCTTCACCTGCTCGGTTGGGACGACGCTGCGCCCGAAGAGGCCCGGCGCATGCACACGGTCGAGGACCAGGTGCTCTCCGGGTGCGGCGTGGGACCGATATACCATTCGTCTCCGGCATGATGCACGCGAAATCCGTCAACCTATCGCATCCTGACAAGGTCGAACATGCACCATCCCGCCCGGCGCTGCGGACACGCCGGCAGGAGGCAAGGCACTTGCGGGTCCGCATCGGATCCAACCGGTGTTAGTCGCCCTCTGGCTGCTTTTGGCAGCTTTGGTGATGTTGCTCTTGATTTCGGCGACGGCCAATCTCTGCCTGCGAACCCGTGCCATCCACGCCGTCTCCGACCGTCTGGAGCGTAGCGGGCGTGAGAAGGACCTCTGGTGGCTCACCGAGGTTCGTGACCACTTGAGTCTGGCCACCGCCGCCCTTCGAACGGTCGTGCTGCTCATCCTGCTGCTCGATATCATAGAGATCTGCGAGCGCCTGGGGCTGGAGCATGCCCGCCGCAACGTCGTCTCCTTCGCGTTTGCCTTTGTCGTTGTCCTGTTGTTCGGCGTCGCCGTGCCCGCAACCATCGCCAAGTATGCCGCGGCCTCGATGATCGTCGTCGCCTTCCCGGCGCTTCGTCTCCTGCACGTGGCCTTGTTTCCGTTCCTCCGCGCCTGGGACGTAATCGATCGGGCCACCCGACGACTCCTCGGCGCCCCGGCCCTGACCCCGGAGTCCGAGGCCGATGAAATGGAAAAGGAGATCCTCAACGTGGTCAGCGAGGGCCAGCGGCACGGCGCGGTCGACGAACAGGAGACTGAGATGATCCGTTCCATCATCGAATTCGGCGATACCGACGTCGCTGAGATCATGACACCGCGTACCGACATTCACGCCATCGATAGAGGCACCGGCTTGAACGACGCCAAGAAGGTGATCGCCCAGTCGGGCCACTCGCGCATTCCCGTGTACGACGGGACCATCGACAACATTCTCGGCGTGCTCTACGCCAAGGACCTGCTGTTCGTCAGCAACGACGACGAATTCGACCTCGGCAAGATGATGCGCAAGGTGCCTTACATCCCCGACAGCAAGCCCGCCATAGAATTGCTCCAGGAGTTGAAGGACCGCCAGGTGCACATCGCCATCGTGCTGGACGAGTACGGCGGCACCGTCGGCCTGGTCACCATCGAGGACATCATCGAAGAGGTCGTCGGGGAGATCGCCGATGAGTACGAACCGCCCGAGACCCAACCGATCGAGCGAATCGACGAACATACCGTTGAAGTCGACGCCCGCATGCGCATCGACGAACTCAACCACGAGTTGGACATAGAGCTGCCCGAGCACGAGGATTACGAAACCATCGGCGGCTACGTCTTCAGTTCCATGGGTAAGATCCCTCGGGTCGGCGAGCAGTGTCGCCACGGCAACATCCAGATCAACGTCATCGCTGCCGAACCCCGGCGTATCAACCGCCTGCGCTTGCACATCAACTCCGAGTCGGACACCGCCTCGGAAGCAGACCGGGCGTGAAGGGTCTGTCGATTTATGCTGTAGCGCCACCCCTTGTGGGTGGCGCACCCTCGGACTGCGCCACCCACAAGGGGTGGCGCTACATTGAGAAGCCCCACGGGCGACCAAATCGACAAGCCCTGACGGCCTGGGTCGGATCCATCCGACGTGGCCCCGCTATGACGATTGCAAGCCTCTACATCGACGGCCGTGCCGGCATCAGAAGCTGCTGCCAAACTGGCAGCCTGCCCACCGTCTGGTGATCTTTTGACAGACGAAACCCGTCCGTGCGGTGCCGCTGAATCGACGGAGCTGTTGCTCCGGATCGCCGTAATACATTTGCACATATGAACTTACGGACACATCGATGATCATCCGAGCAAATCGCCGGCTCTGGCACTGTGGTTGCTAAGTTCCCTGTGTAGAACCGCGCCCCAGGTACAATGTTGCCAGGGCGATTGGGCATGGCATTTGAAAGGAGTTCTCAGCAATGGCTAGGCTGAACATCAAGCCCCTCGGTGACAAGGTGATTGTGCAGCGCGTCGAGGCCACCGAGAAAACCACCGGTGGTATTTACCTCCCCGACACCGCCAGGGAGAAACCCAAGCGCGGCACCATCAAGGCCGTCGGCACCGGCCGTCTGCTGGACGATGGCACCCGCGGCGACATGCAGGTCAAGAAAAACGACGAGGTGCTCTTCACCAGCTACGCCGGAACCGAGGTCAAGGTCCAGGGCGAGGAGTATATCATTATGGACGAATCCGATATTCTGGGAATCGTTGAGTAATCGTGGCCAAGAGGCAATCCAAGCGCCTCGGACAGACCTCTCTAAAGTTCGGCGCTGATACGTATCGGACAGGCGCCCAACAGCGACTGGAGGACTCTCGGCTGCTGAGGTGCCACCGCAGATTCGCACTGTCCATGTATTCAAGCGGTCTCGCTGTGGAAGGCATGCTGAGGTCGTTGTGCTGTCTGAAGAACACGGAATTCGACGAGCGTCACGACTTGAGAAAGTTTGCCGTTCGGGTGGGCGTTTTGGGTTTGTTAAGGCAGGGTCGCGATGAGGACTTCGTTGCATTGGTTCAGGCAGTGGCAAAATCCTGGCGCAATAATCTGCGCTACGCCGACGACGCAAATCTCGAACGATTTCTGAGAGCTACCGGGTCTCTGCGCAGCAAAGATACCCTGAAACGAGTCTGCAAGGATTACTTGGACGATTGTGGTTGCGTGTTGCGGAGATGTGAACTAGTATGGCAAAGATCTCGAAAAAAAAACTCCAGGAAGTTCTCAAACGCAGGCTCAAGTTGAAGGCCCCGGTTTTCGAGTTGGAGGTCCAGCCTGGAGGAAAAGTCTCCGGCTCGGTGATCTCAAACTCGTTTGAGAGAATGAAGGATTCTGATCGCCAACGGAAGATTTGGCACGCCTTGGACGCGGAATTCGGAAGTGATTCGGTGCACTACGTCGGCATCCTGCTGGCATACACCGACGCGGAATGGAACGTGGAACTTCAGGAGCAATAGCGGAAGTTTTCTTATTCGGAGATAACAACAATATGGCAGCAAAGAGAATTGCATATGATATGGAAGGCCGGGAGGCTATCCGCCGCGGCGTCAGGCAGTTGGCCAGGGCCGTCAGAGTCACCCTCGGTCCCAGCGGGCGTAACGTCGTTCTCGAAAAATCGTTCGGCTCACCAACGGTCACCAAGGACGGCGTCACCGTCGCCAAGGAAATCGAGCTCGACGACTCCTACGAGAACATGGGCGCCCAGATGGTCAAGGAGGTCGCCACCAAGACCAGCAGCGTCGCCGGAGACGGCACCACCACCGCCACCATCTACGCCGAGGCCATCTTTGACGAGGGCCTCAAGAACGTCGCCGCCGGCGCCAACCCCATGGAACTCAAACGCGGCATCGAGGCTGCCGTCGCCGCCGTCGTGGCTGAGTTCGAAAGGATGAGCACCAAGATTCGAGATGACGAGCAGGTCGCCCAGGTGGGCACCAGCGCCGCCAACCACGATCATACTATCGGCAAGATCATCGCCAAGGCCATGTCCAAGGTTGGCAAGGACGGAGTCATCACCGTCGAGGAGGGTCAGGGGCTGGACACCAACGTCGAGTTGGTTGAGGGTATGCAGATCGACAAAGGCTACCTCTCCCCGCACTTCGTCAACAAGTTCGAAAACATGACCTGCGAGTTCGACAAACCCTACATCCTCATCCACGAAAAGAAGATCTCCAACGTCAAGGACCTGGTCCCTCTCCTTGAAATCGTCGCCCAGACTTCTCGCTCCCTGCTGATCATCGCCGAGGACGTCGAAGGCGAAGCCCTGGCAACACTGGTGGTCAACAAGCTCCGCGGAACGTTTCAATGCTGCGCCGTCAAGGCCCCCGGCTTCGGCGATCGCCGAAAAGCCATGCTTGAGGACATGGCGGTCCTCACCGGCGGCCGGGCCATCTTCGAGGACCTCGGCGTCAAACTTGAAAACACCCAGCTCAAGGATCTCGGACAGGCCAAGAAGGTGACCATCGACAAGGACAACTGCACCATCATCGAAGGGGCCGGAACTTCCGCTGCTATCAAGGGCCGCATCGAGCAGATCAAGAACGAGATCGAAAACACAACCAGCGACTACGACCGCGAAAAGCTTGAGGAGCGGTTGGCCAAGCTTTCCGGCGGCGTCGCCCAGGTCAACGTCGGAGCTGCCACCGAAGTGGAGATGAAGGAAAAGAAGGCCCGCGTCGAAGACGCCCTGCACGCCTGCCGTGCAGCCGTCGAAGAGGGCGTCCTCCCTGGTGGCGGCGTAGGCCCCATCCGCGCCTCCGGCGTGATCGACAATGTCATCCGCAAGTTGAAGGGCGACCAGAAGACCGGCGCCGACATCGTCCGCCGGGCGCTGGCCGCCCCCATCAAGCAGATCGCCCAGAACACCGGTGTTGACGGCTCCATCGTCTGGCAGAAAGTCTCCGAGTCGAAGCAGAACAACTTCGGCTTCAACGCTCTCACCCGCCAGTACGAGGACATGGTCAAGGCCGGCATCCTGGTCCCCGCCAAGGTCGAGCGCATCGCCTTGCAAAACGCCGCGTCCGTAGCCAGCTTGCTGCTGACCACGGAAGCGGTGGTCAGCGAGATCAAGGAGAAGAAGGAAAAGCCAGCCGGCGGCCCGCCTCCGGGAATGGGCGGCATGGGTGGAATGGGCGGAATGGGCGGCATGATGTAAACCGAGGGGGCAATCTCAGGCCCTGCAACAAGACTCGGGGCGATCCGAGCCGCGACCGTAAGGGAGCGGTTTACTGCGCGTGCGCGGCGCCCCATCCTGATGATCGTGGTTCGGTTCTGTTAGACGCTCTCAATACTTCTGTGAAGTCCCCAGTTCGAACCCCTCGTGAGCCGGGTTCAGCCGGCCCTTGCGATACTCCGCCCGACAGGCGTAGCAGGCCGTCACCCGCCCGATGACCATGTACAAAGCCAGATCAAACAACCCCGCGCCCCCCAGAAGGGCATATGCCAGCATGAAGTTCGACCGTAGGAAATAGATGCTGGCCGCCCCCGCGATCAACACCACGGCCAGGCCCACG
>JAZGDL010000339.1:0-4145 GCA_036477795.1 Phycisphaerae bacterium
CTGTCGAATGTCCGTTCTTGGCTACAAGCGGCGGTTCGGGCCACGCCGCTGGTACGACCCCTCTACCCCTGAAAGCAGACCTTCGATCTCAACGTCCGCTTTTCCGCCGATTACGTCCGCTTCAGCCCTAAGAGCGGACGTATCGACACAGTGACCGTGGAGTCTGCTCGTGACCCAAAGCGGACATCGTGCAGGATGAAGTGTACGGAAAAGCATCCAGCGGAAGAGACCTTGCCGAATGCGCTGTTACACTCGTTGGGAAATCTTGAAGCAGCAGTTCGGCGCCCAGTCCTCCGTAGTCCGCGAAGGGGCCGCGGAAACAATTGCTAACCAGGGAATAAAGGGGATCCCCTTGATTAAGGAAATATTGCTCAATTCGGAGGCAAATCCGTATCAAACGCTGACCGCAATCCGCACCCTAAATAAACTTGAGCCGACAGAAAGTGCGATGATCGGGGTGGCGGCATTAGAGAAACTGCTTCTGCAATCCTGCCTCCGCAACCACCGATTTTCATTGCCCAAGGTACTGGGGGGATGAACCCGCTCATCCCTATGATCTGTTCAGGTGTATATCTCTTGCGGCTCATTCAAACCTCCTTCTCTCGGTCTAAATGCGCCAAATCCTCTCAGATCAACCGGACCACTTCTAGGGGGTCACTCCAACTCTCCTATACTCACTTTTCGGTGATCGCGGGGAGAACGGTTATACGCGCCGTTTCACTCATGCGTCCGTCCGACCAGAAAACGTTCACCTCGTAGGTGCCTTCGGATAGTCGTCCGATCTCGACCTCAAACGCGAGATCGGTGATTACACCCTCGCAGTTCTGCGCACCCGAGAGCTCCAACGCGACTACGATCTCGCCGTCGCCGTGTTGCACGTCCGGCTCGACTTGCCACGCACAATCGGCCTCGAACGTTCGTCGCACGGTGAGGGTAACCGTGTCGTCGATCGTCGGCTGGTCGGGTGCGAAGCTCGTCGCCCCCAGGGCGGAACCCCCGCCAACGAAGGCGGTCCCGATCAAAGCCAGCGCGAAGGCGCTGGCTTTCGATCGGGTTCGGGCCCTCGTTCTCACTAGGGATTCGACGGCGGGGTCGAGATCGCGATCGCAAAAGGCTGCGGCGTCGCGACGCCAATGGACTGGACGACGATGCGCCAAGTACTAGCTACTGGGGCGTTGACCACCACCTGCTCGACGGTGTTGCGCTTGTCGGCGTACGTCGCCGGATCCCATGTGTTCACTGACACGGGTACGGCCTGCAAGTAGGGGCAGGCGGGGTCGAGCCGCCATGAGTAGTTGTGTGGGCCGGTAGGACTTCCACCAATCGCCGAATACGGAGTCACGATAAGGTCGAGGTCATTCGCGAGCAATGGTGCCGTTGCCCCGGCTGCGGGTGGTGGCACCGCCGGATCATCCCACGCGATCGTCACCTTTAGCTGCGTCGTTCCCGCCGGAACGTCGATGTAGCCGACCCAGTCCCAGATCGATGTGGTCGAGCAGCCCGCAACGCCAATGCTCGCGGGGTCACCCCCGATGTCAAGTGGACTGTTGAACGGAAACTGCGGGTACACCACGTTGCCGGGGCAACCGCTCGGTTGCAACGTTACCTGGGGATTGCGGGCCGTTACCTTGTCCGCGGCCGCCTGGACATTCAGCAACCCCCATCCATTGACGTAGTCGGGCCCGTCCTGCACGACGCCCGGCGCGATGGCTGGCGCCGGCCAACAGTTCCCGCCGGCTCCGCACGGAGCCATCGCCATGAACGCACCACCCGCACCCGGGTGAACCGAGAGGTCCGTAGCCGTGTGAACCAACAACGCCTTCACCGAGTCCGAGTCGAGCGGGACATCCCCCGCCGCCATACCGACGGCGGCCTGATGCTCCATGACGAGGCCAATGCTCCCGGCGACGACGGGTGTCGCCATCGATGTGCCGTTCAGGCCGGCATAGGCCTGATCGACTGCCGCGCAATTGCCCGCGGCAGGTGTGCAAGCCGCGGACGTGATTCCCGCATTCGCCGGGTTGCCGCTGTCCTCGGCGCCGGGTGCGACGAGGTCCGGCTTGATTCTGCCGTCCTGGGTCGGCCCCCAGCTGCTGAAAACCGTCATTGAGCCCATGCGCGCGGGCGTGCCCGGCGCACCGGAGTTCACGGCGCCGACGACCATCGTGTTCTTGGCCACCGGCCCGCCGCCAGCCGAGAGCGTGAAGAACCGTCCTGTCACGGCAACCGGCTCGGCGATTGCGGGCGGGGCTGCAACCCCGGCGGGCGGAGCCGTGCAAGCGCCGCCAGTGCTCGGCGCCGTATAGATCGCTGGCAGGGCCGCTCCTGCTGCACGCAAGGCTTGCCAATTGTGTGCGAGATACGCGACGGACTGTGCCGGCACTGCTGCAATCTGCTGATCGAATCCCTGGCTCGTCGCGTCGTACCGGCCAGATGCCGCGTTGTTGAACCCCGGTCCCCACGAATAGTTGGCAACCCGAGCGTTGAAGTTCTGGTTCGAGTCCGTCAGCTCACACGCGAGCTCCGGAACGCTCGTCGGGCCGTTGTACGACACGGCAGTCGCCGCCGTGGACAAGCCTTGCATCACCGGGTTTGCGGTACCGTCACCGAGGAAGGTGCCGGCGACGTGCACCGCGTGATTCGAGAACGTGCAGAGCGAACAGGTGATCGAACCCGCGCAACCCGCGGGCGCGGCGGGGTCTGCCGGATCGAGAGGGTTCATGTCACGAACGGTAATACGCCCGGTCAGCGCATCGTGGATACCATCGCCGCCGGGGACGTCAGCCCCAGGCAAGGCCGGCGGCGGCGGGGTCGGCGTCGCATCGCCGCTCGCCCACCGCGACTCCCATTGGCCGACCACGATGCCATTTCCCGTACACCCGGGGCCACCGCAATAGGGGGCGGCCTGAACCGGATTCGCGTTGACCGCCGTACGGGCGCCGTCGTTCCCGTCGACGTTTTCAATCGAGAACCCCGCGCGCACGACCGCATCGTCACTCGCGATGTCAGCGAGCCGGTCCGGTGGTACGCGAACGTGCCAGGTGTTCACACGTCGAGTCCGGTTGATCGTGACACCTGGCTGGACAATGACCGCACCCCGTGCAGTGAGAATCGACTGCGCGACGCTATCGGGCACGTCCTTGTGAAAAACGACGTCGGCCAGGCAGCCGTCTTCGCGTTCGTCCGTGCACGGGATGTCTTCGACGAGTCGGCACTCGCGAGGCAAGGGAAAGATCGACCGGACGAATGGCAAGTCCGCGATTTGACCGAGTTGCTGTTGAGAGAGCGCGGCGAGCCACAGATGCCCTGCAATGGGATCTGTGAGATTCACCTTCATCTCTGCGAGCTGGCGCCTCTCGGGTTCCATCGGCGCCAAGCTGAACTGAATGACGGGGTGAACGAGGCCGCCGAGATCGTCGCGCACGTCCTGATTCAAAAGGCCGGGATCGACACCTGGCGCGGGCGTGAACGGTACACCGCAGTGCGCAAAAACCGGCGACGGCGCACAGGCGTCGCCCCCGCCGTCACCATTGGCGTCCTCCTGATTGGGGTTCGCCTGCGTCGGGCAGTTGTCGCAGACGTCGCCGACGCCATCGAGATCCATGTCGTCCTGATTCGGATCGCCAATGGCCAGGCAAATGTCGATGTTGTCGGCAACGCCATCGCCATCGATGTCGCCTGGCTTGAGAAGCAAGTAGTAGAGCAGGGCCAGAATGAGGACGATCAGCAAGACGATGACCACATGGTACCAGCGCATAGTCTCCCTCCGGATGTGAAAGCCGGCGCACGCCCCATGGCTCTTACGGACTATACTTCCTCAGCGCTTGCCCGTGTGCTTATCGCCGGCTTATGGCACTCAGGCTGCTCCCGAACGAGTTTACTCCCGACCCTCATGGTGCACAACCGTGCAGGACTGATCCCCGCAAAATCCCCATAGCAGATCGGGCTCGAGCCCTGTGGATGCCGAAACCTCAGTCGGCTTAACTTTACTAGAATCGTTTTTCGCTCCGCCTTCACGCTGGCGGACAATGACCGTTATTGGCTACAAGCGGCGGTTCGGGCCACGTCGCTGGTACGACCGCTCTACCCCTGAGAGCCGACCTTCGAGCGGCAACGTCCGCTTTTCCGCCGATTACGTCCGCTTC
>JAZGDL010000034.1:0-3799 GCA_036477795.1 Phycisphaerae bacterium
TACCTATTGAAGCGGCCTTGCCATTGGACCTACCTCGGCACAGTCATCGTGGCGGTGTCGGAGAGCCATCCAAAGGGCTGGGTGAGCTTCCAGGAGGTATTCAGGCATGAAACACCCAAGACGCTCAACCGGCTTCACAATGATCGATCTGTTGATCTTACTCGTTGTGATCACGGTACTTATCTCCCTGGCCCTTCCGACGCTGGCTCGGGCCCGGGGTGACTCGATGGTTCAGGAGTCGCTGAACAATCTCGTCACGCTGAGTGTGGCCCACGTGATGTACGCCGCGGATTGGAACGGCCGGCAACTCACCTTCGTGGTCGACGATATTTCGATGTATGGGTCGGTCGAGAACTACAACGACTCCCACGGCTGCGATCCAAGCATGCCGGCAGGAGATGGTTGTCACCCACCGGTTATTGCGGGGTGGTGTGAGGGCGGCTTGTATGCCTATTGGCCGGCCTGGCCTAGCCACTTTTGGGTAGTCGAGCCGTTGGGCTTCCCCGGAAGTAGCAACGGGGTTCCTGGCTTCGGTAACTTTCGAATCGCCAACGCCAAGCAGTTGCACGATTACGTGAACGGCCGATTCTACGAGTCGACGTATTACGCGCCTGCCGACACGGTCCCCTACGAACTCACCGCGCCGCTGTTTGATGACCCGTGCGAGTTCGCCTTGGAGGGGAACCCGCCGTACTGGACCAGTTACGCATTGTCGCCGGCGGGGATGCTCCATCCGGATGTAATGCGCTCGAACGCTGAGGGTGGTTGGCAGGATCCGTGGGATATCCCACTCGGACATGAGTCGCCGGGGTACTTTCAGGCGCGCTACCCCGATCTCAAGACGCACATGATCGAACACCATTGGCTTCAAGGGCCGCCGGCTGACTGTAACCCTTCCAATGGAGGTTCCCCATTCGCTCCTACCTACGATGGCTGCGAGCCTTACTACTTCAACCATGGGATCGATTCGTCACCGGCTGCGCTCTTCTATGACGGTCACGTTCGTCTCTTGCCCAACACCGAAGTGTTCGCGGCCGATCAGACGGTGCTCAAGCAGACCGGCGGTATCGATGGACTTTGGCACCGCGGAACGTCATTCGGCGAGGATGGATATTTCATCCCGTTCGGCTACGACGGCGTGCCTCTCTCTCACCACATTCTTACCACCGACGGCATCCTCGGCCGGGACACTTTGGGTGGGACGCCCTCGATCGCGCTCAGCCAAAGCACATTCCAGTTCAGGAGACCGCCGCAGCGCCCCCCTGATATCTCGCCGGTGGCTCAAAGCAACTCGTTTGATTTCACATTGACCACGGCTGAAGGGGATCAGCCATGACCACCCACAACGCACCGTTCGCTTGGTGGCGCGTGATGTTCGTCACCGCTGTGTTGCTCAGCTTGGGTGCAAACCCGATTCACGCTGGAGATATTGAAAGCTTCTGGATCAGCCCGTTTGGGGGTGACTTCGACGATCCGAAAAACTGGGACGGCCCGGTACCCGACGAAACGGTCACCGCCATCTTTCAGTTGGATGCCAGTCCTTTTGTTAGGTTTCAAGAGCTCAGCACGCTCAGCGACCGTTTGGTAGTCCGAAACGGAGAAGTTTCACTGCGCCTCTGGACCTTTGTCGACTCGGAGTTCGTTCCAGGTTCATATGCGTTGCTTGACCCGTTGTTCATTACGCCGTCGATCGTTGTCGGCGAGATGATGGGAAAAAACGCACAACTGACCATCCTAGGTGGTGAGCTAAGCGGTCAGTCCATGGTCATCGGTCTCATGCCGGGCTCGTCAGGTGCGGTTGAATTTGCCAGGGCCTTGGATTTTGTACCAAGCTTGGTGATGGAATCTCAGCTTCACGTCGGCTACCAAGGCCAAGGTACAGTGACCATCGCTGACCAGGTAACCGTCACCAATGATGCCGCCGTCCTCGGCACGCTGGAAGGATCATCCGGCCAGGTGACGGTGACGGGAGAGGGTTCACTGTGGGAGTGTGGCGACACCCTGTCGGTTGGCAAGTTCGGCATGGGCGCTTTGGACCTGAGCGATGAAGCGCAGGTAGTCAGCGCAAGCGCCATCATTGGTCAACAATTGGAATCAGTCGGCGAGGTCACCGTGACCGATCCCGGGTCGTTTTGGAGCATCAATGGTTCGCTTGATGTCGGCTTGGTGGGCCAGGGCTCAATGACCATCTCCAACGGTGGCACCGTTTTCACCGACGGCTTCGTCACGCTCGGGACTTTCCCAGAGGTCGACATCCCTCCCAAGGACGGAGGCACCGGCGACGTGACCGTCACCGGGCCGGCTTCCTTTTGGTTCATCGGCGACGATCTGTACGTTGGATTCATGTGGCTCGGCACCCTCAGCGTGTTGGATGGGGCGACCGTGACCAATGATAACGGCTTTGTCGGCACGATGTTCGGCGGCATGGGTGATGTGATCATCCAGGGACCCGGCTCAGTCTGGAGCAACGCCGGCGACGTGAGCGTCACGTCCGTGCTTACTGTCGCGGAGGGGGGCATTGTTGTTGCAGACTCCGTTCTCATCGAGGCGATGGGCCAACTCGATGGCGACGGCGCCGTTGAAGCCCTCGTTACCAATGATGGTATCGTCAGGCCGGGCTATCCGACCGGCACGCTCATGATTAACGGCAGCTTCGGCAACGGGGCGACGGGCGACCTACACATCGAGCTTGCCGGCAGTGATCCCGGCGCCTTTGATGCGATCGCCGTCCAAGGCGCTGTCTCGCTCGGCGGTACGTTGAACGTCTCGCTCATTGAGGGCTTCGTACCCATAGCTGGTGATACGTTCACCATCATCACTGCGAACTTCATCAGTGGCGATTTCAATCTGATCACATTGCCCAAGCTCCCGCCGCCGCGGTTCTGGGAGGTCATTCAGGACGCGAACTCGGTGGCGCTTCACGTCGGACCCGTCATCCCCGGCGATATCGACGGCGACGGATCGGTCGGCGTCAAGGACCTGCTCATTCTCTTGGGCAGTTGGGGGCCGTGCGCTGACTGCAACGACTGCCCGGCCGATATCGACGGCGACTGCTCTGTCGGCGTCAAGGATCTGCTCATTCTGCTGGCCAATTGGGGGTAGGAAGAAGCAAGCATCGTGGCATCGTGGCATCAAGGCATCGTGGCATCGAGGCATCAAGGGAGCCATGAGGCTTGAGGTTTGCGGCTTGAGCGAGCCGGGCCATGTGGGCCCGGTTGACCCACCGGATCGCCGCTGTCACCCGTCTCGCCGCCCTCATACCGCCGCGACCCGTGGTTGCGGTTCCCTCTCTCATGTTGCATCTGGATCCTCCTCCCAGGCAAGCAGGGGAAGATTCTGGGCAACAGCAGGGGCTGATGGATGCACGGAACGGTCCGCAGGGCTGCCGTTGGTCACCCTCCAAAAAAAAGATTTGCCAAGTCGCGCAAGATTTCGTCAAAACCGGCATATATACCCGTAGAACGCCTTTTCCAGATCGCAGGCGTGAGACCTCCTACACCTGATATCTCCCAAACAAAAAGGAGGAGTCGCCAATGAGATACACCTACATTCTTTGTGTTTCCGTCGCCGCGTGCCTGAACTGGCCCGTCGTCTGGTCCGCCGCGGCCTGCGCAGACCTCGGCGATCAACTCTTCAAGCTCCTGCCCGACGACGGCGCGGCGGAGGACTTCTTCGGCCGCTCCGTCGCGATCAGCGGCGCCATCGCCATCATCGGGGCTCCCGGCGACGGCGACAACGGCTCCGCCTACCTGTTTGACACCGCCACGGGCCGGCAGATCGTCAGGCTCCTGGCCAAGGA
>JAZGDL010000340.1:0-11119 GCA_036477795.1 Phycisphaerae bacterium
CTCAGAATTGGCGACGCTTTTGATGATCCGAGCCGCGACCGTAAGGGAGCGGTTTTCGCAGTCCGAAACATCTGCCCTCCCTTACGGTCGGGCCTCGGATAAAATGCCATCTACGTGAGACACTACACTAGAAACTAAAAAACTAGAGAGTAGCGTTCCGTCTAGTTTCTAGTTTCTTGCATCTAGTTTCTAGAGCGTACTAGATCAGCATCATGTTGGCTACATCACCGACGGTTTCGCTTAATGTCGGGTGGGGGTGAACGGTTTCCGCCAGGTCGGTGGCAACTGCGCCCATCTCGATGGCCAGGCAGCACTCGGCGATCATCTCGCCGGCGTGCGGCCCTACGATTCCCACGCCGAGGATGCGTTGCGTCGACGGATCGAACAACATTTTGGTCAGCCCATCGGTCCGCCCGATGGTGACCGCCCGCCCGGACCCGCCCCACTGCATCTTCTTGACCTCGATGGGGATGCCCTGTTCCTTAGCCCCGATTTCGGTGATGCCGCACCAGGCGATCTCGGGATCGGTAAAGACGACCGCCGGAATAGCGCGGCGGTCGAATACGGCGTTCCTGCCGGCGATGGCCTCGGCGCAGACCCGGCCTTGGTGGACGGCCTTGTGGGCCAGCATGGGGTTGCCCACGACGTCGCCGATGGCGTAGATCTTAGGATCGGCGGTGCGGAATTGTTCGT
Source organism: Phycisphaerae bacterium (assembly GCA_036477795.1). Lineage (GTDB taxonomy): Bacteria > Planctomycetota > Phycisphaerae > UBA1845 > UBA1845 > JAZGDL01. The sequence goes on from JAZGDL010000340.1 coordinate 694, forward strand.
CCACCTGGATGAAGCCCCGGTCCATCCCCACCTTGGTTCTCTCCAATCCGAGGGCTGGGGTATTGGGGCGCCGCCCGACCGCCACCAGAACGCGATCGTACTTTTTCTTTTCGGGCACCTGTTGGCCTTCAAAGCCTATCTTCACGCTAGTGCCGGTGTCCTTCATGCTGACAACTTTGGTCTTCAGGCAGATTCCCTCGAACTGGGACTTAAGCCGCTTGACCAAAGGCCTGGTCAGATCGGTGTCGACGCCGGGGAGCAGCGCGCCCATCATCTCGACGACGGTCACCTTGCTGCCCAGGCTGGCATAGACCTGCCCCAGTTCCAAGCCGATATACCCGCCGCCGAGGACCAGCAGAGTCTTGGGAATCTCCGTCAAGGCCAAGGCAGCGGTTGAGTCCATGACCCGGGGGCTGTCGATTTGAACGCCTTCGAGCACAACCGGGCATGCGCCGGTGGCTACGATGGCCCGGCGGAACTTGACGCCCGCCACCTCGCCGCCGGTGACGGAAACGAACCGGGAATCTTCAAACGTCGCCTTGCCCTTCACGTGTTCCACACCGAGCTTGTTGGCTACGCTATCCAGCCCGCGGGTGAGCTTGTCGATGGTCTTCTTCTGCCAGGAGCGGATGCCGTCCAGATTGATCTTGGGCGGTTGAAACTCCAGGCCGAACTGGCTGCCACGCTCCGCCATAGCCAGCAGTTCGGACATGGCCAGCAGTGATTTGGAGGGGATGCAGCCGGCGTGCAGGCAGACTCCGCCCAGCAGGTCGTGCTGTTCGACGATCGTCGTGGAGATGCCCAGTTGGGCAGCGCGAAAGGCTGCGGAATAGCCGCCCGGGCCACCGCCGATCACCAGCAGATCCGTTTCCTGTGAGAGCTCGCCGACGACCATGGATCAGGCTGTCCTTTTCGCTTCCGTTCCTACGGGCGTATTTCAGATGAGCAGTTTCACCGGCGTTTCCAGGCAGCCCAGAAGCTCATGGCAGAACCGCGCCGCCTGGGCTCCGTCAGCGATGCGGTGATCAAAGGAAAGGCTGACGGGCATAACGGTCCGCACCACGATCTGCCCCTCCCTGACCACGGGCGTCGGGCGCGATTGCCCCAGCGCAAGGATGGCCACTTCCGGATAGTTGATGATTGGCGTGCTGAACGTGCCGCCCACCGCCCCGACGTTGGTTATGCTGAAGGTTCCGCCGCGCAGGTCCTCGATGCTAAACTGTGCGTCGCGAGCCTTTTCCGCGATGGCTGCCAGAGCGTCGGCGATCTGCAGAATGCTCAACCGGTCGGCGTTGCGGATCTTGGGAACCACCAGGCCTCGCTCGGTATCGACCGCGACGCCGACGTTGATGTAATCCTTGTAGATGATTTCGCCGGCGTCCATGTCGATGCCGGCGTTGAAGATCGGATGGTTTAGCAACGTCTTGGCCACCGCCTTGATGATCAACACCATCGCGGTGATGCGGTGTTGGCCCTCGTAGGTCTCCTTGTACTGACGGCGCAGCGCTTCCATCTCGGTCACGTCGACGGTGTCAATGTGGGTTACGTGGGCAATACTGGAAACGGAGCGCATCATCTGCTGGGCGATAGTCTTGCGTATCTGGGTCATCTTGACCCGCCGGACCGGTCCCCACTTCTCCGTGTCGGCGGCACCCACCGGCGCGGCGAGCGCTGAAGAGGCTAGCGGAGCGGCAGCGCGTGCCGTTGGCGGTTGACCACTTTTTGCAGATTCCACGTCGGCTTTGGTCACTCGACCGCCCGGCCCACTTCCGGCGATGGTGTCGAGGTCCAGGCCCAGCTCGCGGGCCAGCTTTCGGACGGCGGGTGCAGCCGCTGCGATGTAGCGCTTACCGCCGGGTGCGGCTGCCGGCGGGGCAGCGGATGCGGGCGACGTTGAAGCTGATACGGAGGCTGAAGCGGAAGTTGAGACAGCCCGCGCCTGTTCGGTTGCCGCCGGTGCGGCTCCGGTCTGGCCGTCACCATCCAGAGTGACCATTACATCGCCGACGTTGACCGTCTGCCCGGCGGTTACGTGGATCTTGGCTACCAGCCCCGCGAAGGGCGAGGGAATCTCCACGGCGGCCTTGTCGGTTTCGACCTCGAAAAGACCCTGGTCCTCGCTGATGGTCTCCCCTTCCTTGATAAGCACCTGAACGACCTGAGCTTCGATGATCCCTTCCCCCAGGTCTGGCAGACGGAATTCGCGTGGCATCCGCAACCTCCGATGCAGTTCAGCGATGGGGCACCGCACCCGGTGTCGATCGCATACTCGGTGTCTAACAAGCCAGCACTTCTCGCGCCGCGTGCTTGATCCTGTCCGGCCCCGGCAGGTAGGCTCGTTCCCGCGCGAAGTATGGGAAGTGTACGTCGTAGCCGGTGATCCGTCTAATGGGTGCTTCCAGGTCGAAGAAGCAGTTTTCGACAAGCCGGGCGACGACCTCCGCCCCCACGCCGCAGGTACGGGGGCCTTCATGAATCACCACGGCCCGCCCGGTCTTGGACACCGACCGGCTGAGGGCTTCGGTATCCATCGGTGAGACGGTCAGAAGATCTATCACCTCGACGGAAACGCCGTCCTGGTCGGCGAGGTCGTCCGCCGCCTCCAGTGTCGGCCTCATCATGGCGCCGTAGGAAATAAGCGTGATGTCGGTGCCTTCCCGGACCACCTGTGCTTTGCCGATCGGCATTGTTTCCGGTTCGTCCGGAACCTCTTCCTTGAATGCCCGGTAGAGGGCCTTGGGCTCGAAGAAGATCACCGGGTCTCGATGCCTGATCGATTCCAGCAGCAGAGCCCGGGCGTTGCGGGGCCCCGAGCAGATGACCATCTTGAGGCCGGGGTTGTGGGCGTAAAGTGCCTCACGGCTTTCGCTGTGGTGTTCGAGCGCACGTATGCCGCCCCCGTAGGGCATTCTCACGACGATGGGCATGTTGAATCGGCCGCGGGTGCGGTTGCGGTAACGCGACAGGTGCCCCTCGATCTGGTGGTAGGCCTGATAGGCGAAGCCGGAAAACTGCATCTCGCAGACCGGGTTCATGCCGTAAAGGGCCATGCCGATGGCGGTTCCCACGATGGCCCCTTCAGCCAACGGGGTGTCGATCACCCGCTCCCGGCCAAACTCTTCCAGCAGCCTCTCGGTCACGCGGAAGACGCCTTCATCCTGCCCCACGTCCTGGCCCATCACCACGACGTTGTCGTCTTCACCCAGGGCCTGGTGCAGGGCCAAGTTCAGCGCTTTGACCATGTTCATCCGTGCCATGTAGTCTCTCTAGTCGAATGGCGAATAGCGAATGTCGCTGGACCCTTATTAGAATCCCTTCTCGGTCCTCTCGAGTGCCGAGAAGGGATTCTCGGCACAGCATCATTCGCTATTCTGCATTTGCTTCTAGTGTCCCATGGCGACGCCCTCACGTCGCAGTGTATCCTCAAACTCGGCGGCCTGGCTCACCAGTTCCGCGGGCATGTCTTGGTAGAGGTATTTGAAACAGTCTCGAGGATCCGCTTCACGGTTGGCCTCGTATTCCTCGACGCCCGCCTTGATGGTCGCCTGGATGTCGTTTTCGAGGCCCTGCAGCGTGGCGTCGTCGAGAACGCCTTTGGCCCGCAGGTACTTATCGAAACGCAACAGCGGGTCGCGCTTCTCCCATTTCTTGACCTCCGCTTCGTTGCGGTATTTCCTGGGATCGTCGGCGGTGGTGTGCATGGCCAGGCGGTAAGTGACCGCTTCGATGAGGGTGGGCCCGCCGCCCTTGCGGGCCTTTTCGATTGCGTCGCGGGTGGCCACGTAGACCGCCAGAACGTCATTCCCGTCCACCTGGATGCCGTCGAACCCGTAACCGATCGCCTTCTGGGCCAGCGTCTCAGCCTTGGATTGCCTGGAGCGCGGAAGAGAGATGGCCCATTGATTGTTCGCTATGACGAACACCGCGGGGACCTCGTAGACGCCGGCAAAAGTCAGCGCTTCATGGAAATCCCCTTCCGACGTGCCGCCGTCCCCGACAAAGCCCAGGGCGACAGTGTCGACACCTTTCATCTTCATGGCCCAGGCCACGCCGGTGACATGGGGAAGTTGCGAGGCCACCGGTACCGTCACGGGGGTGTCGTTGACCCCTTCGGGCGCCACGCAGCCTTCCTCATACCCGCCCCAGAACTGAATGATGGTCCGCACCGGCCAGCCCCGATGAATGCAGCAGCCCGGCTCGCGGAAGGCCTGCAACATCCAATCGGTGGGCCTCAGAGGCAGGACCGCACCCACCTGAGTGGCCTCCTGGCCACGCACCGGCGGGAAGGTCCCGATTCGACCCTGCCGCTGCATGGCCAGCATGCGGTCGTCAAGCATGCGGGTGGTCAGCATCAGCCGGTGCATGTAAAGCAGCATTTCCCCGTCAAGCTTGGGATCGACCGACCCGTCGATGTTCCCTCGCTCGTCCAGGATGGAAAGGGTTTCCAGCGTGTGATTGATCTTGAGTTTCTTGCGAGGCACAGGCTTTCAATCCGTATTCGGGGGACACACACTTTATCTCTGCGTTTTGCGGGGTTTTTGGGGGCGCGGGCCGGGTTTGCGGGGTGTGAGGTCTCGGCCGGTGCGCGATTCGATATGTTGCACGTAGGCCATGTCTCCGCAGGGGCGGCCGGTACGCGTCTTCTTCCGCAGGAAGTCCGCGTGCTCTTCCCCGCCGCGAAGGTACGCTCGCCAATGCGATTCCATCCCGAGCAAGTCTCGCCGCCGTACCAGCGCGTCAGACTTCCGCAGGCCGACATGAAAACGTGCGCTCGACCATCGGTAGTCCCAAGCCTGTGCGCACATCTTCGCCCGGACCGGGTTCAACTCGATATACCCAACTGCAGCCAGAAAGTAAGACTCGTCCATCACGCACGAGTGGAACCGGCCCTGGAACAGGTAGCCGCGTTTCTTCTGGCGGAAGTTGATCATGCGGGTGTAGCGTTGATGGACCTGCCCGATCGCCTCGGCTAAGCCCTCTTTGGTTTCGGGCACGGCGATAAGGTGGATGTGGTTGGTCATCAGGCACCAGGCACGCACTTTGACATCGTACGCTTCGAATTGCTCGCTGGCGAGATCGAGATAGGTTTGGCGGTCTTGGTCGCTGTAGAACACGCGCATCGATCGCACGCCGCGCTGGGTCACATGGTGCGGCTGGCCGGGAACAACGACGCGTGCGATCCGAGGCATACCACACACCGTAGCCCCCGCCCCGGCCCATGTCAACGATTAAAGTGTATGTCCCCTGAACGTCACGTGCTGTAGGCCCGTAAACGCCTTTTTTGGTCCGATTTGGCGGCCCGCTTGACATTAACCGTGGCGAAGGGTATATTTAACCAGAGTGAAAACTCGATTTGTACGAGGTTAATAGTCATGAGGGTTGCGACCAGCCCGGGGCTCGGGCAGGCATCAGAGGACTACATCAAGGCCATCTTCAAACTCGAAGAGAAAGGCCGGTCCGTCCCCACCAACAGCTTGGCCGACGCTATCGGCGTTTCGCCGGCGGCTGTCACTAAGGCCGTCCAACAACTCGCCAGGAAGAAGCTGGTCAGCTACGAGCACTACCACGGGGTCTCGTTGACGGAGTCCGGCAGGAAAGTCGCCGTGGAGATGATCCGCCATCACCGGCTCCTGGAGACCTTTCTGCACGACGTGCTGGGCTACACCTGGGACGAAGTCGACTCGGAGGCGGAACGCCTGGAGCATCACATCTCCGAGAAATTCGAGGCTGCCATAGACAAAATCCTGGGTTACCCGAGTTTCGATCCCCATGGCGACCCGATTCCCAAGCGCAACGGCCGGATGAGTTCGCGACGTGGAAAGTCGTTGGCGGACGCCGAGACCGCCGAGACGGTGAGCGTCGTCCGCGTGCGAGACCGTCATCCTCAAGCACTTCAGTATCTCGACAACCTGGGTATGCGCGTGGGCACCGTCATCGAAGTAATGGACAAGCAGCCGTTTCACGGACCGCTGACGCTACGCATTGATTCGATAGAACACGTGGTCGGTCGCGAACTCGCCGGACACGTCTTTGTAGAGACTCTAATAAGGACCGATGAACCATGACCATCCCGATGAATGACTTGCGGTGCGGGCAGCGAGGAAGAGTTCTCGATCTCAAGACCGCCGGGAACATGCGGCGGCGTTTGTTGGAGTTGGGAATCGTCCCGGGCACCCATGTCGAACGGATCATGGACAGCCCGGCAGGCGATCCGGCTTGCTATAGAGTGCGTGGGGCCCTGATCGCCCTGCGCAGCCTCGACGCAACTCAAATCATGGTGGTTGTTTGAGATGTCAGAATGCAGGAGCTGTGCCGTGCAGTGCGAACCGCAGGCCAATGTATCAAGGCCGCTGGTTCAGATCGGTGCAGGCCGTGACTACGTGGTAGCCCTGGCGGGCAACCCCAACACCGGCAAGAGCACCATCTTCAATCACCTTACCGGCTTGAGACAGCACACCGGGAATTGGCCGGGCAAGACGGTGGCGCGGGCTGAGGGCACCTTCACATTCGCCGACGAACGATTCAAGCTGGTCGACCTCCCGGGAACTTATTCGCTGCTGGCTGACAGCGTTGATGAGGAGATCGCACGCGACTTCGTTCTGTTCGGGCAGCCGGACTGCACGGTGGTGGTCTGCGACGCTACGGTGCTGGAGCGCAACCTGCTTCTGGTGCTCCAGGTGCTCGAAATCAGCGATCGGGTGGTGGTGTGCGCCAACCTGATGGACGAAGCCGATCGCAAAAAGATTGCCCTGGAAGCTCGATTGCTGGAGCGGGAGCTGGGTGTGCCGGTGGTGCCCACGGCCGCACGTAGCGGGCAGGGACTCGATCATCTCTGCCACCACGTCTGGGAAGTCGCGTCCGGGAGAAACATCCTGCGACCGAAGCGGGCGTCGTTGGACCCGACCGTCGGATCGGCCGTCGACATGTTGGCTTCCAAGCTCCTCGACGCCATCCCGAACCTGCCATGCCCTCATTGGGTGGCCTTGCGGCTGCTGGACGGGGATGAGCATATCGAGCGGGCCCTGACGAATGGTGAATTGGTCTCACTGTTCTCTACCGCTCCTTCACAGTCGCGTCTCGGAAAACAGTCGCGGTTCGGAAAGCCGTCCGGCGACGCTGTTGACGAGGCCGCCGCATGAGCCGCGCGTCAGAGGCCGCCACCAGGGAAATCCTGGACCTGACGCGTACGCTGCGCGAGCGCGTAGGCCCCGGGATGCACGACCGCATCACCGAATCGCTTTACGCCAGAGCGGCCCAGATCGCCCAGACCACCGTACGCATCACCGGCCAGCCCCGCATCGACTGGGACATGCTGGCTGACAGGATCCTCACCAGCCGATTGCTGGGCTTTCCCATTATGATCGCCGGGCTGGCCGCCGTCCTGTGGCTCACCATCAGCGGTTCAAACGTGCCCAGCGCCATGATCTTCAAAGCCCTGTTCTGGGTTCACGACCTCGCCGAAGCCGGGATGAATGCCATAGGCGCCCCGTGGTGGTTGACCGGTTTCCTGGTCAACGGGGTCTACCGTGGCCTTGCCTGGGTGGTCGCGGTCATGCTGCCGCCGATGGCCATCTTCTTCCCGATCTTCACCCTTTTGGAAGACGTCGGCTACTTGCCGCGCGTGGCCTTCAACCTCGACCGCCTGTTCCGCTGGTGTGGAGCTCATGGCAAGCAGGCGCTGACCATGGGTATGGGCTTCGGATGCAACGCCGCCGGTGTAACGGCCTGCCGGAGCAGCGACTCGCCGCGTGAACGGCTCATCGCCATCCTGACCAACAACTTCATGCTTTGCAACGGGCGCTGGCCCACGATCATCATGCTGGCCAGCGTCTTTATGGTGGCGTCGTTTCCACCCGCCTGGTCAAGTCTCATCGCCACCGGGGCTATTGTAAGCGTGACCCTGCTGGGCGTATTTGTGACGTTCGCGGTCTCCAAGATTCTCTCCACTACGATACTCAAGGGCGAGCCCAGCCACTTTTACCTCGAACTGCCGCCCTATCGCCGCCCCAACATCCTGCGCGTCATTCACCGCTCCATGATCGATCGCACTATCAAAGTGTTGGGCCGGGCGTGCGTCACCGCCGCACCCGCCGGCGCCTTGATCTGGATTCTCGGAAACGTAAACGTCGGCGACGCGACCGTGATGGCTCACTTGATCGGTTGGCTGGATCCCGCAGCCGCCTTCATCGGGCTCGACGGTGTCATCCTGCTCGCTTACATCGTCGCTCTGCCCGCCAATGAGATCGTGGTGCCCACGATGATCATGGCCTACATGGCCTCCAGCCAGATGATTGAGTTGGAGGACATGGCCCAGCTCGGCGGCCTGTTCCACGACAACGGCTGGACCTTCACCACCGCCGCCTGCATGATGCTCTTCTCGCTGCTCCACTACCCCTGCGCCACCACTACCTGGACCATCTACCGTGAGACCGGTAGCTGGAAGTGGACCATCTTCTCCAACCTCATGCCCCTGGCCCTGGCGTTGCTGGCCTGCGCAGCAGTCGCGCAGACGGCTCGCCTGCTCAGCGGTTAATACGGATCGGGAGCCTTGATTCGCGCAAGGCTATTATCCATTCGAGGTGGGCGCCGGGCATGGCGGCGTACTCTGTTGGTTTGTGGTACCGTGGTTCTCGCGATGGTGCTCGGGACGGGATACATGATCTCGATGCCGGGTCGGGCATTCTCCGGCCTGCTGCCTGCGCTCACCGTGGAGCAGGACGCCGTCAGCAAGCGACTGGAAAGACATGTGCGGATGCTGGCCGAGGAAATCGGTGAGCGAAATCTGCTGCGGTACGATTCGCTCGAGGCCTCTGCACGATACCTCGATCGAGCATTCCGTGAGATGGGTTATGCCGCGGCCGCTCAAGAGTTCGTCGTCGCCGGGAAAAAGGTGAAGAACTTCGAGGCAGAACTTGAAGGCCAGTCGCGGCCTGAAGAGATCGTGATCGTCGGCGCCCATTACGATTCGGTCTTCGGTTGCCCCGGGGCCAACGACAACGCCACGGGGACGGCGGCCCTGCTTGAGATTGCACGCATGATGGCAGGAAGGAAGCTTGCACGAACGGTTCGCTTCGTGGCCTTCGTCAATGAGGAGCCTCCATTTTTTCAAACACAACAGATGGGCAGCCGGCTCTATGCCCGCCACTCGCGTCAGCGCGGCGAAAACATCGTCGCCATGCTCTCGCTCGAGACCATGGGGTACTACTCCGACGCGGCGGCAAGTCAGTGCTATCCATTCCCGTTCAGCCTGTTCTATCCATCCACGGGCAACTTCATCGCCTTCGTCGGCAACCTGTCTTCGCGGAAGCTGGTCCGTCAAGCGATCAGCTCGTTTCGCGAACACGCGGAGTTTCCATCCGAAGGGGTCGCTGCTCCGGAGTGGATGCCGGGAATCGGCTGGTCAGATCACTGGTCGTTCTGGCGGGAGGGTTACCAGGCCGTCATGGTCACGGACACCGCTCCCTTCCGTTATCCACACTACCACACACCGTCCGACACACCCGACAAGATTGACTATGACCGCCTGGGCCGCGTAGTGGTAGGACTTGCCGCCGTGGTGATTGATTTGGCCGATTCTGGCGCACGTTAGCGAAGTGGTGGGGTCGTACCGACGATGGACATTAACTACTCGCGCACCGCAGCCACTCTGTGCAGCTTCATCGCTTCCTGCCAGCGACATGCGATCGATCCCTTTCCCTATCTGCGCGACCTTCTGGCCCGGATCAGCGCCTGTCCGATCAACAACCTCGGTCAGTTCCTGCCCGATCGCTGGAGGAACGCGGCTGATCAAAACACACCGATGGTCTGGGACTCGCCCCCCGCAGAGGTACAATGATGGTCGGCCAGCCCGGCTGCCGGCCTGTTCGAGGAATCGCACGATTTATTCGTGTTTTCGGCGAGACCTTTGGACGGTTCGAGCGATATGTGGATGAAATGTACGCGACCATGCATGACGAAACTCGAGAACGACAGCTCGTCGAATGGGCCCGAAGCGGGGATCAGCAGGCGTTCGAACAATTGTTCCTAAGTCTCCGAGACCGCTTGCTGGCCACGATACGAAGCCGCCTGGGTCCCACCGCTCGCCAAGCCATCGATCCAGAAGATGTACTGCAAGCATCATTCGTTAGAGCCCTGCACTCGATGCAGCGCTTTGAGTGGCGGGGAGACGATTCGTTTGGCCGCTGGTTGGAATCCATCGCAATTCACGTGACTCTCGACGCCGTCAGGCATCAAGGGCGAAGAACCGTGCTCAGAATCGACCGCGATCTGAAGGGCGACGGCTCGTCTCCCAGCAAAGCCATACGAAGGCGGGAGCGGTTGGACCGATTGGAAGTCTCGATGAAGGCCTTGATTCCGGACTATCGTACGGTGCTCAGGCTTTCTCGCATGGACGGTCTGTCAATCAAAGAAATCGCCAATCAGATGG
>JAZGDL010000341.1:0-8758 GCA_036477795.1 Phycisphaerae bacterium
TCACCTCCGGTTGCTCTCCACCTCGCCTCACGGCCACGCAGTTACCTTCGGTTACAGGCCGGAGAGCGCATGCCTGGGGGGGACTTGCGCCCCTCTGATCGAGTACACTCTCAGGCGCACTGGCCCAGGTCCTTTGGACATGGGGGAGACGATGATATACGCTCAGGGCTATGCCCACGATCATCGGGTTCCCCACCTCCAAAGGAGGTGGGCCACCCGGCCTGGATTCGCGGCAGCTCGATCTGATAGTCCGGCCCTGCTGAACGAAGGAGCAAACGACCATGAACATCGCCGTCACCGGCGCGACCGGCTTCTTGGGCCGGTATATTGTCAACCGCTTGACCGCCGCCGGCCATCACTGCCGCTGCTGGTATAGACCCGAAAGCGACCGTGGGGGATTCACGCGCGAAGGCGCCATCGAGTGGGTCGAAGGCCGACTCGACGACCAGCGCGGGGCCGATGCCGTCCTGGACCGCACCGACGCCGTCATCCATTCCGCCCTGCATCACCCCGGCGGCGGCTTCCGTGGCGGCGAAGGCGACCTGGTCGAGTTCGTCACCAAGAACATCGTCGGTACCGTTCGTTTGATCGAGTCGGCGCGGCGGATCGGCGTCGGCCGATTCATTTTCATCTCCACCTGCGCCGTCCACGAGGTCATCCTCGACGACCGTCCTCTCGATGAAGCCCACCCACTGTGGCCGCGGAGCCATTATGGTGCCCACAAAGCCGCCATCGAGCAATTCATCCACAGCTACGGCCTGGGGAACAGCTACGACATCTGCGCACTTCGCCCCACGGGGATTTACGGCCTGGCCCGGCCGGCCAGCGCCAGCAAGTGGTACGACGTTGTGCACGCGGTCAAGAATGGTGAGCCGATATCGTCCGCCGCCGGCGGCAAGGAGGTCCACGCCGACGACGTAGCCAAGGCCTGCGAAATCCTGCTCACGGCTGAGAACATCGCCGGTGAGGCCTACAACTGTTACGACCGCTACGTCGCCGATCAGGACGTAGCAGAGATCGTCAAAGGAATCACCGGAAGCAACAGTGTCATCGAGGGCCTCAACAAAGGTCCCAAGCACCAGATCAGCACCGACAAACTCCGCGCCCTGGGCATGACCTTCGGCGACCAGGCGCTACTCGTACAGACTATCCACGAACTTCTCGAAAGCTAAATGACGGCGCGCAAACGTGCAACTCCGATCCGAGCCCGGAGCGCCGGCGACCTGTCTGCGTGCCCGCACAGGCAGGCGGGTTGGCAGACCCCGCGCTGGCGCTTGGGGCTCGGATAAGCACTGGCAGGATTCATGGTCGACCTGCAGGCGGGCAGATGGTGAACCGGGCGGGCGGATGGTAAACTCGTTTCTATGGAACGGCCTGGGATCGAAGATGAAAAGGGACCGATTGACGTGCTGCCGACGCGGGAGGGGTATGACCAGTGGTCGGCGGTCTACGACGACGAGGACAACCCGCTGGTGGCCCTCGAAGAGCCGCACGTGGAGCGTCTGCTCGGAAACGTCCATGGACTGCAAATAGTGGACATCGGGTGCGGCACCGGCCGACATGCGGCCAAACTGGTTCACTTCGGAGCCCAGGTGACCGCCTTGGATTTTTCCGACGGCATGATGAGCAAGGCCCGATGCAAACCGGGTGCCGAGCGCATTCGATTCGTCGTGCAGAATCTGGAACGTCCGCTGCCGTTGCGTACGGGGGCTTTCGATCGGGTGCTGTGTTGTCTGGTGCTCGATCACATTGCCGATTTGCGGGGATTGTTCGGCGAGTTTGAGCGCATCTGTCGGGTCGACGGGTTCATCGTCATATCCGTGATGCACCCCGCTCTGATGCTGCGCGGCATCCAGGCCCGATTCATCAATCCAGCCACCGGCCGTGAGGTTCGGCCCCAAAGCTGCCCCAACCAGATCGCCGATTACGTGACGGCTGCGGTGCAGTCCGGCCTGTCGATCGATCATATCAGCGAGCACGCCGTCGACGAAAACCTGGTGGCCCGGTCGGCGCGGGCCGGAAAGTACCTGGGTTGGCCCATGTTGCTGATGATGAAGTGCAGTCCGGCGTAAAACCGGTGGAGTCTAGTGTAGTGTTTCACTCAGATGGCGTATTATCCGAGACCCGACCGTAAGGGAGGGCAAACGCTACGTCCCGACGGAACCGCTCCCTCACGGTCGCGGCTCGGTTCGCGAAGAATGCGCCAACTCCGAGACACTACACTAGTTTCTAGTTGAACCATGCAGCGGAGCGAAATCGTCACCGGCGCGGAGCCTGGTCGGTGATCCGCTTCAACACCTGCTGGTCATCGGGCAGGAAGCCCGCCGGTACGACGCGGGGAACCACTTTGACCCAGATGGGCTCCTCTTTGAATACCTCTTTGAATAGTCGCAGGGCTTTTTCCTCGTCGCCCGCGCCAAACAGTGTCACCGCCTGCCAGAACCTCAGTTCGACGATCCCTGGCGCGAGTTGGGCGGCTTTGGCGTATGCGCGCATGGCGTCGTCGATCCTGCCCTTTTCGACCAGCTCGTCTCCGCGATTGCTGTGCTGGTACGCCCGGTGCAAACCGACCAACCGCTTCAATTCCTTTACCGGGTTGGGATGATCCTCGACGCGCAGCTCCATGATGCGTCCCTGCCACGGTTCGGTCTCTCGCTCACCCGACACGACCAGAATCGCCGCCGACTGCCTCCCGCGAATGTCGCCGCCGGCGCTCTGTGCCGCCGCCAGGGCTGCCAGCATCCGATCCGCCAGATCACCTTTGGCGGATTCGTACGCCTCACGCATCGCCGGCACGATGGAGTCATTCAGCATCAGGTTGGCTTGGACCGAGTAATTGTCACCGATGTAGTGTCCCGCCGCTTCGATGCAGTTGCTACCCGTATGCGTGGCCACGCGCCCTTGCGAATCGATCATGGCCACCTGACGCACGTCTCTCCTGGGATCGTCGGCCAACAAGGTGTCCAGCGCTTGCTGTGCGCTGGAGCCCTGCCGCATCAGTGCCAGTCCTTTAGGCCCATAGCTGATCTTCACCAGCGACTGCGTGGCCACCGCCCCCACACCCGCCTCGGCCCAAGGCACCACCGGCCCGACCGAGAACCAGTGTGATTGTACGGCCACGCCAAACTGCCCATTCTTCTTGTCACGGGCGACGATCGAATAGGTGTGGACGGACCGCTCTGTGCCCACCGCCCCATCCCCAACTAAAGCGACCACCAGGGCGCCCAACAATCCCCGTGTCACTCTGCTGCGCAGTTCACCGTCCATCCAGTTTACCTTTCACTTGCCAGCGTTCTTACGATCACACATGGCCCGCAACACAAGTGTACATCCGTAGGCGCCTGCTATGCACCGCCCACACGGGAAAAATGCCACGACCGGCACGAAAATGCAGGCAGCGGCTTGCCGTTTGGCAGACGCTCCTTGAAGAGAAGCGTCCCCATACTATCTAAAAACGCATCATCTACAAGAAGCGCCGCCCGGTTGGACCGTTACTGAAGCTTCGACTCGGCTGAGAAATCGATAAAGTCCGACAAGGTGCCTTCCGGCGGTGGGCCGAACGGAGCGGGTTTCAAGACGCGCCCGTTGCGATCGACACCGCTGTTGGTTTTCGGCGTATTGCAGCGGAATCGAAGCTGGTAGGAGCCGAGTGTGAGTACGTCGCCGTCCTGCAGCATAGCGAAGACCGCCCGCTTGTCGTTGACCCAGGTGCCGTTTTCGCTGACCAGATCCAACAGCGCCGGACGGTTCAGAAAGTTAAAGATGATGGCATGCACGCGCGACACCTCGCGATCCTCAATGGGAACGTCGCACCCGGAACTGCGGCCCAGGATCGAGACATCACGGCTGAGCCTGGTCAGTTTCCGCGTGCCCGGATCCTCGATAGCCAGGACCGTAGGGTCCGGTTCCAGGTCCATTATAACCGGGCTGTCGCTGGCGCCGGCCAGGCGTGGCATAGTCAGATCAATCTTCAGTTCCCAGGGACCGAGTTGAACGCGATCCGCGTCCTCGATGATTTCCTGCTCGACTTTCAATCCGTTGCGCAACGTCTTACCGCGGGTATCAAGATCGCGCAAGAAGAGTTTGACACCCGTGTTGACGATGACGCAGTGTCTGCCGTCGATGCGCGGATGACGCAGCACCAACTTGCAGCCGGCCTTGGTTCCGAACAGCGAGGCCACCCGACGCAGTTTAATAGATTGCCCCTCGCCGGGGCCCGAGCAGATCGTCACCGTAACGACCGGCGCACCGGCTGGTACACATGGAACCTGGTCCGCGATGGTTTCGCCCGACGTCACCGCCGTTCTCCGGACGTCCGCCACCACCCCGGCGTACGCTACAACGCCATCACCACTGTCTATCGGTCAAGACCGCCTTGACAGGTAAGGGCGACCACATAACCGGGCAGATGGTGGCACACATGCAATACTACCACCAGTATAGTTTATGGATTTGCACCGGCGATATCCAGCTAAACACCGGCAAGTGCTGGTGCGAGAATCCTTTCTCGCACCCATCCGCTGCTCCGAATCCCTTCCCCTGGCCCGCCAGGAGGGGGGACCGAGAAGGGATTCTCGGTCCAGCGTGCCCTTGCGCTATCCACCTCAACACCGAGCTTCGGGCAACTTAGCTACCACCCCGAAGTAGCCTCAATTGAGAGCGTATCACCCACGGCACCTCATTACACCCGGTTTAGCGCAACCGAAAGTCCCTACTCAGTGCATTTTTACACCCCACAGGACGCGGCTGGCAACAATACGCCGGCGCGCGGATAATAACGCCCTATGGCATCGAGCACTGATCAATCCGCCGCGCCGTCCCGTTTTTTGATTCTCGGCACCGCCGGCCACATTGACCACGGCAAGACCGCCTTGGTCAACGCCCTCACCGGCACCAACACCGATCGTCTTCCGGAAGAGAAGCGTCGCGGCATGACCATTGAACTTGGCTTCGCAGAACTTGCGGTTGGGGACGTTCACTTCGGTGTCGTCGACGTCCCCGGCCACGAGCGCTTCGTTCGTACCATGGTGGCCGGTGCTACCGGCATTGACCTGGCATTGATAGTCGTCGCCGGCGATGACTCGGTCATGCCTCAGACGGTAGAGCATGTCGAGGTTCTGCGATTGGTCGGGATCGAGCAAGCCGTTGTAGCTGTCACCAAGATCGACACCGTCGATGCAACACTGTTGGATGTTGTCGAGGATGACGTGCGCAATCTTCTGCATGGTACGGTGTTCCAATGCGCTCCGATGGTGCGGGTCTCGTCGGTCACCGGCGAGGGGCTCGGCGCGCTGAAGAAGGCGCTGCTCGAGGTCGCCGGACGCGTTTCACAACGCCGGCGGAGCGGTTCATTTCGCATGGCCGTTGACCGCGTGTTCACGGTGCAAGGCCGTGGCACTGTTGTGACCGGATCGGTGCTTCAAGGCCTGGTGCGCTCCGGCGACACACTCGAGGTCCATCCCGGCTCAAAGCGCTGCCGTGTTCGCGAAGTACAGTCGCACGGGCTGAGACAAGACGCGATCCAACTGGGCCGGCGGGCGGCCCTCAATCTCATAGGACTTGACCGGCGCGACATGGACCGCGGTCACGAACTGGCCACCCCCGGTTTCATAGCCCCCTCGCACCGCGTGGACACTTCCTTTGAGGTGCTGCAGAGCTGCAAACGCAGCATCAAGCCATTTTCGCGACTGCGTATCTGCATGGGCACGCGGGACGTCTTAGCACGCGTAGTTATGTTGGACCGGGCGGAAATAGCCCCCGGGGGGACGTCCTATGTTCAGCTTCGTTCAGACAGCGACTTTTTCGCCGTCCACGGCCAGCGCTTTATCGCCCGCGAGGAGAACGATGCCCGCACCATCGGCGGCGGGGTCGTTCTCCGGCCGGTCGCGCTACGGTGGTCTGCCGACCGCGAAAGCGAGCGGCAGGCCCTGGACATCCTCAATCACGGTTCGCCCGACCAGCGCATTACTCAAGTCTCGATAGAGGTCGGTTTTGCCGACGTATACGATCTTCACCTTGTCGCCCGCACCGGCATCGAACCCGACGCCCTTCGCGCTGTGCGCCAGAAGCTTATGGACACCGAACAGTGGATTGCTATCGACGGCTTCGATCGCCGCGTCGCTCCAGCTTGCATCGAAACACTATTCGACCGGGCGGACCACCGTCTCCAGCGTTACCACCTGGCGCATCCCCATGAGCCCGGTTTCCACGTGGACGCCTTCACCGGTTGGCTGGAACGCAAGAGCGCCCCGGGCTTGGGTCGGCCGCTGCTTGATCTCTATGCCAAAAGCGCACGTGCCCAAGTCCACGGCCGGTATATCTGCGCGCCGGCGTTTGCCCCGAGAATCTCCGCGCAGGACCAACGGATTCTCGACGGCATGCGCGCCGCCATTGGTGAGTCGGGCTTTGCCCCGCCCTCGCTTGACTCCTTGGCCGGCGCTCTCGACACGGATGTCAAGCGCTTGCGCCGCCTGGCCAAGATCGCCGTCGCTTACGGCGAACTCGTCGAAATCGACGGCGCGATCTATCTTTCCGCGGAGAATGAGTCACAACTGCGCCGCATCGTGGCCGACATGATCCGTGAGGGTAACGCCGTCACCGTTGCACAGGTGCGTGAACGGCTGGATTCGAGCCGGAAGTATACCGTGCCCTTCATGGAGTACCTCGATCGCATCCGATTCACCGTGCGCCAGGGTGATACCCGTGTGCTGCACGACAAGGCGATGACATGAATGCCCAGCAGGCTGAACAGTTACGGGCCCTGCCGCCCGTGTCCGAGCTCTTGGACACCGATCGGGCCAGACTCTGGTCCAAGACCACCGCCCGCGCCGACATTGTCGACGCCTTGCGCGCCGCCCTGGAACAAACCCGCGAGTGCATCCTCACCAACAGCAGGCCACAAGCACCTGTTGACAGGGAAGACATCCTCCGGTTGGCGGAGGATTGGCTGGTGCGGCAAACCACCCCCTCACTCCGGCCGGTCATCAACGCCACCGGTGTCGTCCTGCACACCGGCCTCGGCCGTGCACCGCTCAGCCGCAAGGCCATCGATGCCATAGTCAAGGGCGCGTCCGGTTATTGCAACCTTGAATACGACCTGACCGCCGGCACCCGCGGCCGGCGTCAATCTCACGTCTCCGATCTGCTCTGCAAGCTGACCGGGGCTGAGGCAGCGACCGTGGTGAACAACAACGCCGCCGCCCTGGTTCTCGCCATGCGGGCCTTATGCGAGAACCGCGAAGTCATCGTTTCGCGAGGCCAACTCGTCGAAATCGGCGGCTCCTTTCGCATGCCCGAGGTGATGGCCGCCGGCGGGGCGGTGCTCCGCGAAGTGGGCACCACCAACCGCACCCGCATCAGCGACTACCGCGACGCCGTCACCGAAGACACCGCCGCCCTGCTCCACGTACACCACAGCAACTTCCGCATCGTCGGATTCACCGAGCAACCTGACGCCGAGGCGCTCACCCGCTGCGCTCATGACCATGATCTAATCGCCATCGATGACCTCGGCAGCGGGGCTATGTTTGACTTTTCCCACATGAACTTGCCGCTCGAGCCTGACGTCCACCAGTCCATCACCGCCGGTTTCGACCTGATCTGCTTTTCCGCCGACAAGCTCCTCGGTGGCCCCCAAGCCGGCATCATCCTGGGACGTAAGGACCTGATCACCCGCATCGAAGCCCACCCCCTGATGCGAAGCTATCGCGTCGACAAGCTGGCGTTGCTGGCACTGGAAGCCACGCTCCGCCTCTACAGCGACCGATCAGCCGCCATCGAGCACATACCGACGTTGGCCATGCTCAACGCCGCACCCGACCAACTGGCTGAGCGGGCCCGCAAGCTGGCGCACATGCTCTCCGCTGCTTTGCCCAACGAAGAGTTTTCCGTCGGCACCGACACCAGCTATGCCGGCGGCGGCTCGTTGCCCGGTGAAGGCTTGGAAACGGTAGTCATCAACTGGCGCCCCTCGCAAGCCCATGGATTGCAATCCGTGGGTTCCTCGCTTAACGCCGTCGTCGCCCAACTCCGCCAAGCCCACGGATTAGAATCCGTGGGTTTCGTATCCGCCTCCACTCCCGTCATCGCTCGCATCAAGAACGATCACATAATCTTCGACCTGCGCACCCTCCGCGACTCCGACTTCCAAACCCTGGTCACCACCGTCTGTGGGACAATTCCCCGCAATGTACGAATGGCGAATGGCGAATAGCGAATAGCGAATGCCAATCACGAGTGGCGATGGTGTTTTCAATTCGCTATTCTCAATTCGCTATTCTTCATTTTCACGACCGCTCCACCAACCGATCGATCACATAGCTCGACTGCTCCAAGGCCTCCTCGGAAAACGGACCGAAGAATGCCCGCACCTCCTCAAACATCGCCGCAAAACGCTCTTGATCACCCGTCGAAATCACCTCACTCAACTGCTTAGCGGTGTCGCGTGCGACACCCATTACCTTGTCCTTCTGGGGGTTCAACATCTCAATCGGACCGTAGAGCGACGGCGATTGTGCGAAGTGACGCCCTACCACATACAGATCCATCAAATACGCCGGCGACGTAAACTTCAGCGACTCCTCCAGCGGGAACCCCTTATCCGAGCCCAAAGCGCCAGCGCCGGGTTTGCTTAGCCGGGCCAGCGCCAATCCCAACACCTGCGTCTGAAAATGCGTCAGCACCTGCACCACCGCCATGGCCCGATCATGTTCCTCAGCCGTCGCTTCCGTCACGTTCAACCCGCGGGCCGAAAACATCT
>JAZGDL010000342.1:0-10672 GCA_036477795.1 Phycisphaerae bacterium
ATCTCATTCCCCAAGGACGAAAAAGGCCGCCTCCTCCGCGAGGAGAAGCGCCACCCCACCGTCGAGGATTACGTCACCATCTACGCCAACGCCATCATTCTCGGTGGAAAAACGGTCATCGGGGCCCACTCACACATCGGCGGCTCCGTCTTCCTGACCTCCAGCGTGCCGCCCCACTCCACCGTCACCATCGCGCTGCCCGACCTGCGTGTCCGAAGCCGCGACCGCGTCTCCCGAATCCACGACAGCAAGCAACGCCACATCCTCCCCGACTACCAGATCTGACGAAATCGTTGCCGGCGCCTGCCGTCGACCACGTGTACGGGCGGTGAAGCGGGCTTCACGGATGCGTGGAAATGCCCCTCACGGGCGTGAAAATGCGGTTTGACACCGATTGGTACAAATATATGGCATTTTTATAGCAATTTCCGGCTTACAATTGTACGATATGTTGCCTGGGACGGCAATCCTGGCAGAAAGCCGGGGGCCAACATGGAGCACACGAGAAATGCCAGAGACTTTGGATATTTCAGAGGCGCGCAAGAAGTTCAACACGTTCGACCAGGACCTGCGTGAGCAGCCGGTGATCTACATCACACGGCATAACAAGCAGGCCTTCGCAATAGTGAACATCGAGTACCTGGAGACCATGATCGAGACCATGGAGGTGCTGTCCGATCCGGATGCCATGGCCATGTTGAACGAGAGTCTGAAAGCCATCCAGGAGGGGCGGCTTATCGACCATGAGGAGGTGGAAAAGGAATTCCTTTGAGGGAGCGACGGGTCAAGATTCAGTGGACGGAGCCTGCCAGGAACAAACTCAGAGAGCTTCCCGAACGAATCGCTCGGAGAATTGTTGAGAAGATCGCTTGGCTTGGCGACCAGGACAACCCTCGCCTCGCAGGAAAGGCTCTCCGCGAGAGTCTCCGCGGGTATTACAGCCTCAGGGTTGGTCGCTATCGAGCCATCTACATCGTTGACGAAGAGAAGCTCACCAACGGCGACGTGCTCATACTAGTTCGCGTTGTCGTAGTCATGGTCGGACCAAGGAAGGCCGGCGACCGCGACGATGTGTACAAGCTCGCCGAGAGACTGATCCGACTCAGCGGTTACGAACCGCCCAAAGACATCTGACGCGGAGCAAGAACACTAGCGGTTCACATCGGCGGTCTATGTCACGACTTCTTGACGTAGAGTGTCTGCCCCACACTGTACTGACAGGACGGTTGGGTCATCATCCATACAGCCTCGGCGACGTCGGCCGGCTTTAGGCACTGTTCCGGTGGGAAGTCCGGGAACGGGCCGCGGAGCATTTGTGTGTCTACGGCGCCGGGTCCCACACCGTAGACGCGGATGCCGCAGGCCTGCCCTTCAGCGGCCAATCCGCGGGTCAGGGCCTCAACGCATGCTTTGCTGGCACCATAGGCTGCGAAACCGGGAAAGGGGTCCACGGCGGCGACCGACGAGATGTTCACGATCACCCCGCCGCCATGCTCCCGCATCACCGGCCACACCGCCCGACAGGCATAAAACACCCCGCCGACGTTAACGGCCATCATGGCGTCAAATACTTGGAGGTCGAATTCTTCAATGGAGTTGTTGCACGCCACGCCGGCATTGTTGACCAGCACATCGACCCGGCTGAATTCGCGGACCGCCATCCCGATCATCTTCTCAACGTCGGCAGACGAAGCCACATTCGTCTTGATCGTTCGGCAAGTCCCGCCGTCCTGCTGCACCAGCCGTTGGGTCTCAGCCAGTTCGTCGCCGGACCGGGCGGCTGCAACTATCCGGGCCCCGTCGGCGGCGAAGCGACGGCAAATAGCCCTGCCGATGCCGCGTCCGCCCCCGGTCACCACCACCACCTCTGCACTCATGACCCGTCCTCCTGCATGCGACCGAGCATTACACAGTTTCGCAAGCATTCTACTTCTAAATGACCGTGGGCAAACGTGCAACTCCGATCAGACCCCGCGCTGGGTGCCAGTGGCAGCTTGCTGCCAGTGCCGCAGCAAGACTCGCCAACGCACGGGCGGGCAAGCCGCCCGTGGCACCCGTGCGCTGGCGCTTGGGGCTCGGATAAGCGTGCGTGGTCCGCACGGCGGACCCTACGCGTCTTGTCATGACCCCAAAGCCTCCCTAAGCTATCCGGTCGATTGTCGGCGTAACAACCCGGGAAAGGCATCCAGCGTTGGATTTGGAGCAGCTAGAATCTCAACTGTGCACCCTGCGGTCCGAAGCGGCGGACGCGGCGGCTGGGGCTACGACCATGGACCAGCTCCGGCGAATCGAGTCCCAGACCATCGGCAAGAGCGGGCCGCTGGGGACCATGTTGAGCAAGATCAAGGACTACCCGCCCCAAGAGCGAGGCCGGGTCGGAAAGACCCTGAATCAAGCCAAGGCTGAACTGACTCAACTGTTCAGGTCGGCGGCTGAGCGGATCAAAGCCAACGAAGCATCCGCCGAAGCCTCCAGCGTTTCGGCATACGACCCGACACTGCCAGGCCACCGGCCGCCGCTGGGCAACTTCCATCCGGTCACGCGGGTGCAGCTTCAGGTCGAAGAAGTGTTCCAGCGCCTGGGCTTCCTCATCGAGACCGGGCCCGAAATGGAGAGCGAGTATTACAACTTCGAAGCGCTCAACATCCCCAAACTGCACCCCGCCCGCGACCTGCAGGACACCTTCTGGCTGAACAACGGCATGCTCCTGAGAACGCACACCTCCCCGGTGCAGGTCCGTGCCATGGAGCGTCACGGCGCGCCGTTGCGGGTCATCGTCCCGGGGAGATGCTTCCGATACGAAACCATCGATGCCTCACATGAAAACACCTTTCATCAGGTCGAAGGCCTGATGATCGACAAGAATATCTCCGTCGCCAACCTGATCGCGATGATGAGACTTCTGCTGCGTGAAGTGTTCGGCCACGACCTTAAGATCCGCCTTCGCCCCGGGTACTTCCCGTTCGTGGAGCCGGGTTTCGAGCTGGACATGAGTTGCCTGATCTGCGACGGCCAAGGTTGCCGGACGTGCAAGCAGTCGGGCTGGATCGAGGTCATGCCTTGCGGCATGGTCCACCCCAACGTCCTGAAAGCCGGCGGAATCGATCCGCATGAGCACACCGGCTTCGCTTTTGGTTTGGGTCTGACCCGGCTGGCCATGATGAAATACGGCATCGCCGACATCCGCGTGCTCAACAGCGGCGACCTGCGGGCCCTGGTCCCGCCCAGCCGGCTCGGCGGACCGACCATCACAGTGAAAGGCTGACACGATCCATGTTGGTCTCGTTGAACTGGATTCGCGATTTCGTGGAACTGCCGGCCGACCTTAGCGCGTCGGATATGGCTGATCGATTCACCCTGGCCTGCGCCGAGGTCGAGGGCGTCGAACCGATCGAGGTCCACGCCCAAGGCCTCATTGCCGTCGAGATCAAATCACTCCAGAAGGTGGACGTCGACCGGGCCCTGCGGGTAGCCGTGGTGGACGTGGGGGCCGGAAGAACCGTCGAAACGGTCACCGCCGCGCCCAACCTCACTGTGGGTGATCGGGTGGTCTTCGCACCGACCGGCGCTTCGACCCGGGCGACGGGCCCCATTGCCGATTCGACGGTCGCCGGCTGCAAGAGCAGCGGCATGATCCTGCCCGGTGACGCTTTGGGCATCGCCCCGGCGGTCCGCGAAGCCATCTTCCTCCCGCCCACCGTCCCGCCCGGAGCAGAGTTGGAATCGGCCATGTTCGACGACTGGGTGATCGAGATTGACAACCATTCGATCAACCATCGCCCGGATCTCTGGGGCCATTACGGCATAGCCCGCGAATTCGCCGCCATTTTCCAAACCACCCTCCAGCCCTATCCCGCGACGCCCTTGCACGAATTACAGGACGCATCGCTGCCGGAGATACCCATCGAGATCGACTCTCCCGACGCCTGCCCGCGATATACCGGCCTGCTGATGAAGGGGGTGGAGTCGCAGCCGGGCCCATTGTGGATGCAGCTACGCCTGGGCCACGTCGGCCTGCGCCCGATCAGCGCCCTGGTCGATCTGACCAATTACATCATGCTCGAGCTCGGCCAACCCATGCACGCCTTCGACGGCGACCAAGTCGACCGCATCGAAGTATGCACCGTAGACGCCGGCACCACATTCACCACCCTGGACAACGTCCAGCGCACCCTGCCCGAAGGGGCCCTGATGATCAGCTCGCACCGAAGGCCCATCGCCCTGGCAGGCATCATGGGCGGGGCGGATACCGAGATATCCGACACCACCAGGACGGTCCTGCTGGAGTCCGCCAACTTCCACCCCTACACCATCCGCAAGTGCGCCAACCACCTCAGCCACCGCACCGACGCCAGCGCACGATTCGAGAAGTCACTCGATCCCGCCAACACCGTGCTGTCGATCCAGCGCTTCGTCCAACTGGCCCGCGAACAGTTCAGCGGATTCGAACTCGCCAGCCGGCTGAGCGACGCCTACCCCAAACCGCTGCCGGAAGTCTCGGTGAACCTCGACCCGGAATTCCTCAGTCGATTCATAGGCCACCCGGTCCCGCGTGAACGGATCACTCAGATTCTCACGGCTTTGTCGTTCAAGGTCACCGACCGGGGAGACGGCCTGCGGGTGGTCGTGCCCAGCTTTCGGGCCACGCGCGATATCGAGATCGAAGCCGACGTTATCGAAGAGGTGGCCCGCTACGTCGGCTACAACAATATCGAGCCGGCCTATCCCCAGGTCGTGGTGCGGGCCCTGGAACCCAACCCGCTTCAGAAAATAGAACGCCAAGCCCTGAGCATGATGGTCCTAGGCCTGGGCATGACCGAGATCCACAGCTACCTCTGGTATGACACCGAGTGGTGCAACCGGCTGGGCTACAACCCCACGGACTGCGTCACGCTGCGCAACCCGGCCGCGGAGGGGCAGGAGCGCCTGCGACAATCGCTCATCCCCGGATTGCTAGCGGTAGCCCAGCGCAATCGCCATTATTTCACCGAGCTGCGACTTGCCGAGTTGGGCAGCGCTTTCCTGCCCGAGGACGGTCAGTTCATCGAGCGGCGTCGCGTGGCCATGCTGCTGGCCGTCAGGCAAAAGTCCGCCGCCGATGAGCGGCTCGCTGAGTTAAAGGGCGCCGTAGACAACTGGTCCCAGCAGGTCGTTTCGCTGCCCGCCGAGTTCGCGCCCATATGTGGGACAGGCTCTCCAGCCTGTCATTTGACCGGCTGGAAAGCCGGTCCCACACCGCCCGTGCCGTGGGAGCACCCCGCCCGAACCGCCGCGGTGCGCATCGGCGGCCGGCAGGTCGGCCGCATCGGGGCCGTGCCTTTCGAGCTGCGGCGACGGATCGACGAGCATCTGGCCGCCTGGACCATTGTGTGGGCGGAAATCGACCTGGAACCACTCACCGAGATGGGTGAATCGGTGGAAAGGCTCCCTGCCATTCCGGCGTTTCCCGAGGTGGAGCTGGACTTCTCCGCCCTGGTCGACGCCACCAGAAGATACGTCGACATTACGCAATACCTGACACGCTTTGACGACGAGTTGCTGCGCCGGGTCACCTTTGTCGACAGCTACGAAGGCAAGTCGGTGCCCTCCGGGAAACGGGCCTTGACCTTCAGGGCCCGGATCGGTGATTCTTCCCGAACGCTCCAAGACGCCGACCTGGTTCGTTTCCGCGAAGCGTTCCAGAAGTACCTGACCGACGGTGGAATGGAGTTGCGTACGGCGTGAGTTGCAACCGGCGCGGTTCACCAGTGGGGCGTCAAAGTTCGAATAGCGGGTTGGAGTATGGTATGAGGGAGCGGAGATTGCACTTTGGGCGTCTGCCAAACGACAAAGTCACCCCCGGCGTTACGGCGTTAACCCGTCAATCGCACCGTGACAGAGCACTAGCCGCCCTGATCATGCTGCTGGCGTGCGGCGGATGCCCGCGGTACCGCGACGCTGACGTTCCCAACGCGATTTTCGAAAAGACCGATCCGCACACGGACAATCCCTATCGCCTGTACGTCCCCTCTAATTACCGTTCCGACGCCGGTTGGCCGCTGATCGTACTCTGCCACGGCACGCGACCGTGGGACTCCGCCGACCGCCAGATGCTGGACTGGGTCAAGCTCGCCGAGGAAAAGGGCTTCATCGTAGCCGCCCCGGAGCTGAGCGGAACATCAGCTTTGGGCAAGTTGCCACTCGAAAAGCAGATAGCCCGGCAATTGGAGGACGAGACGCGCATCCTCTCGGCGGTGCGCAACATTCGCGGCGCCTACAACGTCTCCCATGATCGCGTGTTCCTGACCGGCTGGTCCGCCGGAAGCTACGCCGTGCTCTACACCGGACTGCGTAATCCGCGAACGTTTCGGGCGTTGGCCCTGCAGCAGGGAAACTTCGACTCCGGCTACCTGGTTGACCTGGTCGACCGGATCGACCCTCACCAGCCGGTGTGTGTGATCTACGGAGCACTTGACCTGCTGACCGGTAAGGATGCCAAACGGTGTATCAAATGGCTTGTAAAGCATCAGGCCAACGTCTTTAGATTGGAGGTCAGCGGAGGCCATCGGGGGCATCCCGAGCCGGCCCAACAATTCTTCGAAAACGTCCTGCTCCGCGTGCCCTGGCTGCACATCCGCAGCTTCGCCGTGGACGGTGCCGACGCGCTCACCGTAAGATTCGGCACGAGAGGTTCCTTCGAGCCGGAGACCTACCGGTGGGATTTCGGCGACGGCCAATCATCCGCGGTGGCTGAACCCACCCACAGCTTCGGCGATCCGGGCACCTATCAGGTCACCCTCACCGCAGTCACTCCCAAGGGCAAGCCCGTCCGCCGCGCCGTCGAGCTGCGCGTCCCTCAGCTTCACGCGGTTTCCCCACAGAGGACGGAGTGGACCGATAGCCGCTGATCCGCTGAATGACCGCCCACGATTCGGTTATCAGAAGTTGGGCTTCAGCGCCGTTGAGGTGGCCAGGCCGGTGAACCGGCGCGATCCGATGGCGGTCCGCCGCAGACCCTCCGGCCAGATCGACAGCGAAACACCGGCGTTGTCCTGAGCCTCGTCGAGCTCGAACGCCAATGCCACATACCAGCGCGGATACTTGCGAATGTAGGCCACGGTGAAATCCAACGTCCGGCCGCCGGCAAGATCAAACGCCTCACGAACCGCGATCGAGTGCTTGGCGTCGATTTTGTAATTCAATCCGACGCCCAGCAGGTTGGAATCCGTCTCTTCAATGAAGCGATAGTCAAGCCCGTAACTGAAGCGCGGCGTTCGATCGACCTGTACGCCGATATCGAAGACGTCGATCTCGCCGTCGTTCAGATCCCAGTTCAGCTCGCTCAGCACGGCGGTGGCGTCGTTGACCCGCCAGATGAACGCCGAGTTCAGGAAATTCCGCGAGACGCTGTCCTCCGGCCGGGTGAAGGAGACGAATCCATTGGTCACGTCCGAGGCTCGCCCGTCGTTGAACAGGCCGAGTTGGACGTCCCAGGTGATCCAGTCGACCACCCGGCGGTTCTCCCCCGCCCCGCGCTTGGTCTGCCATCGCTGCTGCACGCCCAGCAGCACGCCGTCGAAGTCGTCGATCCCCTCCACGCTCTCATCGAAGGGAAAAAGCTCATCGGAATCACGGTTGCTGTGCGAGGCCCACGCGACCACTTGGGGCTTGATCACATGGCGGATGCCGTCCACGTCCAGCAGCGTGTTCTTGAAGTCGTCATACACCCGCCAGAAATACATGCTGGAGCGGAAACCGTAGCCGGCAAAGAACCGGCCCGCGCCGCCCCCATCACGTGCAAACAGCGAGAACAATGAACGCGACGGCGTGTCATCCCAACCGCTGCCCCGCACGACAAAGAACGGCACAACGTTCACCGGGCCCAACCGAATCGGAATGGTGATCTCCTGGCGAGAATCAATCCGCGCCGTGGCCCCCGATGACGGACCGTCCGACCCCTCGGTCAGGAGAATGAAAAACTCCTTGTCCGCCGAACGGTAACGCACCACGCCCGCACGGTTCTCGCTGAACCATGACCCGAAATCGCCCACCGGCTCACCCACAAGCTGAAAGCTGAAATCACCAAACCGCTCCGTCTGCGTGTAGAAATCATTCAGCCGCACCTGCCCCAGAACGGTGAACGCCCAGTTGTCGCGCTGCTTCTTAAGATAGACGAACGTCTCGCGCTCCTTGCCCTCGTCAAACTCGGATTCAAAGTACTCTTCCAGAAACGCCCGATCGCTTTCATAGGAAATCTCGAACGAAAGCTCCCAGTCCTCAGGCAGGAAGTGCCGATGCCGCCAAGTCAACCGCCCGCGGCTGTCCCTGTCACGCTCATTGGCACGGAAGCGCCCCAGTCGGTCGTCGCCGCGATCGTCGATCAGATAGCTTTGAAAGGAACCGTAGTAATCGTCCCGCTCATATACCACATCAAGACCAGCCGCCGGGCCTCGTTGGGAAAGGTAGTCCAGCGAAAGATCGGCTGTGAACCCTTCAGGCGCTTCAAAGCTCAGCAGATTAAACAGGTCCCAATCGGTCTCCACGCGCAACCCGAAACTACCGTCATAACCCGTGCTGAAGCGCCGCAGGGCGGTGTCGGATACGCTCACCTTCCCCGCCGACCAAGGCCAGAACAGAATCGGCACGTTGTAGAGACTGAACGTCGGGTTTACTACGCGATAGTGGGCCCGGGTAAGGCCGGCCGGCTCACCGAACAACGTAGGCGGCGTGCGGTCGATCAGTTCAACACGCTGGGCCCCGATGTGATAGTGCGGCGTGTGAAACTCGCTGGTGGTGAGCATGGCATCCTGGGCCGCCCACTCTCGATTGGACAACTGCCGGATTCGAGCCGCCCGCAGATAAATCGGAAGATTGCGGCCGGGAATCATGGCAAATGCCACTGCATCGAGAATCAGGGCCCGGTCGTACACCAGGTCGTAGTAGGCCTGCGATGCGCGAATGGTCCTGTCGCCCACTGATATCCTGATATCCCCGCCCAGATACACCGCCTCCACACCCATGCCCGCCACGTCCTCAGCGGCGCCACGTTCAGCAGAAAGAAGCGGCATGTTCTGCATCTCTTCAAGCGCGCCGCCTTTCAGGAACACCACCGCCGAATCCGCCAGCAGTTCGAGCGTATCGCCGCCGCCCACCGCTCCGCGAAAAAGGTTCACGCCGCCGATGCAGGTGACAATCTGCTGCCCGTCCTCAAGCCTGGAGATGCTGATCTGCTTGGCGCTGAAGCTGAACTCCGGAGGAGGCAGTGGAATCTCCAGCTCCTCCAGCGTCACCGTCAGCGGAGCAAGCGGCTCCGGCACGCCGACACCCACCCCGCGGGCCCGTACCCGATCCCGGACCGCCGCTGCGTCGCGATACACGGTGGTTTCAGCCGACGAGGCGAAGGCCCGCTTGTCCACCGAAAGAAACACCTCGCCCGAACTTCCCAGCGTCACATACAGCAGAGGCCCTTCCGTCACCGTCCCAGCCGGCTCCACGATACGGGCGCTGCGAAACAGGAACACTTCGAAGCTGCGGTACGGGCGTTTTTCGTACTGACGGTCAGTCATCCAGATGATGCCCTGCTCCGCCCGCAGCGAGCGGCCGCCCACCCGCATGGTGAAGTCACCCACGATATGGATTACCTGGTATCCTTCCGGGTCGGCCCACAAGTAGGCAAGTTGCCCGTCAATATTAACGTCATGAGGAACGATGCCGGTGGGAAGCTGGGGCTCTGCCTCGGGCGCTGTGACTGACACCGGCGTCTGGGCCGATGCCGACCCGACATACGCCCACAGGGCAATACCCCAGGCGATTCTTCTCGCGACGGGCATGGACTAACGACAACCTTTGATGGACTGGAAAAGAAATCGGCATGCAATGAAGTACCGCGCCCTCAACTCGCAAGCCGAAACGCCGGAGATCAGTATAGCGCGGTCGGAAAAAGTGTCAATTCACCCCTATACCTGCCTACGAATAGGATTCCTGGCGGGTGGCCCATGTCCTTTGGACATGGGGGAGATGATGATATACGCTCAAACCGCCCCGGTGATGCAACCCGCCGACAATCATCGCCTCCCCCACCTCCAAAGGAGGTGGGCCACCCTGCCGATAGTTCTTCCCAGTAATCACTTGTCAAGCACCTCGAATGACGTGATTTCCGCCAGATCGGTCAACTCGTCAAGTTTCCAGGCGGCGGTGAGGATTCTTTCGGCGACCGCGTCGGAAACGACGCCGGCGGCTAGACGCCTGAACTTGGCCACCACCTCGTCGTCGGTCATGGGGTTGAGGTTGTGGCCGCGGGGGTAGTCGACGCGGTTGTCCAGCGTGGAACCATCCTCCAGTGTAATGGTGACGTGGTTGGGGATGCCCTTGGGGTAGCGCTCGTTCAGCTCGGGCTCCTCGGTAATCTTCGTTTTATCCATCAGGCAAAGGATCTTGGGGTCGCCGAGGCGACCCTCGTCGAAGGATGACAGGGTGACGTCACCATCGATGATCGCCACCGCCACGCAGTAGGCCATGGAGTGGTCGGCGGTTTCACGCGACGTGGGTCGCCATTTTTCGGGTTCGCTTCCGATGATGCTGACGGCGGCTTCGAAGCTGCCGATGTGGATGGATCGAATCTTGCGGCCGCCGATCTCCGAGCGCATGGCCAGCACGGCTTCGATGGCGGACTGCGAATGATACTCGGCGGGCC
>JAZGDL010000343.1:0-7083 GCA_036477795.1 Phycisphaerae bacterium
CACCCGCGACGTCGCCGTCACCAGCGTAGGGTTCGGGGCCGAGCGGTTGGCTAGACCTTCCTCGTACGACTCTTTCATTCGCGACTCCAGACCGGTTTATCCCGGCGCTTTCCCTGACCCCTTTTTCTCCCTTCAGCCTGCATTACACCTCTTGATAAAGCTTCCCACCGGATTCCTGGAATTCGCGAGACTTCTCTTTCATGCCGAGTTGGACGGCTTCGGATTCATCCACGTTGTGCCTGGCGGCGTAGTCGCGGACCTCCTGGGTGATCTTCATGGAGCAGAACGTGGGGCCGCACATGGAGCAGAAGTGGGCCGTCTTGGCTGACTCAGCCGGCAGGGTCTCGTCGTGGAATTCGCGTGCCCGCTCCGGGTCCAGCGACAGGTTGAACTGATCCTCCCAGCGAAACTCGAAGCGGGCTTTGGATAGTGCGTCATCGCGCACTTGAGCTCCGGGGTGGCCCTTGGCTAAATCGGCGGCGTGGGCGGCGATCTTGTAGGTGATCACACCCTCCTTGACGTCCTCGCGGTCGGGCAGGCCCAGGTGCTCCTTGGGCGTAACGTAGCACAGCATGGCTGTGCCGTACCAGCCGATCATGGCTGCCCCGATGGCGCTGGTGATGTGGTCGTAGCCGGGGGCGACGTCCGTGGTCAGCGGGCCCAAAGTATAGAACGGAGCCTCGTGGCAGATTTCCAGTTGCCTGGTCATGTTCTCCTGAATCATGTGCATGGGAATGTGCCCGGGCCCTTCGATCATCACCTGCACGTCATGCTTCCAGGCGATCTTCGTCAGCTCACCGAGTGTTTGCAGCTCGGCAAACTGGGCTTCGTCGTTGGCGTCGGCGATCGAGCCCGGCCGCAGGCCGTCGCCCAGCGAGAAGGCCACGTCGTAAGTCCTCATGATCTCGCAGATTTCCTCGAAACGCGTGTACAGGAAGTTCTCCTGGTGATGGGCTAAGCACCACTTAGCCAATATGGCACCACCACGCGACACGATGCCGGTGACACGCTTAGCCGTCAGCGGTATGTACCGCAACAAGACACCCGCGTGAATAGTGAAGTAGTCCACCCCCTGCTCCGCTTGTTCGATGAGCGTGTCCCGGAATATGTCCCAGTTCAGTTCCTCAGCAGTGCCGTTGACTTTCTCGAGCGCCTGGTAAATGGGCACCGTTCCGATAGGCGTGGGCGAGTTACGCAGAATCCACTCGCGGGTTTCGTGAATGTTCTTGCCCGTGGACAGGTCCATCACGGTGTCCGACCCCCACCGCGTAGCCCAGATCATCTTCTCCACCTCCTCCTCAATCGACGAGGTCACCGCGCTGTTGCCGATGTTGGCATTGATCTTCACCAGCGAGTTCCGCCCGATCATCATGGGCTCGATTTCAGGGTGGTTGATGTTGGCTGGGATGATAGCCCTGCCCCGGGCGACCTCGTCGCGCACGAACTCGGGCGTAATCCGTTCGGGAATGGCGGCGTTGAAACTGTTCCCGCGATGCTGCGGCTTGACCAGATCCTCGTATTCCTCACGCCGCAGGTTCTCGCGGATGGCCACAAATTCCATCTCCGGCGTGATTATGCCCTTGCGGGCGTAGTGCATCTGCGAAACGCGACAACCGGGTTTAGCGCGCAGCGGTTTGCGTCGGGCGGAGTCAGGGAATCGCTCGATTCCAGCAGTTCGGTCAGCCGTGGTGTACCCGTCGTCCGCCGACTTGACCGTGCGGCCCTGGTATGATTCCACGTCACCACGCGCCTCGATCCACGGCAACCGCAGCGGCGGCAGCCCCTTCCGCAGATCGGTGGTAGCCGCCGGATCGGTATAAGGGCCCGACGTGTCGTACACCATGATCGATCGATTCTTCTCCTCCACCGGTTGACCATTAGCATCGACACCAGCCGGCGTCGGAGATACGAGAATCTCACGCATGGGCACGCGGATATCCGGGTGAATCATGCCCTTGACGTAAATCTTCCGTGACGCCGCTATGAGCTGTTCAGGCGATCGCACACTTGTGGCGGTCGCATCTTTCAAGGCCATAACACTCTCCTTGTATTGTGCAGGTCATGCCGGTCATCCGACCGGCGGGGCGGGGTGGCCCATGTCCTTTGGACATGGGGGATATGATGATATACGCTTGAACCGCCCTGGTGACGCAACCCGCCGACGATCATCGCCTCCCCCACCTCCAAAGGAGGTGGGCCACCCTGCCCTTTCGCACTTACCGTATGATAGTCGTCAGCCGATACGCGTCCATGGATTCGTCGTAACGGGGTCGGGGCGGGTTCGCGCAAGGATTGTCGGTAGCTTGATGAACCGAGCCCCGAGCGCCAGCGACGGGTGCCTCTGCCACGCCGAGCGAGCACCCCGCGCTGGCGCTCGGGGCTCAGCTCAATGGTTCCAGATGCCCGTTAGTGGGGACGGGTGGCGTCTGCTATACTCCGCGCTATGGCCAACATCGAATCGAATTCCTGCAGTCCGGTGACCGTTCGGTGCCTGGACGCCGGCCCGACGGTCGACTCAGCCGTCACGATGATCGCGGCTGAGCCCGGCGGGTTCGCCTTGGAAAGCACCGCCGCCGGGCCCGGTGGGGGCAGGTACTCCATACTAGGCTGCGATCCTGTAGCGGAATTCGTAATGTGTGACGGCGAAACCCAAGACTGGCTGGATCGGCTGACGCGGCAAGTGGGGCCGGCGGACCTTCGCTATCGCCATCCTGACTTGCCGCTGGTCGGGGGTTGGATCGGCTTCATCACTTACGAAGCCGGACCGGCTCTGGAATCCTTGATCTGCAGCAAGCCGCGCGACATCGCTCTGCCGGCCGTGTACTTCAGTTTGTACGACACGCTGGCCGTCTTCGACCATCATACCGGCGTATGGTGGATCACCGCCGTTGATCTCCCGAATTGCAGCCATCGTCCGCCCGCCTCGCGACGCATGGACAGACTGATCACCATGCTGCAACGTACGCCGGCGGCGCCGCCTGTCGATTGGTCGCGGTCCGTGGCTGACGAACCTCGTGCGGTGATGTCGCCCGGCGATTACTTCGACCGCCTGGCCGCCGCGAAACGATACATCAGCGCCGGCGACATCTACCAGGTGAACCTGACCCAGCGCTTCACCGCACGCACCGATGCATCTCCGGTCGAGCTCTACCGGCGGCTGCGCATCGCCAATCCGGGAGCCTACTCCGCCCTTTTCACTTACGGCGATTCGGCTGTGTTGAGCGCCTCGCCGGAGCTGTTTCTGACGTTGCGTGACGGTGTGGTTGTGACCCGCCCCATCAAGGGGACTCGTCCGCGGACAGGCGATCCGGTTCTGGATGATGTGCGATCGTGGGAGTTGCTGCACAGTGACAAGGACCGTGCTGAGCTCACCATGATCGTAGACCTTCTGCGTAATGATCTGGGCCGGGTCTCCGAGTTCGGCTCGGTCACGGTGGTATCTCCGGGGTCGCTGGAGGCCCACCCTACCGTGTTTCACCTGGTGGGCACGGTGCGTGGGAAACTGCGCCAAGAGTTTGATTGGGCCGACCTGATGCGAGCGAGTTTTCCTGGTGGTTCGATTACCGGCTGTCCGAAGATTCGGGCGATGCAGATCATCGACGAGATCGAAGCGACCCAGCGAAACGTCTATTGCGGTAGCATCGGCTACATCGGTCTGGACGGTTCGATGTGTCTCAACATCGCCATCCGCACCATGGTGCTCGATCGCGGCCGGCTGCACCTGTTCGGCGGCGGTGCCATCGTCGCCGACAGCCAGCCGGAAGAGGAATACGAGGAGATACTGGCCAAGACCGAGGGCATGATGCGTGCTCTGCGAGCCGGTGAGCCGGGCAAGATGCGCGTCTGCACAACGCGGGAGCGACGGGCGTGAACAGGACCGTCTACCTGAACGGCGAATTCATGGCCTCGTCCGACGCCCACGTCGGCGTGTACAACGCCGGTTGGCTGCATGGCGCGGGCCTCTTTGAAACCATGCGGGCAGAGAACCGGCGGGTCTTTCGCCTGGATCACCATCTCCATCGTCTTTGTGCGTCCGCTAAACAACTATTGACGCCTGTTGATCGAGCGCTGCTGCCGGCCGCTGAGACGCTCGAACAGCTACTGGAACGCAACGGACTCACCGAGGCCCGCGTGCGATTGACCGTGTCAGCCGGCAGCGTCATCGAGGCTGATGAGATGCAGGAGCGCCCGTTCACGGTTTGTGCGACGGCTGTCCCGCTGGTGCCCTATCCTGAAAGGCTGTACCGGACCGGGGTTGCGGTGCTGATTTCAAAGTATCGGCAGTCCAAGCACGATCCGCTCACCGGGCACAAGACGACCAGCTATCTGCCGCGACTGATAGCCGTGAAGCAGGCCCGCCAGGCCCAGTGCACCGAGGCCCTGTGGTTTACTCCCGAAAACCTCCTGGCTGAAGGGTCCATCAGCAACGTGTTCATCGTCTCCGGCTCAGTGGTAGCCACACCGCCCATCGACACGCCGGTGCTGCCGGGCATCGCCCGGGGTGTTGTGCTGGAACTATGCGCCGCTCAAGGAATCAAGGCCCAACAGCGGGCCATCGACGTTGACGACCTGTTCGATGCCGATGAGGTGTTCCTGACCAACACCATCATGCAGGTCATGCCGGTCAACAGGGTCGAGAAACGCGACATCGGCGGTGGCCGGCCCGGCCCGGTGGCCAAGGGCCTGCTCGAGCAGTATCGAAAACGCGTCGCCCAAGAGTGTGGAACCGATGGTTAAGCAACTTGAACGATCCGCCCGTCGTATATGTGTCGCCGATGTCTGCGAAGCTCTGGAGGCGTTGGCCCCGCTGCGCCGGGCCCAGAAATGGGACAACGTGGGCCTGTTGGCCGGCGATCGTGAAGCCGCCGTGCGGCGCGTTCTGACGTGCATCGATCTGACGCCGGCGGTTGTCGACGAAGCCGTCCGTGAGCGGGTGCAACTCGTCGTAGCCTACCACCCGCCGATCTTCAAACCCCTCAGCCGATTGACCATGCCCAGTGACGACACCGGCGCGTTGGTGCTGCGCTGCATCAAGGCCGGCATCGCCATCTACTCCACCCACACCGCTCTGGACGCCGCCGAGGGCGGCACCAACGACCGCATGGCTCAACTCTGCGGGATCAAACAAACCCAGCCGCTGGAGTACGTTGGCAACGACCGGGCGGGCGACTGCAAGGTCGTCGTGTTCGTTCCCGAGGCGGACGTCGATACGGTGGCGGAGGCCATGTTCCAGGCTGGGGCCGGCTGCATCGGCGACTACGAGAAATGCAGCTACCGATTGGCCGGCACGGGCACGTTTCGCGGCACCGAATCGACCAAACCGGTCATCGGTGAAGCCGGGCGCTATGAGACCGTGGCGGAGATTCGGATCGAATCGGTAACGCCACAGGCACAGGTGCCGGCGGTGATCGAGGCCATTCGCCGGGCCCATCCCTACGAGGAGCCGGCGTTCGACATTTATCCTCTGCGACCGGTGCCGGAGCGCGGCATCGGCAGGTACGGCGATTTGCCCCAGCCGATGACGCTGGCGGCCCTGGCTCGCAAGCTCAAGAACCTGACCGAGGCTACCTGCGTGCAGATGGTCGGCGAGACGGACCGCCGGGTGACGCGGGCGGTGATTTGTGTGGGGGCGGCGGGTTCGCTGCCGTTTGCCATCCCGTTGGGCCCGGGCGACGTGATCATTACCGGCGAGATCCGCCATCACGATGCCCTGGCGATTCTGCGGCGTGATTGTTCGGCGATTGCGCTGGGGCACTGGGCCAGCGAGCATCCCGTGCTGGAGCCGTTCGCTAAAGCGCTCAACAAGCGCCTGGCCAGGCTGGATGTCCTGGTAAGTACCGCCGATTGCGAACCGTTCGCCCCGGTCTAACCAAGCGTGCACGATTCCGTGCCGCCAATCCGAGCCGCGACCGTAAGGGAGCGGGCGATCCAGCTCATTGTGTTCACGTGCGTCGGGCGATCCAGCTCATTGTGTTCAGGTGCGTTGGGCGATAGGCGTGACGCTACGTTTCGCCGGGCCGGCGTAGCGGCTCAGAGGGCGGATCAGGCGATTGTTGGCAGTCTGCTCGATGAAATGGGCGGACCAGCCGGTAACGCGGCTGCAGACGAACAACGGGGTGTACATGTCAATGGGCAGGTCGAGCAGGTAGTAGGTCAGGCCGCAAGGGTAGTCGACGTTGGGGAAGATCTTCTTTTCGTTGACCATGGGTTCCTTGATGGCATCGTAAATCTCCATCCACTTGTTCTGGCCCTTCTTCTCGGCCAGCTTGCGCAGCTCGTCTTCGAGGATGTGGGCCCGGTGGTCGCCCTGCTTGTAGACGCGGTGGCCGAAGCCCATGACCTTGTGCTTCTTGGCGAAGGCCTCCTTTATCCAGGCTGACGCAGCCTGGGCGGAGTCAAACTGCTTGAGCATCGCCATGGCCTTCTCGTTGGCCCCTCCGTGGAGCGGGCCCTTGAGCGTGCCGATGCCGGTCACAATACCGGAGACCAGGTCGGACATGGTGGAGGCCACGATGCGGTTGGCGAAGGTGCTGGCGTTGTATTCGTGCTCGGCGTAGAGGATCAGCGTCAGATCGAGCAGGCGAGCAGCCGTGTCGTCGGGCTCTTGGCCGAGTGCCTGGTAAAGGAGTTGCTGCGCGTGGGAGAGCCCCGGTTTGGGCTCCAGGGGCTCGTTCTTGTTGAGCAGGCGGTAGCGGGCTGCCACCACGCCGGCGGCGACACCCATCAGCCACACCGCCCGGCGGCGGAGGTCGTCGATGGTGTCCCCCTTGACCGGATCAAAATGCCCGGCGAACGACACCATCGAGCGCAGTACGTCCATCATGCTGACGTCGGTGGGAATCAAGCGAAGGGCTTGGATGACCTCAGGAGCCAGCGGTCGCAGCTTGGACAGTGTGGTTTGAAAGTCGGAGAGTTGCCTCGAGGTGGGGAGCTCGTCATAAAGAAGCAGGTGGGCAACTTCCTCGAACGTGGTGTTTTGGGCGAGATCGCCGATCTCGTATCCACGGTAGGACAAGCTGGTCTGCTCGACGGCGGAGATGCTGGTGTCGCCGGCGATGACGCCTTCCAAACCGGGTTTGTACA
>JAZGDL010000344.1:0-4867 GCA_036477795.1 Phycisphaerae bacterium
CACCCCCAGACCTCGCCATCTTCGATCCGAATGGTGTTCACCGCCCCGATCAGGTCCGCGGGCGGGTCCACGCGATCAGCAAGATAGCGCAGAGCATGAACCTTGTGCGGCAGGGTCACGCTGAACCCGCGAGCGTCCAGCCAATCCCGACTCAAACACGCATCCATAAACGCCGCGAAGTCTTCGTAACGACCGCCCACCAGCAGCGGCAGATAGACCGCATTCATGTTGGCCCGCGCGAAAGCATCGTTGAAAACGTCCGGACCGACGGAATGCGTCACCGGGCACCCGATCACACCGAACAGCTCGGTGGCTTCGTCGATTGACGGCCAGCGATAACGATCGTGCATCTCCGCGAGGGTCAACTGGCCGGGAGCCGCCGCCGAATCCGCATCAAAGGAACAATAGCTGGCCAGGGCACCGAACTTGGCGGCCAACACCCGCGACAACAAGCCGGCCTCACCCATGCAGATGGCCGCCGCATGCGTCGAGCCGCGGCGCATCACCTCAAAGGCGTCGAAATTGCAGCAAATGTTCTCCGCCATCCAGGCCACCTTGATGCCCTTGACCTCGGGCACGCTGGACATCTCATGCACCAGCGCCTCCAGGTTCTCCGGGCGACGCTGGAAATCATGATGCGACAGGATCACACCGGGCGCATGATCCGCCACGGAAAGATCCGATAGCCCCCGGGCAAGGTCAGTCCGGGCCAGCGGCGACCGATTCCACTCGGCATACTCAAAATCGATCAACCCCGCCCCCATCCGCACAGCCGACAGCAGCCGCGGCACCCGATGCTCGATGGGGACCCGTGACATCCCCCCCTCTGACACCGGCCGGCACGTCGCCATCCACCGGCCCGGCGCCAGTTTCTCGAACATACCGATGTGGGCCTCCTCACCCGGCAGCAGCGAGTCCAGCCGCAGCTCGACCATGTCGCTACCTTGAGCCAACGCCTCAGCGGCCCGCGCACACATGGTCTCCGCACGATCAGCCACAACGGTCGTGATGAGCATGGTCATGAGGGGTTCTTCAGAAGTTCATAAGCGGATTGACGATTGGGGATTCGAGATTGACGATTGACGATTGCGGATTGCGGATTGGGGATTGCGGATTCCCCTTCGTCCCTTCGTCCCTCCGTCCCTCCGTCCCTTCCTCCCTACTCTTCACGTTTCCTGGATCTCCTTGGTCTTGGCAGCGATGAGCTTGTCGAGCTCATTCTCGCGGCGCTTGGTGATCTTTTGGATTGCGTCCTTGGCGGTGTCCGCTTCATCCTCGCTCAGCGCCGAGCTCTTCTTCTCCGCGTCGATTCGCTTGTTGGTGTCCCGGCGGACGTTCCGCACCGCGACCTTTTGGGCCTCGCCCATCCTCTTCACCTGCGACACCAGATGCTCGCGACGTTCGCCGGACAATGGAGGAATGGGCAGGCGGATGATTTTCCCGTCGGACATGGGGGTGATGCCCAGATCCGAAGATTGGAGCCCGCGTTCGATGTCCTGAATGGTCGAGGGATCGAAGGGCTTGACCGTGATGGTGCTGGGCTCAGGCACGTTGATGGTGGCCAGCTCACGCAACGTCATGGTGCTGCCGTAGGAGGCGACCTCGATCCGGATATGATCCACCAGCCCCGGCGTCGCCTGACCGGTACGGATCCCGCGCAGCTCATCTTTCAGGTAATCGACGGCCTTGTTCATCTGCTCGATGCAGTGCTTTTCAATGGCTGAAGCCGGCATCAGTCATCCTTTCACGACTCGCGACCTTGGCCCACGATCGTTCCCACGCGCTCGCCCATCACCACGGCGCGCATGTTACCCGTTTTCTTCAGATTGAATACCACCACCGGTATCCGATTTTGCTGGCACATCACCATGGCCGCCAGA
Source organism: Phycisphaerae bacterium (assembly GCA_036477795.1). GTDB lineage: Bacteria > Planctomycetota > Phycisphaerae > UBA1845 > UBA1845 > JAZGDL01. The sequence goes on from JAZGDL010000344.1 coordinate 1,881, forward strand.
TCCATCACCCCCAGGCGGCTGTCAATGAACTCGTCGAAGCTAAGACGGTGGTGCAGCCGGGCGGTGGGGTCTTTGACAGGGTCCGCGGTATACACCCCGTCGACCTTGGTCGCTTTTAAGAGCACGTCCGCGCCGATTTCTGAAGCACGCAACGCCGCAGCGCTGTCCGTGGTGACAAAGGGATTGCCCGTTCCACCGGCGAACACTACCACCCGCCCTTTTTCAAGGTGACGAATCGCCCGCCGGCGAACGAATTTCTCACAGACCGGATCGACGGCGACCGCCGACTGCACCCGCGTGTCCACCCCCATGGACTCCAGCACTTCCTGCACCGCAATGGCGTTGATCACCGTGCCCAGCATGCCCATGTAATGGGCCGCCGGTTCGGCGATGTTAATCTCGCTCGCCAGGGCACTACCGCGGACGATATTCCCGCCACCGATGACCAGGCCGAGCTGAACATCCAACTCGGCCACACTCTTTATCTCGGTCCCGATTCGTCGCAGCTCGTCCGCGTCAATGCCCGTGGTATGGGGCCGGCACAGGCCCTCACCACTGATTTTCAGCACGACGCGTCGATATTTAACGTCGGACATGGACGTCAGCGTTCCAAGGTTGAAGGTTGAAAGGCACGGAGGCACGAAGGCACGAAGGCACGAAGGGGAGGGACAGAGGGACGAAGGGACGGAGGGACGAAGGGGAAGGAAGGGACGGAGGCACGAAGGCACGGAGGGGAAGCATCACTCTTCACTCTTCACTCTTCACGCCCCGATCTTGACGATGCACACGTCCGTGACCGCGTTCACACCAGCCTGCTTGAGAACGGCGCCTACCTTGGTCTTGGACACCTTGACGTGCTCCTGCTCCATCAACGCGTTCTGGGCGCAAAACGCGCTGACCTTGCCCGCCACGATCTTCTCAATGATCTGCGCGGGCTTGCCCTCCTCCTGGGCCACCTCCTGAGCCATCTTTCTTACCTTGTCGATCGCCGCATCGGGGATGTCGTCCCTGCTGATGGCCATGGGATTCGCGAACACTACATGGTGACACAAGTCGACACCGACCTGCTCGAGGTCCGGCTTGGCATCCAGCGCGATCAAAACAGCGCTCTTGCCGTCATGGTGCACGTAACCGCACAGATGCTCGCCCGAAATCCTACGGCAGCTTTTTAGCTTCAGGTTCTCGCGAAGCAGGCCGAACACCTCGGTGATCTCATCGACAAGGGTCCGCCCGTCCGTCGCCGTCGAGGCATACGCCAGGACCGACTCCGGGCTGGGCCTGGCTTGGTCCCCAGCCGCCACCGATTGGGCGATGGTCGCGGTCAGTGCGACGAACCGATCGGTCTTGGCCACCGACGCCGTCTCACAGCGAAGCTCGATGATGGCGCCGCTCTTTTTATCGTCCGCGATGAAGATCGCCACCCGGCCTTCGCCGGTCTCATGCGACGCCCGCGAGGCCATCTTGCCCTTGTATTTCTTCTGCAAGATGTCCTTGGCCCGTTCCGGATCGCCCTCGGCTTCGACCAGCGCCGTCTTGCACTCCATCATGGGCAGCCCGGTCTCATCTCGCAACGTCTTCACCAGACTGGCAGAAATTGCCGCCATCACATTGGTCTCCGTAAGATAATCCAGGAAGGCACGAAGGCACAGAGGGACGAAGGCACCAAGGCACGCGGCCTTCACTCTTCACTCTTCCGGTGGCGTCTGCCAAACGGCAAGCCACTTCGGGCGACTTCGTGGGGAAAAGAAGAATAAGGCACGAAGGGCAATCCCCAATCGTCAATCTCCAATCCGCAATCCCCACTCTTCACTCTTCACTCGCCGGGACCTGTGGTACCCATCAAGACGAGGACTCCGGCACCGCGGGCACCACTGGCGGCTTGTCCGCCAGTACACGGGGAGGCAGGGGGCCGGTGGCACCCGCCGATCCACCGTCGGAAACCACTGCCGCGTCCGCAGTCTCTTCCGCCTCGGCCGCAGCCTCGCCGGGTGCATCCATCTCGGGCTTCTCCGGTTCACCGTCATCCGCTCGCGCCGTCGGCTCGCGCCGGGACCGCTTGCGCGGAGCTGTCTCGGACGCCGCCGCAGCGCCGGTCCGGGCCCGCAAGCCGTCCGACACCGCTTCGGCGATATGCTTCAACACCACGCTGATCGAACGCATGGCATCGTCGTTGCCGGGTATGGGAATGTCCGTGAAATCCGGATCGGAGTCCGTATCGATCAGGCACACCGTGGTAATGCCCAATGACCTGGCCTCCCGCAGGGAGTTGCTCTCCCGATGGGCGTCCACGATCACCAGAGCGCCCGGAAGCTTGGACATCTCCCGAATGCCAGCCAGATTCCGCTCAATCTTGCGGCGCTCGCGGGAGTTTCGCGACGCCTGCTTCTTGCTGTATTCGGCAGCCCGCCCGTCCGCCTCCGCCGCCTCCAATTCTTCAAGACGCACCAAACGCGAGCGGATGGTATGGTAATTCGTCAACGTCCCGCCCAGCCACCGCTCGGTTACCCATGGCATGTTCACGCTCTTGGCGTATTCCTCAACCGCGTCCCGGGCCTGGCGCTTGGTGCCCACAAACAGCACGTCGTCTCCCCGAGCTACGACCTGAGAAACGAATTTCTTGGCACGCAACAGACCCTTCACCGTCTCGCGAATATCGATGATATGGATCAGATTGCGCTTTCCGAAGATGTAGGGGCGCATCTTCGGGTTCCACCGGCTCACCCGATGACCGAAATGAATCCCCGAATCGATAAGCTGACGCACTAGCTCCGAAGCCAAACGAGTCCTCCTACTTCAATAACCCCGAAGGCACGAAGGCACGAAGCCCGAAGGCACGAAGGGGCGCGATCTTGACTCTTCACTCTTCACTCTGCAAACTGGAAAATAACAGGATCCCATACAAAATCAACCCATGGCACCGAAAATCTTCATCAGTGCAGCCGAGCCCAGCGGCGATCTCCACGGGGCCGCCCTGATCCGCGAGTTCC
>JAZGDL010000345.1:0-3772 GCA_036477795.1 Phycisphaerae bacterium
CAATCCGTCCCCCACCCTCAGAGAGGGCGGGGCACCCGTGCGTCTGCGTTTCTATCTCAGTAGCCTACCTCCAAAAATACTGTCCGCGTTCACGGGTCCGAGCGGATCAGAAAACCTCGGCCATCCAATGTCCACCGTGTTCGGGATTGCCGACGAGGCGCCGGTTGGCGGTATCGACCCACCAATCTAGTGTTTCCAGCGGAATCTGCCCCAGCAGTGGCTGACGGCCTTCCGGCAAGCCCATTACCTCCACGCGGCAGGCGCGACCCTGAACTTCAATCTTCGCCCCGCCGTAAATGCTCATCATCAGCGGACCGGTGATGGTTCGCGTTTCTCTTCGGCGGTCGAAATCCAAGCCCAGTTGCTCGATGACCGACTCCGGCAAACAGAAGAACGTGGCCCCTGAGTCAACCAGCGCCTCAACGGAAATGCGTCTGACGTGATCATCGCCGATCTCCCCGCGGTCGGCGCGTTTTCGGTCTTCGACGTTCTCCACGGCGACAGTTACGACTACACGTCCTACATCAGACCCCGGTTTCGGTTCCACAATGGTTCCGGACATACGCCCACCTCAACGACAGTATTATACATGCCCGCTAGACCTTGAGCAAGTCTTGCGAGGCTCGCCCAAGCACAGTCTCGCAGGCTCCGCCACACCGGCCATCGGCTCTTGTAGGGCGTCCCCCGTGCTCAATATACAAATACGACATCCACCTGCCTTCGTGTGCCGGGTCGGGCATCGGCATGGGGGACCCGACTCGTCACAGCAGGGCGAGAAACGACTCGGTTGTCAGCCCGGCTGCCTGCACGATGGCGCTCAAGGTCCCGGTGTCGATCGACTTGTGGGCAGGAACGACGACTTGGGCGAACGGCTCGTCTCGCCGCATGACAATATGGCTTCCTTTCCTGCGCCGTTCATAGAAGCCGGCTCTCTTGAGCGCGGCGACCACTCGCCGGCAGGACACGCCGCGAGGGAGCCGGGTCAACGGGCCGACACCTCCACTTCCACCAACTCTTTACCTGCCTCCACAGGCACGGCTAGCCCGTCCTCCAGTAGTGCTTCTACGTAGACCTCGATCGCCTCCTTTATGTTCTTGAGCGCGTCACGTTTCGTGCGCCCCTGCGACACGCAACCGGGCAGCACCGGGACAGTCGCTACGTAGCCCCTCTCATTACCCCGTGCGATCAAAACGGTGTACGTCATAACACTCCGCATCATACGCAACTCCGGGCGTCACCGGAGTTGTTGAAGACGGCGATAGGGGCTGTTACTCCGTTCCCAGTTGACGCTCGCCGTTGATCGGCTCCAAGCTGGTCACCAGCAACAGGTCTATCACCTCAAAACTCTCATCCGGTCGGGCGACCATGATTGTGCGCCCGGCCGGGGTATGCGCGAGGAACTCGGGGTGGTCCACGTCGAGATGACGTCCGTCGGCCATGTGAACGCGGAACGGTCTAAACGGGCGAGCATGATGCATCTGCCGCAACTGCTCAATCGTCATACTCTACCTGTACTTTCGTGAGATCCGCTGTGCGGACGAATCTACCTAGCTGATTCCTCACAACTCCCCTGGGGAGCCATCCAATCGAGTCACATCTATTCTACCCAAAGCGGGCATACGCGCCAACCGTCGCCCTGGGCGGTCCGGCCCACGCCCCTTTCGGGACGCGGCACCGGTCACGCGTCTTGCTTGTTCAGAACTGCCAGTTTTAAGTACAAGACGGCGGCCGAAGCCACGATTGTTTCGACGCTAACTCTTCAGCGTCTGCGTTTCTATCTCACTTGCGTACCTCCACAAAAACGTTGCAGACCTACCGACCCTGACCACCCGCCCGGGTTACTCCGCTCGCGAGTGACCGCTCGGGAGCCCGCACGCGCTCGGCGTGTTGTGCCTGCATCGATCTGAACAACTCGACCATTTTGTCCAGGTCGTAATCACAGGCTCTGGCCAGCGCCTCGCGGGCCTCTCTTGTGCGAGCCACTACCGGGTCCAACGTGTCACTCTCTTTGTCGTTCACTCGAATCCTCCTCCACCAGCATCTGTGGGGTCAGAATAGTCGGCGTCAATAGGCCGAGCCGCCGGTTGATCTCCGCAATGTGCACCACCTTTCCGGGGTTGGCCAAGTGCCGGCAATTCCACGTGAGCAAATAATCCATCGCATACACGCACGCGAAGGCCAAGTGGAAGCTGTCGCCCATCCGGCCCTTGGGCATCACCAGGTGTTCTACGTATGCCCGGGCAACACCGGCGATCTCCTCTCCAACCGGGAGCACCGGTACACCGTCCAGCAAGCTCAACGCCTCGTCTTGCCCCGGAAAGTTGCCTTGCCCCAGTTCAGCCACGACCGCCTCGGACGTGTAGAGGTCGTACCGGGGTCTACACGTCGCCCACCACAGTCGGGTCTGGTGGCGCTGAAAGCGACTGACCACGTCCTCCCGTTCATCGAAGTAGGCCCCGGGGATCGTGGTCTCGACATAGACGCTCTTGGGCACGAGTGAACTCCGACGCTATGATACCCTGCCGGGGCGTCCATTTCCAGGCGGCCTCTCGCTCGCGTCTTTCCTTGCCTATCCGCACCAGTCCTCAAGCCGTAAGCCCGCAATGCGAGCAAAGTGCGAGGCATTATGAGTAACCAGTGGTGCTTCGTGCTGCAAAGCCGTTGCCGCAATCAGCAGGTCAGGGTCCTCCAGGATCTCGCCGCGAGCAGCCAGCACCGCCTTGATCTGGGCGAATCGCAGCATGACCGGCGGGTCCAGCGGCACTATGGTCACGCGATCGATAAACGCCTGGCATATGTCCCGGTTTCTCTCCGGACGACCCGACCGCAGCGCCCCGAAGTACAACTCCCCGACGGTTATGATGCTGATCCCGGGCTCTTCCGATCCGTGAGCCTCAAATGCCGCGCGAACCTCTTTCCGTCCGCGGAGAAAGAACACACTTCTGATCGGTGTCGAGCAGGATCATGATCCCAGCGAAGCCCTGGGCGGCGCGCTGGAGCGCAGGGCATAGATCTCCGCAACGACCCCATCGGCGTCATCACCCTCCCATGTCCCCGCTAGTTCCACAACATCGTTGATTCGTTTAAGCGGCGCCGCTTCGATACGCACGATCGTACCCTCCGGCAGATCGGCCTCGGTCGGAAGCACCACAGCCCTATTGCGAACAACACCTTCAAATACCATAGCCACACCTCCTAATACTATTTTAACGGCCCCGCTGACGAATTCCAAGCGGAGGAACGAAGGTCGGGCAACGCGGCCAAGGATTTGCGAAAACGTTCGGTCGTTCGCGAGGTCACAGCTTGTGAGGGTCAAGCTTTTGGGTACGCCCGGCGTGATGTTAGGAGAGCGCCTCATCGGCGAGTGTGGTCAGCGCGTCCTGGGAATTGGCGAGTGTGTCCTCCCATCGCCGCTCCGACGCCAGCTCTTCGAGCAACCACCGGCCCAGCGCGTCCTGCTCGTCCCCCTCAAGCTTGGATGCCTCGGCAAATGCCTTCTTGAGTAAGTTCGTCACAGTCTGATATCCTCCCTCTCAAATCAAACCCGGGCTCAAACGGCGGTCCGCTCCTACACGCTGTTATGATACCGAAAAAACCCCGACACGTCAATCATCATGTCTGGGTTTCGCGCACCTTGACTACGCCGGGATAGGGGTAGGGAAGACCGGTTGCCCGGTCTCCCCTCCCTCCGAACCGTGCGTGCGGATCTCCCGCACACGGCTCTCCGGTCGGTGGTTCACCGCGTCGCGGATTGACGGAGCGCGACATGGGC
>JAZGDL010000346.1:0-7287 GCA_036477795.1 Phycisphaerae bacterium
GGAACGGGTGTTGGGGTTACCGTGGGCGGCGTCCCGCCTCGGCGGGACTTGCCCACGGCTACTTTCGTTCAGCCTTTCAGGCTGCATCAGGGTACGGCGCTGAAGCCGCCGATAGTGTCACGCACCCAGCCGAGACGGCTACCTCTGCGGTGGATTGATCATACTTCCGCAAGAGGCTACGATTGAGCGGCGAAACCGGAATCCACCACAAAAGCCGCTGCCATCGCGAGGATTCCGGCCTATGATGTGATTGGAGAGGTGGGTGCCTGGTTGACGATATCAGTGTTGGTGGAAGATTGACCGATGTGGGACCGGCTTTCCAGCCGGTCGAATGACGGGCTGGAAAGCCTGTCCCACACTGGAGAGAGTGCATTATGGCCAGTGGACGGAGCGGCAGTAGCGGCGGTGGGCGGGAACGGCGAGGAAGCCTCTGCAGCTTCTGCGGCAAAAACCAGCGCGAGGCCGGGCCCATGGTTGAAGGGCCCAAGGACGTTTACATCTGCAAGGCCTGCGTGGAACTGTGCCACAACATCATCCGCCAGGAAACGCACAAGGCCTCCACCGCCCGCGCCATCGTGGGCGGCACCCCCAAGCCGCGGCAGATCAAGGAGTTTCTCGACGAGTACGTTATCGGGCAGGAGGCCGCCAAACGGGCCATCGCCGTGGCCGTTCACAATCACTACAAGCGGCTTAACCATCGTGACCAGGGCAACGACGACGTCGAGCTTGATAAATCCAACATTTTGATGGTCGGCCCCACGGGCTCGGGAAAGACGCTGATCGCTCGGACCCTGGCACGCATTCTCAACGTGCCCTTCGCCATCGCCGACGCCACCACCCTAACCGAAGCCGGTTACGTCGGTGAAGACGTCGAGAACGTGCTGCTCCGGCTGCTGCAAAGCGCCGAATACGATCTGGAGCTGGCCCAGCGCGGCATTATTTATCTGGATGAGCTGGATAAGATCGGGCGCACCACCCAGAACGTCAGCATCACCCGCGACGTGTCGGGAGAGGGCGTGCAGCAGGCCCTGCTGAAGATGCTCGAAGGCACGTCCTCCAACGTCCCGCCCCAGGGCGGCCGCAAACACCCCGAACAGCAGTACATTCAGATGGACACCACCAACATCCTGTTCATTTGCGGCGGGACCTTTACCGGCGTTACCGAGATTATCAAGCGGCGCATCGGAAAGACTGCTATCGGATTCGCCAACGAGGCGCAAGAGCAGTCCAGAGTCACCGAAATAGCCGACCTGCTCCACCAGATCGTGCCCGAAGACCTGATCGAATACGGCATGATTCCCGAACTGATCGGCCGCCTTCCGGTCATCACCACGCTGGAGCCGTTGGACGTCAACGCCATGGTGCGCATCCTCAACGAGCCCAAGAACGCCCTGGTGCGCCAGTATCAGAAGTTCTTCGAGTTTGAGGGCTGCCAGCTTCAGTTCGCCAAGAACGCCCTGCATCTGATTGCCGAAAAGGCCATGGCCCGCGAGACCGGTGCCCGCGCCCTGCGTGCCGTTATGGAGGGCTTCATGATCGACATCATGTACGATCTGCCCGAAAACGCCAAATCCGGCAAATCGGTGGTCACGGAAGCCGTGGTGGAAGGAACCCAGAAGCTCTTCGGCCCCAGAACAAAACGCCGCCGCGAATCCGCCTGACCGGAGATTGCGGATTGCGGATTGCGGATTGACGATTCGCCTACGTCTCTTCGTCCCTTCGTCCCTCTATTCCCCTTCGTGCCTCCGTGCCTCCGTGCCTTTCTTCCTCTTCGTACCGCTTCACGAACGCCGCGTAATCCGCCGGCGTATCGATACCCAGGGCGGCCCGTTCCACGACCTGAACCGCAATCGAGTAACCGTGTCCCAGAACACGCAACTGTTCCAGGGCTTCGACGCGCTCCAGCGTCGTCGGCTCCAGGGACGCCAGCTTCAGCAGGAACTCCCGCCGATAAGCATAGGTCCCCAGGTGCAGCCACGGGCCTTGGTACGCGGCATGCGCCTCGCGCTCGTAGGGAACCACGCTACGCGAGAAGTAAATCGCCCGCCCTTTATCACACACTACCTTGACGCAGTTCGGGTCGCTCGGGTCAGCCTCGATGCCCTGCGTTCGCAGCGCGTCAAAACTGCACGCCAAGGTTGCCATCGGATGCTCACTCTGCCGGATCAGCGCCACCAGCCGGTCCAACGCCTCCGGTTCAATCTCCGGCTCGTCGCCCTGAACGTTTAGAACGATCTCGCAGTCAAGACCAGCCGCAACTTCCGCCACGCGATCGGTGCCCGAAGGATGGTCGTTGCGAGTCATCACGCTGCGGCCGCCGAACGACTCCACCGCCTCCACGATGCGCCGATCATCGGTAGCCACGATCACATCGTCGATCGAGCTGGCCTTGGCGGCCTGTTCATAGACGTGCTGAATGAGGTATTTGCCGGTCTGATTGGCGAGTGGCTTGCCGCAAAACCGCGTCGATGCGTAGCGTGCCGGAATGACAGCGATGCAGCTCAACGAATCCTCCGATCACGGAAAAGTGAACAGCGAATGGCGAATGGCGAATCATGAGTAAATCCTCTTTCTGAATTCGCTATTCGACATTCGACATTCCACGGTTGACCAACATAATCTCGAAGCAGGGATTGTCAAAGTCCCAGGGTTCACTACCATGGCACTCGTACACCGGTCCCACCGCGGGCTTGCATTATGCGATCGAGCTGGCTGCTGACATTCCTGATCCTAACCGGGCTGGTGCTGGGCACCATTGTCGGGCAGTTGCTCTACGATCCCGATTACAGCCTGGCCCAACCCGAGTCCGAGCACGCCCACGCCGGGGCCCTGGCCATCTTCACCTTCCTGGGAAACACCATCTTCATGGGACTCTTGAAGATGATGATCATTCCGCTGGTAGCTGCCAGCGTAGTCGTCGGAGTGACCAGCGTCGGTGATTTTAGTCGTCTCGGCCGCATCGGAGGGTGGACGCTCTTTTACTACATGGCCACCATGCTGATCGCGGTCACCATCGGGCTTTGCCTGGTCACCGCGTTCCAGCCCGGGGCCAAGATCGACGAGCAACGCCGTAGCGAGGCTGAAGCCAGCTACGCCCAGGACACCAACAAGGTCGAGGCCCTCACCGCCAAACAGCAGGAAGGTCTAATGGGAGCCATGAAAGGCCTGGTGTCGCAGATCATACCCCTGAACGTGGTCGCCGCCGCCGCCAAAGGCCAGCCCCTGCCCATCATCTTCTTCTCGATCTTCTTCGGCGTGGTGGTCACCATGATAGGCCCCAAGAACCGCCTGATAATCGATTTCTTCGAAGCGGTGTTCCAAGTGCTCATGAAGATGGTTCACGGCGTCATCTGGCTGGCCCCCGTGGGGGTCTTCGCACTGCTGGCCTGGACCGTCGCTCGCATCGGCCTGTCGGTGTTCGCCGGCGCCATCAGCACCTACATGTTCGTGGTCCTGCTGGGCCTGGCCATCCATGCCTTTGTCGTGTTGCCCTCGGTGCTATGGCTGTTCGGCAAGAACACGCCCGGGCGTTCATCCAACCCCTTCGTGTTCATGAATCAGATGCGCCAACCCATCATGACGGCGATCGGCACCGACTCATCGTCCGCCACCCTGCCGGTGACTATCAAGTGCGCCACCGAAATCGGCGGCGTGAGCAAGCAGGCTGCCGGTTTCGTGCTGCCGCTGGGCTCCACCATCAACATGGACGGCACCGCCCTCTACGAAGCGGTGGCCGTCGTCTTCCTCGCTCAAGCCTACGGACTGGAGCTCGGCCTGGCCACGCTTGTGCTCATCGCCATCACCGCCACGCTGGCCGCCGTGGGGGCCGCCGGCATTCCATCCGCCGGCCTGGTCACCATGGTGATTGTCCTGGACGCGGTTAACAGCAACGTGCTGGCCTCCGACCCGTCAGCGGGCACCATCCCGGTGGCCGCCATCGGCCTGATCATCGGCGTCGACCGCATCCTGGACATGTTCCGCACCGCCACCAACGTCTGGGGCGACGCCGTCGGTGCAAAGATCATCGATCGGCTGTGCGTCGCCACGGATTAGCGCCATATTCGTGCATATCAGGGTCGGATTCATCGGCGTATCGGTCCGCGACGTGTTGTTTGGCTCGTGTTTTCATGTATAATTAATTCAGGACCTGGTGCATGGAGTTCCGATGGAACAAAGCGAACACCGAGCACATCGCTAACCACGGCGTATCACCCGATGAGGCTGAACGCGTGGTCCGAAACGCGAGACGCCCCCATCCTCTGCTTCGGGATGACGACAAGTGGCTGGTCTGGGGTCGTGGCCATGGGGGAAGGTTACTACAGGTGGTGTTTATCTTGGACGAGGATAACGGCATCTATGTCATCCACGCCCGACCTTTGACCGAGAACGAGAAACGACGCTTTCGGCGTCGGGAAAGTCAATGAGACGTACATCGAAAAGCACGTCACTGACCAAGATGAGTTGCGAGCAGCTCGCAGACGCGACGGCGGAGTTCGACAAGGAGTTCGTAGTCGACACCTTCGAATCGCCGTCTCCCACGGCGGCGCGCCGCTGGCAGGCCGCCAGGAGAGAACGGGGCCGCCCTGTTCGCGGACGCGGTGCCAAAGTGATCTCCGTTACCGTTGAAGAGTGTTTGCTGGCCAAGTCGGACAAGCTGGCCAAGAAGCTTGGCGTGTCCCGCGCGGCCCTTATTGCCCGCGGTCTGAATGCCGTCCTGGCTGCGGAAAAGGCAAAGTAACAGTGCTCGTGCGAGAATCCTTTCTCGCACCCATATATGGGACAGGCTTTCCAGCCTGTCATTTGACCGGGTGGAAAGCCTGTCCCACACCGCCAGGGGGGGACCGAAAAGGGATTTTAATAAGGGTCCAGCGAAATAAAGGTCCAGCGTGACCTTACGCTTCGGGACTCTCTTCTAACCGCTATCCACCGACCCCGACTGCAAATCGCTCAACGCCGCCCGGGCCCGTTCCAGGTCCACCGCCCGCACCAGAACCTGAACTCCGCCCGGCGCCTCCGCCCGAAAACCGCTGGTCAGCGCCCCGGTCGTTTGCGCCTCGATGCTCCGCTCCTCCAGCGCCGCCACGATCAGCGCCGCCTGCAGTTCCATCGCCACCGTGGTCAGCACCACGGGCCGATTGGGATCATCAGCCATTTTGCCCCGTCCTCCTTCCGAGACCCTCGACTACGCCCAGTCGCCGCCGGCAGTGACTTTGTCGTTTGGCAGACGCCGGAACGGCACCGCATACTCCAATGTGCAAATCGCTCGCCCCACGGGTCAACGCCGCACCCCAGAGGCTTTACCGAATGTAATCGTCCGGTACCTGGGCGAATTCGATATGGAAGAACGGCACATCGATGTTCGGCGACGGGAGCGTGTCCAACTGCCAGCCGACATCGCGAATAACGTGGCAAATCGCCACCCGAAAGTCCATCCCCGGCGGATACGACGAAACCTGCGGAGCCGGGTCGAGATGCCCTTGCATGTGGATGATCTCGGCGTGTCCGTCCACGAAGGTGGCTGCGAATTTGAACGGCGTGGCGTGCCAGCCCTTGATCACCGACAGGTCGCTGGAAATGCTGAAATAAGGTCCGTCCGAATTGGTGGCGCAACCTCCAACGGTAGCCGAGTAATTCAGATGGTAAGCGAACCGCCCGGCGTTCTCCATATACAGCAACGTGTTGTTTGGTGTGACAATGCGCGAGATGGGTCGCAGGAACGGACCCCAACTACGGAAGATCTCACGCGTTTGAGTGTGCGAGGAGCACCACAAGCTGTTGGCTGAATAGCTGTTGCCGAAATGATCGTAGGACGACAATCCTGAATCCGCCCAGGTCCCAATATGATGCCCGGTATGGCCGTTGTCGGATGGGCATCGATATATTGGCAGGTCCGCTTGCGCGTCGGAAAGCCAGTTCTTCTGGTTCAGACCGGGATTGTTGATGTAGTCGGTGAAGGCGTTCTTGTAGATTACCGCGTTCAAGGGACGCCTGGAGGGGCCGCGCCCGCGGGCGGTCCCCCAACGCGACGACATTGGGTCGTTGCCGGTCTGCCACTCACCCGTGCCGGCCTTTCCACCCCAATCATAAGCCCCGTAGTCCGCCGGTGACACAAACGTCCACGGATGCACCGGGATGGTGTTCTCATGCTTGTCCGCACCCGAATACACTATACTCGAGGTCACCAGCGATTTCAGGTTGGCAGTGCACACCACCCGCCGGGCCTGCTCGCGAGCCTTCCTCAGCGAAGGCAGCAGTATACTGAGCAACAGGGCGATGATGGCGACGACCACCAGCAACTCGATCAGCGTGAAGGCAGGGAAACGCTTGCTCTTACTCATATCTCGATTCCGGTGTCGTTGGGGCCCGCCCGGTGCGACCACTTCGCCATTCTTCGCCGGTCGGCCGGTCGCACAAGAATCCACATTATCGCCGCTCACGCCCGGAGAATCAAGCGAAATCTGTATTTGGCGTAGCAGCACCCCACGCCGTCGACTGTGGTGTACCAGCGAAGAATCCGGACATCTCCGGCATGGTACGGACCCTCGCGGCGCGGTTGCCGGGCTTTTCGGGGCGCCGGAGAGCGAATATCGTCTGCGGCGATGACGGACTCTCATGCACCGCAAGCAATTCGCATCACCTGCGCCCCCGGTCTGGTTGACTACCTTCGGCGCGAGGTCGAGGAGCTCGGTTACACGGTCGATTCTTCTCGGTCGACCGGCCTGGAGATCACAGCCGGCATGCATGACGCCATGCGACTGAATCTCTTTCTGCGCACCGCGTTCAACGTGCTCGTCCTGATCGATGCATTCACCTGCGCCGATCCGGAAGAGCTGTACGGGCACGTGCGCGCGCTGCGGTGGGAGGAGATGATCTCACCCGATGAGTACCTCAGTGTGGTCTCGAGCGTGAACACGCCGACCATCAACGATTGGCGGTTCGCAAGCCTCAAGGTCAAGGACGCCATCGTGGACCGGGTGGCGTCGGTGGCCGGTGCTCGGCCGAACTCCGGGCCGCAGCGGGAAAACTTCGTCGTCCATCTCTATTGGAACGGGGACGATGCCCGGCTTTTCCTTAACACCTCCGGGCGAAAACTCGCGGATCGAAACTACCGCAAGATGCCGCACAAAGCGCCGATGCAGGAAACGTTGGCGGCGGGCGTTATCCTTGCGACGGGGTATGACGGGTCCGTGCCGCTGGTCAACCCCATGTGCGGGAGCGGCACGCTCGCCATCGAGGCGGCGCTGATCGCCTCGGGGCGCCCGCCCGGGCTGCTTCGAGATAACTTCG
>JAZGDL010000347.1:0-10516 GCA_036477795.1 Phycisphaerae bacterium
CGGTAGGCATCGAGCAGCTTGTTGCGCACTTCCATCAACAGATCAAAGGCGATGCCCGCCTTGTTGCTGGCGGCGAACACTTCCGCCACGTTCTCCGTCTCGCCGGTGAGCAGCCTTTGTACGCCGGCGTCCGCTTCCGTCTGCAAACGATTGACCTCGTCCAGCCGATCGTACAGAAAGTCTGCAAATGTCGATCCCGCTGCGGGAGCGGCGCCTTTGCCCGGTGCAGCGCCGCCGGCAGGCAACGCGCCCGGTACGGCCCCGCCGGTTCCCGAAGGACCCTGGACACCGCCCGTCGGATTTATCTGAATGGGATCAAACATCTTCTTTGAAAACTCCTCTCAGCACGCTGTTTCCAGAGGCGAAGCCCACGGATTCCAATCCGTGGGTTTCCCCTCACTCGGCCACCTGCATCAAGCCAGCAGCCGCAGCGCCGCCGCCGCCATCGACTTGGATATTTCCATAACCGTTACGTTGGCTTCATAGGCGCGCACCGCCATCATCGCATTCACCATCTCGGTGCTGGGATCGACGTTAGGCATCAGCACGTATCCCTGATCCGGGCCCGACTGAACGGCGTCGGGATGCGACGGGTTATGCTCTTTGCGAAACGGCGACGGATCACGTTCGATGGATCGGACATGAACACCCGGGGCTGACTTGCCCGCCGCCGGATTGCCCTCTGCGAAAATCGCCACCCGCCGGCGATAAGCGGTACCATCCGCGCCGCGCGTGGTGTAACTGTTGGCGATGTTCCCGGCGATAACGTCAAGATTGGTCCGCTGGGCAACCAGCGCCGAAGTGCTGATATCTATCGCTGCAAACATCGTCGCTCACCTCCTCAACCGCAAAGCCCGCGGATTACAATCCGTGGGTTCCCCGCGCCGTACCTCGGGTGTCACGGGTCCCGGCGCGCCGGGATTCGCCCGTGATCACGCCCGCAAACAGCTACAGGGTGCCGCGAATAGCTTTTCGCATCCCGTCGTAGTATCCCTTCAGAATCGTGCTAGCCGCCTGATACATCATGGCGTTGCCGGCCAAGTCGGACATCATCCGCTCGATCGACGCGTTCGTGCCGTCATGAAAAAGTACGTTGGCAACCGGCTGCACCTCCGGCGTCACATGAAGCCGCCCATCAGGCCCGCTGCGAAACTGCCCGGAGCCGGCCACCACAAACGGCTTCTTGGCATCGCGGCCCTTCTCATCCAGAGCCCGGCGAAGCGCCTTTTGAAAGGCCCGGGCATCAAGCTGTTTGGACTTGTAGCCCGGAGTCTGCCAGTTGGCGATGTTCTCCGCCAGCATGCGATGCCGTGCTTCGGCGAACGACAGTGTGTTCACCAAGGCCGGTGTCGCGCCCCGATTGGTCAGATTCTCAAGCAGCATTTGCTTGTCAGTAAGTCGGCGTTGCTCCATCCGAGCGCTGCCCGCCAATGGAACCGCTCCGATCCTTCACATCATCCTCAGCAGTTGGCGTACCATCACACTGAATCCGGTCGGTAGTGGCCTTTTCAATCCCTTCACGCTGTGTTGCCACGGTGCCCCGGCATGGCCAGTCGGCAAGACCTGCGCCACCGGCCCCTGCGCCGCGCAACAACTGCGCGTCATCAGGTGCGAGCCGTCTCAACGCTGCGACTGCCCGCAACCCCTACGCCGTCCTGTTCTCGCCACTGCTTCAGCTTCAACCCCAGCGTGCGCACGCCCATGCCCAGGGCCTGGGCCGACTTGACCCGGTGCCCGTTGAACCGCCTCAGCGTACGCTCGATCAGGCGACGTTCCATATCCTCCAGCATTCTCCCCGGCCGAAGCTTGCTCAACACGTCCGAGTCCTCTGCCAAGCCCACGGATTGCAATCCGTTGGTTTTCCACCCGCCCAGCCACTGCTCCACGTCCGCTCGAACAATCGCATCAGCACTCACCGTGGCCACCGCACGCTGACACACGTTCTCAAGTTCCCGTACATTCCCCGGCCAGTCATACTCACACAGCGCTTGCATAGCGCCAGGTTCCACCTTCAACGGATTGGCCCGCCCCACCGACGACTTGTTGACCCGCTTCAGCAGCGTCATGAAGTGGTTCACGATCAGCGGAATGTCCTCGCGGCGCTCCCGCAGCGGCGGAAGATGCAGCGGCAGTACGTGCAACCGATAGTACAAATCCGCGCGGAAGCGCTTCTTGGCCACCCATTCCTCCAAGACCCGATTCGTCGTAGCGATGACACGTACGTCCGCCTGCTGCGTCACGCTGCTGCCGATACGCTCGAACTCACCTTCCTGCAACACCCGCAGCAGCTTGGACTGAAGCGGCTGGGCCATTTCGGAAATCTCGTCGAGCAGAAGCGTGCCGCTGTCAGCCAGCTCGAAACGACCTTTACGCAAACGGTCAGCCCCGGTGAACGCCCCCCGCTCGTGACCGAACATCTCGCTCTCCAATAACTGTGGCGTCAACGCGGCGCAGTTCAGACAAAGCATCGGACGCTCACGCCGCGGCGACATCTCATGAATCGCCGCCGCCACAAGCTCCTTGCCCGTCCCCGACTCACCGGAGATCAGCACTGTCGCGTCGCTCGCGGAATATTGTTCTATTTTCCGGCGCACCTGCTGCATCGCGCCGGAGTCACCGACCATCCGCCGGTCCTTGCGCAGATCCGCTAGCGACGTCCTCAGGGCCTCGTTCTCCGCCCGCAAACGCTGAGCCGTAAGCACCCGCTCCACCTGAATCTCCAGGCTCTGGGCCTCGAACGGCTTCTGCACGAAGTCGAACGCGCCCAGCTTCATGGCCTCGACCGCGTCCGGTACAGTGCCATAGGCTGTCATCACGATCACCGGAACGTCACAGCGCGCCTGCCGCAGAGCCCGGATCAAAGCCATCCCGTCCATCTCCGGCATCTTCAGATCCGTTAGGACCAGATCGAAACGCGTCCGCCGGATCGCTTCCAGAGCCTCCCGGGCGCCTGCGAAACTGGTGACCCGATGATCCGCCCGCGCCAGCGTGGTCTCAACTGATGTCCGCATCAGGCCTGAATCATCAACGACACAAATGTGGGCCATCAGGGTGACTCCTCGGAGTGAATGGCGAATGTCGAATAGCGAATAGCGAAAGGGTGTTGGTACTCGCCATTCGCTATTCTGCATTCGCTATTCGCCATTCGACCGTTGACCTTCCGACCTTCGACCTTCCGATCCGGCCGGAAACAAAAGCGTAAAGACCGATCCTCCGCCCGGGCGCGCCGCCACGGTCACCCGGCCCCCGTGGGACTCCACGATGGCGTGCACGATGGCCAATCCCAGACCCGTCCCCGAGTCCTTGGTCGTAAAGAACGGATCAAAAATGCGATCGACCAAAGACTCCGGCACACCGGGTCCGTCATCAGCCACCGAAACACCAACGAATCGCTGTGGGACAGGCTTTCCAGCCTGTCGTTTGACCGGCTGGAAAGCCGGTCCCACAGATGAAGCCGGTCCCACACGATGTGTTGTGATCCACACGTGCCCCGACCTGCCCGCCGCATCGATCGCATTGGACACCACATTCAGCAGAGCGCGGTGAACCTGAGTCGCCTCCACATGGGCCACCACTTTGGAGTGAATGGCGAATGTCGAATGGCGAATAGCGAAAGCGTGTTCGCACTCGCCATTCGCCATTCTGCATTCGCCATTCGCCATTCGACCTTTGACCTTTGACCTTTGACCTTTGACCATCTCCACCGAACACCCCACCTTGGCCCATCGGGGCTTGAGCAGGTCGATCACTTCGGTCATCAGGGCGTCCAGTGCCACCGGCTGACGGTTCGGCTCTTGCGGACTGGCGTACGCGAGTATGTCGCCGACGATGCCGTCCAGAGTGTGCGCCGCCGACGTAATCTGTTCAGCCAATCCGCGCAATGCCGGCTGAGTCTTGAGATCGTCAACGAGCATGGTGGCGTAGAGAAGGATCCCACCCAGCGGGTTGCGTATTTCATGGGCCACCCCCGCCGCCATCTCACCCAAGGCCGCAAGGCGATTGCGCCGCTCCAACTCCCGATCCTTCTCCTCAAGCTGTTGCTGAAGCCGCCGAATTTCGTGCGTCAACACGTCGTGTGAGTCCTTCAGTTTCTCGGTGACCTGATTGTAGGCGTCGATTATCGCCCCCAGCTCCAACTCCCGCCCGCTGGGCTGCCGCGGACGCCCCTGTCGATTGCGGATTGGGGATTGCGGATTGACGATTGACGATTGACGATTGACGATTGGGGATTGTGCGTTCCCCTTCGTGCCTTCGTGCCTTCGTGCCTTCGTGCCTTCTCTCATCCGCGTATTCATAAGTTTTCATCCGTACGGTCCAACGTTCCAAGCCCACGGGTTGCAACCCGTGGGCGTCGGTCGCGACCGTAGGCGCTCAGCATCGCGCCCCGGGCGCCGACCCGCTGCATCTCCGCCGCTACCCGCCGCTTGCGCACCTCGAGCAGCTTCACATCGTCGGCATCGGTCGCGTTGATATCCTGCAATTGTTTCTGCACCTCCTGGATTAACCCGGCGGCTCGACGTCTTCGGTCCGCGGACATGTTCACGCGAACACGCTCCCACACCTCGCGCAGGGGCCCGAGCTGTTTGGCCAACGTGGACAGCTCGCTGGTGACACGGTCGCGCTCTGCCAAAAGAGCGAGAAGCTGCGACGGGTCTTCGGCGGTGATCAGACTCCGCTGGCGCTCCACCAGCCTCTTGAGCCGACCGTAGAGCTCCAGTTGACATTCCAGCGATGCCACAAAGCTCTCCGCGTCGGGAGTCCCGGCGGTTTCGAGGGGCCGCGCGGGCTGAAGCCCGCGGCTCTTCAGCTTTGGCTGCTCCGATCCATTACGGTCGCGGTTCTGTTTCGTCATGATCTGCAATCGCTTCTTGTAGGGTCCGCCCTGCGGACCACTGCTCCGCTCCCTTACGGTCGCGGCTCTGTTCCTCCGTCCCTTCGTCCCTTCGTCCCTTCCTCTCCCTCCGTGCCTCCGTGCCTTCGTGCCTTCGTGCCTTTCAAAACAACTTCGACTTCTGAACCCATTCGAAGTATTCGCGCCAACGGTCTCTCGACTCCAACCCGATGCCGTCGGCGAACGCTTCATCCACCATGGTCTCCACCACATAAAGGGCCCGCCGCACAGCCGCCGCCGCATCAGGGCCCTCGCCCATGAAAACGTGACAGTTGATGATCTGCACGTACGCGCCCAACGCCGTGGTGGTGCCCTTGTGAATCCAGGCGGATCGCTCGTAGTGTGCCAGGGCACGGTCGTATTCGCCCAGTTCAAAGTGGCAGTCCGCTTGATAGAGCCGGGCGTGCCGCAGGTAGACCTGGTCCAGCGGCGACATCTCGGGGGCCACCGGCGGCTTGTCCTCCCGTGGTTTCGCTTCGAACTCTTCCACCGTCTTGGCGAACAGCTCCGCGGCCTTTCGCAAACGGTTTTTTTGCTCAGCCAGGATGCGTTCACGTTCCGCGGCGAAGGTCGCTTCCTGGTAATCCTCCTTCAGTGCCAGACCGCTCTTGCGGTAGCTGTCGGCCAGCAGAAACCGTGCCCGCGCCGTGCGCTCGCCGTGCGGGTACCGCACCATGGCCTCCTCCAGCACCGGCACCGCTTCTTCGTAGGCACCTCTGCCAACCAGCACATCGCTCAGCAGAAACAGCGCATCGGCGTACTCTGGAGCTTTGGGAGTGAACAGGTCGGAGTCTTCCAGCACCAGGCGCAGCGTTTTTTCTGCCATGTCGGCGTGCCCCTCGCCCATCTCGATGTAGCACCGCGCCAACGGAATCATGGAGGCGGCTGCGTCCGGCGTCCGGCGGAACCGCTGCAGGTTCTCGCGATAGGTCTCCACCGCGTCGGCGAACAACTCCGCCGACTGCTGGGCCTGACCGAGATAACGCAAAGCCCGGGCCACGAACGAACTCGCCGGGCGGGCACGCATGAACTGCTTCATCGCTGCGATAATGGCATTAAGGTCGCCACTTTCCTGCGTGCGCTCCGCCTCCCGCCAGGCTGCCGCCGCGGCCCGATCCTCGTCGGCGACAGCCAGCTCCGCGATTCGGCCGCTGATCTCAGCGGATTGCAACAGCAGCGTCCGGGCCTCGTCACGCAGCCGGCGGATCCGTAAACGTTGTGCCGGTGCGGATGCAGAGGTCCGCTCAGCGCCCTGAACCATCGCAACATCATTACCGCCAAGCCCACTGATTCGAATTCGTGGGTTCTCCAGCCGGTCCGCTTCGGCGCGCTTCTTCCGCGCCACCGCAGCCTGCAAATCGGAATAACGCTCCAGCAACATCATGCGGCGTTGCGGAAACTCCAAGAGCATGGCATCACCCACGGCAGCCGCCTCCCGGGCAAACTGTAGCGCCGCTTCCAACCGGCCTTCCAGACGCAGCCGCTCGCTCACCACGGTCAACGAGGACTCGATCACCTTGGGGTTCAAATGGCGGCTGGCGGGTAAACGCCGCATTCGCCTCCGAACGTTGCCGTAGCGATCCAAGGCTTCGTCGAATCGCTCCAACAGAACCAGCCCTTCAGCAATGCCCAGTTCGCTGGCCGCCACGTACACACCAAGGGCTTCGTCCATCCCTGGTCCAGTTGCGGCACTCGCGGCGGATGGTGCATGACCCTGCGAAAGCACATCACGAAAAAACGAGATCGCCTCGGCGGGACGCTCCGGCCCGCCGGCGCCCAGCACGACACGACCCAGCAGCCAACCGGTCTGAGCATACAGATCGCCGTGCTGGGCCAATCGCCCACGAAGGTGAC
Source organism: Phycisphaerae bacterium (assembly GCA_036477795.1). Lineage (GTDB taxonomy): Bacteria > Planctomycetota > Phycisphaerae > UBA1845 > UBA1845 > JAZGDL01. The sequence continues at coordinate 6,746 of JAZGDL010000347.1, forward strand.
GCAGACGTGTCTCAGTCTCGTCGTATGCACCCGACCGGTACAACACGTAGGTCCGCAAGTACTCGAACCACTGGCGCCACTTCTCGCCGGAGAATCCACTGATCACCGTTCCGTCGCCGAACCATTTGGAGGCCTCCTCCACCAGTGCCTCCGCTTCCTGCACTTGATTCGCATCGCTTAACAGATAGACCTTGCGCCGCACCGCCCACAGCACGATGTCCGGCCGAGCGCTTCGTTCATCGCCCTGCGGCCGCACACGCTCCAGCAGCTCATCAAGACCTTCGTGCACCGATTCGGCGGGCGCCCCCAGCCTGTCGGCGCGCAGCTCGATAATGCGTTTCAGCAGATCCGGGTCCGGCCCCTCACTTTCCGTCGAAGCGCTGGACAGCTTGACCGCCGCCCGGTAATGCTCCACCGCTCGGTCGTATGTGCCGATCCAGTCGTACGCTTTGCCGGTCAAAGCATGATCCTGCGACGTCAACTCGACGCCGCCCACGGCGGCCTGCTCATAGTGTTCGATCACCGCACGGGCGATAGAGGGAACTTTTGCGCCGCTCCGCTCGGCTCGCAGGAGCCGGGCGCGGGCCAGGGCTACATGGACCGGGGCAAGATCAGCCGCCGACTTCTCCGGCACTTCCAGTAGCATGCCCGCCGACTGGATCGCCGCTGTGTACAAACCGTCGTCAACCAGTGACGCCAACTTGTCTCGCAGCTCGTAGAAGGGAATCTTTGAAACGGGGGACTGGTATGTGAGAATCGCGGCCCCCAGAGCGATGCCCGCCAGGGCCAGCGCCGGAATCTGCCACTTGCCGGCGACTCGTTCACGCGCCTCTGACCACTGAAGATTATCGCTCATCCTGAGCCCCCAAGGCGTAGCCCCGGTCCATCCTGACCTTCAATCTTCGAAAGCTCTTGTCGGCGGATTCCCGAAAAGTTCTGAGGCCGATTCGCGACCTCAATAACTAGTGCTCCGTCACAGTTCCATTGCAAGCCCACGGATTCGAATCCGTGGGTTTCGCAGTGACTTTGTCGTTTGGCAGACGCCGGAAGGGTAATCCCAGCTCCCTTACGGTCGCGGCTCTGATTATTCGTTGTTCTGTTAGAGTCCCTTAGGAAGTCGTCTCGCTTCTCAGTATTACTACGCTCGCCCGACTCAAAACCAACCGCCGCTCATTCCCCAATTTACTGATCTGGTGTATGCTTCACACGTCTGATAACGTTGTCGCCTGCGCCTCGTGAAGCAATGCTGCCCCGCAATAAAAACTGCGAGCATTGCCGTGCCGCTGCCGACACCATTGGTGCATAGGAACTTTGCAAATGCCTGAACAAAAAGACGAATTCAACGCGAGAGCAACCATCGCCACAGCCGCCGGCGATGTCACCATCTACCGCCTTGACGCGCTTACCGCACAAGGCGTCGGCCATGTGGACAGGCTCCCTTTCAGCATCAAGATTCTGCTGGAAAGCGCGCTACGCAATGTGGACGGCGTGCAGGTATCGACCGGCGACGTCGTGCGCCTGGCTGAGTGGAACGCCCCGAATCCGGGAAGCGCCGAGGTGCCCTTCAAGCCCGCCCGCGTCATCCTCCAGGATTTCACCGGCGTCCCCGCCGTCGTCGACCTGGCAGCCATGCGCGACGCCATGGCCGCCCTGGGAGGCGATCCCAAAGAAATCAACCCGCAGCTTCCGGTCGACCTGGTCATCGACCACTCCGTGCAGGTCGACAGCTTCGGCTCCGCCGCCTCCCTCGGTATCAATGCTGAAATCGAGTTCCAGCGGAATCGCGAGCGCTACGAATTCCTTCGATGGGGCCAGACGGCCTTCGACAATTTCCGAGTCGTGCCGCCGGCCACCGGCATCGTCCATCAGGTCAACCTGGAGTACCTCGCCCAGGGGGTGTTCTCCAAGAATCAGAACGGGGTCACGGTGGCCATGCCCGACAGCCTGGTCGGCACCGACAGCCACACCACCATGATCAACGGCCTGGGCGTTCTCGGCTGGGGCGTTGGAGGCATCGAGGCGGAAGCGGTCATGCTCGGCCAACCCGTCTTCATGGTCACCCCGGAAGTCATCGGGTTCCGCCTGGCAGGCGCTTTGCCTGAGGGCACCACCGCAACCGACCTGGTGTTGACTATCACCGAGATGCTTCGGGCTCACGGTGTCGTGGGCAAGTTCGTGGAGTTCTTCGGCGGCGGTTTGTCGAGCATGAGCCTGCCCAACCGCGCCACCATCGCCAACATGGCCCCCGAGTACGGCGCCACCATGGGCTTCTTCCCCATCGACGATGAGACCCTGCGCTATCTTCGTAATACCAGCCGCAGCGATGACCGGATCGATCTGGTCGAGCGCTACACCAAAGAGCAGGGCCTCTTCCGCACCGACGACACCCCCGACCCCGAGTTCACGGAAGTGGTCGAGCTCGATCTTTCCACCGTGCAGCCCAGCCTGGCTGGTCCCAAGCGCCCGCAGGACCGTGTGCTCCTGTCCGACTTGAAATCCTCCTTCCACGCCGCGTTGAGCGCGCCACTAAGTGAGCGCGGCTTCGCGTTAAGCGAGGGGAGAATCGCAAGATCCGTCATCATGCCGCACGACGGCCCGACGCTTCGCCACGGTTCTGTGGTTATCGCGGCCATCACCAGTTGCACTAACACCTCCAATCCGTCCGTAATGCTGGGCGCCGGACTACTGGCCAGAAAAGCGGTAGAGAAAGGCCTCACCGTCAAACCCTACGTCAAGACCAGCTTAGCTCCGGGCTCCGGCGTGGTTACCGAGTATCTCAAGGCGGCCGGCGTTCTGCCGTATCTGGAAAAGCTCGGGTTCCACACCGTCGCCTACGGCTGTACCACCTGCATCGGCAACAGCGGCCCGCTACCCGCCGCCGTGCGCGGCGCCATCAAAGCGGGTGACCTGGTGGTCTCGTCGGTGCTCAGTGGCAATCGCAACTTCGAAGGCAGGGTGAGCCCCGACTGCAAAGCGAACTACCTGGCTTCACCACCACTCGTCGTTGCCTACGCCATCGCCGGTACCGTCGATATCGACCTGTCCCGAGACCCCCTGGGCAGGGGCACGGACGGCCAAGAGGTCTACCTGCGCGACGTATGGCCTGGCCGCGAAGAGATCGCCGAAGCCGTCGAGCGCTGCGTCACTCCGGACAAGTTCAAAGAACAATACGCCGACGTCTTCACCGGCAATGAGAAATGGAACGCCGTTCAGACCTCCGGCGGCGACACCTACGACTGGAGCGACAGCAACACCTACATCCAGAACCCGCCCTTCTTCACCGGCATGAGCGCTCAGCCCGATCCCATCAGCCCCATTCACGGCGCTCGCGTGCTGGTTATGCTCGGCGACTCCATCACCACCGACCATATCTCGCCAGCCGGTCCCATCTCCCCGGACTCTCCAGCCGGTCTGTATTTGCAGGAACTCGGCGTCAGGCCCAGGGACTTCAACAGCTACGGTTCCCGCCGCGGCAACGACCGCGTCATGCTCCGCGGCACGTTCGCCAACGTCCGCCTGCGTAATCTGCTGGCACCGGGCACCGAAGGCTGCGTCACCAACTACCTGCCCACCAACGAACAGATGAGCATCTACGAAGCCGCCGCCCGCTACCAGGACAGCGGCACGGGGTTGATCGTTCTGGCAGGCGCCGAATACGGAACCGGTTCCTCGCGCGACTGGGCCGCCAAGGGCACCATGCTGCTGGGCATCCGCGCCGTGCTAGCCACCTCGTTCGAGCGCATCCATCGGAGCAACCTGGTCGGCATGGGC
>JAZGDL010000348.1:0-3255 GCA_036477795.1 Phycisphaerae bacterium
ACCCGGAACCTTGGTGACATGGTTTGGGACTTGGCGGCGGGCGGACGCGGCCAATGGGACCGGCAAGACCAAGACGAAGGGCAGGGCCAAGACCTCCACACGGGCGAAGGCCCGAAAGCCGGCGGCAGAGGACACCCAGGCCGAGACGAACGCCTGACAGTCAGGCCTCTACTCGACACCCCGTCACTCTGACGGGGTGCCTTTTACCCCAATCACCGGTTGACGGCGTTATGAGCTATGTAGGGCGTTCTCGGCCTTGATCACGGGGGCGGTCCTCATGTCACCGCGCCAGCGCGGCCTTCACCTCTCGAATGACTGCGTCGCGCATGGGGTCGAGTTTCATGTGCCCGCTCCGTGTCACGGGTGGCGCGAACAGCGCCTGGCCGTAACTCCTTCCCTCCTGGAGCCCCCAGAACCGGGCACCCCGCAGACAGACCACGGCCCGCTTCCCGGCTATCGCCTCGGGGAACAACTCGTGCTGCGCCCAATCAATCGAAACACGGCACGACGGCAGCGCTGCGAATACACTTGTATGCGTGACCGTCTTGGAATGGTAGGCGCCGATGTTGAGGACCGCGACCTTCGTCCGAAGGTCCTGCCAGTCGCCAAAGCACGCCGTCCGCCGTGCCCACCATCGCCACGCGCGCTCATGGTCCTCCGGCCCTGGCAGAGACGCTTGCCCGCTCCACTGGTGACGGTAGCGTGATCGCCCCGCCCTCGTTTTTGCGTCGGTGTAGTCTTGCTCGGACAGACCCGGCGAGAGGTAGAGCAAGACCACGGGGGCCGTTTTCAGTGGGCCACGAAAGCAGCGCGGCAGACAGCGTAGATCGAAGTTGTGCTGGACCCGTGACAGCACCTCGCGGTCCGCCGGATGCGCCCCACCCCGCAGTCGTACGCCCGACCAGAACGCGAATATGTCCGTCGCCATGGCTACCCCCGATGGATCGGACTGCCTCTGTATGCCCCCATAACGCCGATAGGGCAGTGTCAGCGTAGCAGGGGAACGACGTTATCGCTCGGCGGATTGATGATCGTCTCGACAAGAGAGGCAAGCCTGTTCAATGCGTCGGCCTTTTCGTCGGCGTAACTGTGTCGATCGTAGACACCCTCAACGCCGGCGATGACGTGACCGAGCACCCGCTCCGCAATGTCGGGCCGCACGCCTGCGCGCGACATGAGTGACCGCGCCGTGCGCCTCAGATCGTGGAGCGTCCAGTGTGCCATTTCTTTCGGCAATTTCTTGTCCAGTTCTGCCTTGCCCTGCGACCACGCGTTGAGGTGCTTTTTACCACGCCCCGGAAAGACGTACGGGTTCTCGGCGACGCGCGGCCGTGTCTCGATGATGCCAAGGACCGTTTGCGGCAGTTTCAAGGTACCCGCGTGTGACTTCTCGCGTGGCTCGCTGGGGATGTGCCATTCACCGTCCACAACGTCGTCCCACTTCATGGTCACGACCTTCCCCCGACGTTGCGCCGTCAACAATGCCACCTTCACAAGAGACCCGAACGTGCCCATGTCACCGCACTCCTCCCACACGGCCTTGAGCTCTTCGTCGCTGAGGATGCGTTTGCGTTCGCGTTCCTTTGCATCGGTACGTCGCATCCCGGGGACGACCGGGCTGACATAGTCGTCGCTGCGGGCCTGGTGCCATCGCGTCAGTTTGCTGATGATTGCCAGCACCATGTCGGCTTGGCGCGGGCCGTGGTTGTCTTCGATGTGGTCGAGCAGGGTGGCCACGTCATGCCGTTTGATTTCCAGGAACGGCTGGTCCTTCCAGCGCGGATAGATATATTTGTTCAAGCAGCGCTCGATCTCCGGCTGCGACCGAAGCCCCTTTTTCTCGACATGGCGCTTGATGAAGTTTCCTGCGACTTCCTGGAATGTGCCGACCTTGCCGCGTGCCAGCGCGGCTTGCGGGTCGTCAAGGAATGTGCGGGCTGCCTCACGCACCATTTTCACTCTCACGTCAGGGAAGCGCCCCAGCTTCTTCGAGCGGGGCTTTCCGTTGACGTAGTACAGCACGCGCCAAGTCTTCGCACCCCCGTACGACGTGAACAGCATCAAGCCTGGGACGAGAGAATCGTATCGGACCGTCTGCCCTTGGGCAGGTGCTTTGATTTTCTTCACATCCGCATCCGTAAATTTTATCGGTTCCATCGTGTTTGCCCTTTCTGCAATATTTCTGCAATGTGAAGGGGGCATTATGACATGAACAGGTCTGCAATGCAATACCACGGTGTGTATAGGTGATCCTATTGATTTAGTTGTGACATCTCGCTATCTCGCACCTGATTTGCGACGATATGCAAGAGCATGTGGAGGCTCATGATCTCACGCTTAATCAGCGGGTTCGAGCCCTGATCGCCCTCCAACAAAAACAAGGGCTTGACCGCTTCCGGCGATTGATCGAGGTTCGACGCCAGCGGTTGCCCGTCCGGATAACACATGCAAGTACATACAGGGCCTACCTCTCGCACGCGGGAGGGCCGTGGGCGACAAATGTTTTCTAGCGTGGCAGTATGACAACGGCCCGCAACCCGCCGTCAGTACGGTTCTCGAGTTTCACGTCGCCGCCATGTCCCCGAACGATGGTACGCGCGACATAGAGACCAACGCCGACGCCCCCGGTCGCCCGGTTGCGGGACTGTTCGACGCGGTAGAACGCGGCAAAGGCCTTCTCGATTTCCGAGACCGGTATGCCCGGGCCATCGTCGTCGATATGGATGATGATGCGGTCGTCCCTCTCGTTCAGTTCCACACGAGCGCGTTCGCCGTACCTGACGGCGTTCTCGACCAGGTTGGTCAGGGCCCGCCGCAGGGCGACGCGGCGGCAAGCGTAAGGAAGACGCTCCTTGCCCGCGTACTCCACCGGATGGCCGAGATCCACAAGGTCATCGCACACGCTCTGCAGCAGGGCCACGAGGTCCACGACCTCGCGCGGCTCGTCGGACACGTCCTCCCGCGCGAAAGACAGCAGCGACGAAATCATCGATTCCATCTCGTCGAGATCGGCGAACATCTTCCGTTGCTCCCCTTCGTCCTCGACGAACTCGGCGCGCAACCGTAGGCGTGTGATCGGCGTCCGTAGGTCATGGGAAATGGCGGCAAGCATTCGGGTGCGGTCGTCGATGAAGCGGCGGATACGCCGCTGCATCTCGTTAAAGGCCCTCGTCGCGCGCCGCACCTCCCGCGGCCCAGCCTCCTCGAGCGGCGGCGCGTGAACGTCCACACCGAGCCGCTCCGCGGCGTCGCCAA
>JAZGDL010000349.1:0-9359 GCA_036477795.1 Phycisphaerae bacterium
CTGCATCCGAGAGGCATTCGACGGCGCATCCCGAATTCGACTGCGACCTGGCGACGAGAATACCCGATCTGCCTGTGGCGACAACGACCGGCGACTGTACGTGATGGTGTCGGCCGACTACGCTGACGCCGCTTGAGATACTGTATTATATGGGTTGGAGCGCCTCTTGTGCACCCGGAGCACGCCGCATCGGAAGAAAAACCTCCTCCGCGTTTCAGTAAGACCGCGTTCGGCGGGGCGTTGATGGGGTTGGCCAACCTGATACCCGGGCTGTCGGGTGGCACCATGATCCTGGCCACCGGGCTGTACTCCGAGTTCATCGACAGCGTGGCGGACCTGTCAGCATTTCGGTTCAGCCGCCGGCGCTGCTACTTCCTGGGCGTGCTGGGGTGCTTCGCACTTGTCAGCATTTTCGCCATGGCTGAGGTGATTTTGTATCTGCTGTTTCACTACAGCGCCGCGATGTACGCCCTGTTCATCGGCATGACGCTGGGCGGCGCCCCCCTGCTGTACAAATCAGTGCGGCCGATAGGTCCCGGCGCGTGCGTGGCGACGGCCGGCGGCTTGGCCCTGATGGTCGCGGTATTCATGCTGAAACAGAGCGGCGGCCTGCCGCACAACATGGTGATGGACGTCGTGTCCGGGGTGGTGGGATCGACGGCCATGGTGCTGCCGGGGATATCCGGCTCGTACATGTTCCTGGTCATGGATCAGTACGACCGTATCCTGGGGGTGGTGGAGCAGCTCAAGCACGCCTTGACGGACCGCGACGGGGCGGGATTCGTCGACGCCTGTCGGATCGCCGTTCCGGTAGGCATCGGAGTGGTGGCGGGCATCGTGGGGTTGTCGAACGTGTTGAAGCTGCTGTTACACCGCTTCAAACGTCCGACGATAGGTTTTCTGCTGGGCCTGCTGTTGGGTTCGGTGCTCGGTCTCTGGCCTTTCGGCCGCTCGCCGTCGGAAGATGCCCTGCAAAGACGCTCCGCGGGTGAATTACTGATGTTTGCCCAGCGGCGAGGGCTCAGCGTACCGGAACAAGCGGACCAGCCTGCGCTGGCAACGTACATCCTGGAACACTGGCAGGAACGCAAGAAGGACGACTACGCACCGGTGACGGTGGTCATGGTGGCGGTGATGGTGGTCGGCGGATTCATGGTGACCAGCCTGGTGGCCCGGTATGGTGAGGCGCCGGGGCGACGAAGCACATCCTAGTGCTCTGCCACCCATCCATCGTCTCATGCGTGACAGAGCACTAACCCCGCCGTTTGCGGCGGGTTTGGCACGCCCACTCCATCGGTTATACTACTGATTATGGGTAGTTTCAGCGTCAGGATCGAGGTCGCAAAGCCGACCGCTGGCCCATCGTTCGTCCGCGTGCCTCGGATATTGGTCGATACGGGGTCGGAGATGACCTGGATCACGTCTGACACCCTGCGCTCGATACGTCTCGACGTTCGCAAAAAGGACCAGACGTTCATCATGGCCAACGGGCAGCACATCACGCGGAACATCGGCTACGCCATCATCCGGTGCGGTCAGTTCGAAACGATCGACGAGGTTGTCTTCGCCGAGCGGGGCGACCTGCGGCTTCTGGGGGCGCGCACGCTGGAGGGCTTCAACGCGGTGGTCGACTCCCGCCGTAAACGCCTCGTCGCCGCGGGCCCCATGCCCATCGCCGCCCTGCGTCCCTTGGGGATTGGGGATTGGGGATTCCCCTCTCCAGGCACGAAGCACGAAATCCGAAACAAATCCGAAGGACCAACGCTCAAGTGACCGAAACTTTCACGCTTCGAGTCCCGTAGGGTCCGCCATGCGGACCGGTTCCTTGGGACGGAGTGGTCCGCGAGGCGGGCCCTACGGCCCCAATCTGATACTCTTGTTGTCCGCCTCGTCCTTGCGGGACATCGAGTAGTTGTTCATCTGCCGCTGATGGTTGACCTCCAGCTTCTTGAGATACAGCTCATAAACATCCTTGGCGTCCAGCCCCACGCACTGAGCCATGCTGATCAGGAAGAAGAACAGGTCGATGACCTCCACGCGGGCGTTTTGCAGATCGAACAGCTTGAACCGCTTGCCCGCCTTGGCCTCGGCGCACCAATGCTTCCAATAAGTGCAATCGCGCAGCTCCTCCAGTTCGTTGCTCGCCGCTGCGATGTAATCGTTCAGCCACTCGCCGGCCAACTGCGGATCGAAACTGCCTTTGAGCTTACGCGTATCGAAACCGATCCGCTCGTTCAACTCCGCCTGAGACGCAAACATCTTCTCCAGCACCCGGTGTCTCCTTCGTATCGAGTTCCAACCGACACGGCCATTCTATGATCCTAGCGACAAGCGTACAACTTGCGCGGGGCTGCTGACGCTTCCAAGCAGTGTGGCAAGCTGAAAGCACATCTCTTCTGATCTAGTACCCGGACGCTTGGCCGTCCTTGCGCGATTCTGAAGCGCCGATGTAGACGCCATTCACTGCGTCATATTGAATAGCCTGATACCCGCCGAAGACTCCGACGTTCAGGTGAATCTCATGCCCCATGCCCGCCAATGCCCGCCGGACTTCCATTCCGATAGCCGATTCCAGAGCGACGCGTCCGCCGTTTCGCATCGTGCCGCCGTTGGGCTCCGACGACCCGCCGTGGTGAAAGCGGGCGGCGTCACCGGCTTCCTGAAGATTCATCCCGAAATCGATAATGTTGCAAAGAACCTGCACATGGCCTTGAGGCTGCATGTCGCCGCCCATTACGCCGAAGCTGAGAAACGGAGTGCCATCCTTCGTCACAAAAGCCGGAATGATGGTATGAAACGGCCGCTTGTTGGGCTCGTAGACGTTGGGGTGCCCTTCTTCCAACGAAAAGAGTGCCCCACGATCCTGCAAAGAGAACCCCAGGCCGTCCGGACACAACCCCGAACCGAAGCCGGCATAGTTACTCTGGATGAGTGAGACCATGTTGCGGTCGCGGTCGGCCACCGTCAAATAGGTGGTATCGCCCTCCCGCAGCTTCGACTCCGCCCGTGCCACCGCGATGTCACCCGCCGGCAGGCGTTGCGACGCCTCGTCAGAATTAAGCAGTTTACGACGCCCTTTCGCGTATTCCTTGGAGATCAGTTTCCGAACGGGCACCGTGGTGAAGTCGGGGTCAGCGTAGTAGCGGGCTCGATCTTCGTAGACGATCTTCTTGGCTTCGATCAGGTGGTGCAGGTACGCACCGCTGTTGTGGCCCATCGATTTGAGATCATAGGCCTCGAGAATGTTGAGCATTTGCAAAGCGGCGATGCCCTGGCCGTTGGGCGGCAACTCCCACACGTCGTAGCCGCGATAGTTGGTCGAAAGCGGCTCGACCCAGGTCGACGTGTGCGCTTCCAGATCGCGCTTGCGAAGGTAGCAGCCGACACGCCTGCAAAAACCGTCAATAACGTCAGCCAACTCCCCCTTGTAAAACTCGTCGCGGCCGCCATTCGCGATGCGTTCCAACGTGTTCGCCAAATCCTGGTTGCGAAATACCTCGCCCTTCCGCGGAGCCCGACCGCCCGGCAGAAACGTGCCTGCGAACCCCGGATAGTCCTTCAGGTAGTTGCCGCTAAGTCGCCAATAACAGGCGATCAGCTCGCTGACCGGAAAGCCCTGGCGCGCATAGTTGATCGCCGGTGCCAGAACTTGCTTCATCGGCAGCTTGCCGAAACGCGCGTGCAACTCAAACCAGCCGTCCACACACCCCGGCACCGTGACCGGCAGAGGGCCGAAGGGCGGCACCGATTCCAGACCCATCTTCGCAAAGTGATCCCGCGTCAGCCCATGAGGTGATCGGCCGCTGGCATTAAGACCGTAGAGTTGCTTCGTCTTGGCGTCCCAAACGATGGCAAACAGATCACCGCCAATGCCACACCCCATCGGCTCCATCAAGCCGAGCACGGCGTTAGCAGCGATGGCCGCGTCCACCGCACTGCCACCCTGCTTGAGCACGTCCAGAGCTACGCCGGTAGCCAGCGGCTGACTCGTCGCCGCCATTCCATGCCTTGCAATCACTTCCGACCGCGTAGCAAACCCCCGCCCGGTAATCCGATCACCACCGCGCGCCGGCGCCACCATAGCGGCAAGGATCATCGTGTCCGCGATCACCATAAGAATATCCATGCGCATACTAGTTCTCCGTCACACCTGAATCGATGGGTTTTCCGAGCCGCGCCCGTCAGGAAGCGGTTTGCAGAGGGATGGCGACTCTTCTTCGTCCGCTCCCTCACGGTCGCGTCTCGGTTCAGTTCGACTCATCGAATGACCGTTGACGCAACACTAGCTATTATCACGGCACGAGCTTCGCCCGCAACATCCTGAGAAACAACCGGCTGGGTGGCCCTGGGAGGGCAACCTCCCAGGGCCACCCAGCGCATAATAACCCGCGACACAGTAGGCAGGGCGCGTCGAGCAATCCTTAAGGCGAACGCCGGAGCATGGAGGTGGAGACCTTGTGGCCGCATTCGGGGCAGCGGGCCACCTCTTGCCCGCGAAGGTCGTACCCGCACTTGGGACACGCTGGATCACCGACGGCGAGTAAATGCTGGTGCGCCAAGCGGCGGCGATGAAGGCGCCAGCCCAATGCCGCTGATCCTGAAAAAACGACGGCAGCGGGAACCCACCATTGGGGGGATGGCAACCTCGTCGCGAAGAACGGGATTGCGCAGACCCCATAGAGTCCGAACCGCAAGACGAAATTCCACCGGCGTGTAACGCCAACAATCGCCAGGATCCCTATCGCTACCCATTCTACTAGCTCGACTACGTCACTTGGTCGGAGGGTACGCCCAAGAAGCAAGGTCAAATCGTTCCCCAAGACTGCTATCGCCAGGACGACTGCGCTGGTGAGTTCAAGGTAGTACCACGCCATGGGGCCTGCCCTATCTCCTCGACGCAACAGAAAGCCCGCCGCAGACGACTGCACCGCACCTGCTACACCTAGCAGCATGATCCAACCCATGCCAAGCCAGATACCCATTTGGATTCCGGTGCCGAGGTCGGTCGCGATCTTGCCCAGAAGCTTATTGGGGCGCTCAGTCGCTGGGACTGTGGCCAGATCCGGGTATATCTTTAGGATAGGATCATTGACAGCGCCAGCTTCCTGCACCAACGTGGTTTCTTCGACAGTACGGGCTGCAGCGGCGGCCAATACGCCAATATCCCCAATTGCGACCGCGACTGACAAAGCCAGCACCAGGGCCCACCCAATACACAACGCGAACGACGTAACTCCGGCTAGGAGACCTGCTGCTCCCCCGGTTATGACGTTAGTGGACAGTTCTTTGGGACGCAGGAGCAACGTCAGAAAAAGCCCCATGAACACCATCGCGGCGACTCCCAAGGCGATCGCTGGGTAAGATACCCACTCTGGCAACTCGATCTGGATCGCCAGGAACGGGGGTGTTTCGCTGGGAAATGCCGCGTATGCGTTGGCAAATCTGGTCATCAGGCCAGTCACCCCGGGCAAGAAAGCGGCAATTCCATAGGCCCCACCGCAGCCGACCCCGATCACAACAACCCAAAACGCCATTCGTCGGTTGTGAGAAAACCACATACGCAGCAAGTACAAGATACTCGCGCCGCGGGCTTCGATGGGTTCGCCGGCGAGGTGGTGTTGGACGTCGCGGGCGAGGTCGCCGGGGCTCTGGTAGCGGCGGTCCTTCTCTTTGGAGAGGGCCTTCAAGGCGATGGTTTGGATGTCATCGTCTATCGGGCAGGTCCCGGGGCGGGTGGGATGTTTGGCGCGTTTGGTGATGCCTGAGTCGCTGCGCCAAGCGCGCTTGGGCGGGGTGGGCTGGGTGTCGGTGATGTGCCTGAGCACGTCGGCCATCTGGCCTACGACGGGGTAGGGGTAGTGGCCGGTGAGCAGTTCGTAGAGAACGACGCCGAGAGAATACACGTCGGTGCGGGTGTCGATCTCGTCGGGATTGCCGCGGGCTTGCTCGGGGGACATGTAGGGCAAGGTGCCGACCACCTGGCCGGTGAACGAGACCAATGTGTCGACGGGGCCGGTGGACCACTTAGCTAACCCGAAATCCATGACCCGCGGCGTACCGGATGAATCGACCATGATGTTGGATGGTTTGAGGTCGCGGTGGATGACGCCGCGCAGGTGGGCATGTTGAACGGCGCTGGCCACCTTGGCGAACAGCTCCAGGGTTTGTTCCAAGGTCAGCTTGTTGTCGCGGACGTACTGGTCCAGCGGTTTCCCGCGGACGTACTCCATGACGCAGTACTGGCGGCCGCCTTCGGTGGTGCCGGAGTCGAAGACGGACACTATGTTGGGGTGCTTGAGGCTGGCGACCAGCTCGATCTCGCGCTCGAAGCGTTTCTTGGCGGACTCCGAGGCGAATGGCCCTTCCAGAAGAACCTTGATGGCGACCTTTCGCCTGGTGGACTGCTGGATGGCCTGGTAGACGATGGCCTGACCGCCGCGGGCCAACTCGTGGGTGATCTTGTAGCCTTCGATGGTGATGCGGGGTTTTGGCAGTGAGACATCAATGCCGGCGGTTTCGGTGTCGGGGGCGGCGTCATCCGGGGCCTTGTCCGCCGGCGTATTGTCAACACCATCGGTTGGAGCATCGCGTTGGCTCATGGTAGTTGGGTATTGTACTTACGTGGAGCCGATGATGTCTAAGGTACTTCCGACGTACCACAAGCCGGTCCAGCCGGACTACGTTGGCGTGACGATGGCGATCACCCTCGCCGCCTCCCGGGGTGATCTTCATTCTCGACGACGCGGATCAAGGTGCCGCCCGTGACGTCGGCCTATCCGCTACTTGTCGAACACGTACTCGGTGCCGTTCCAGGACAGGACCACATCGGGGTTTTCGGCGCGCTCTCCGGCAGCGTGCCCTCCATAAAACCAACGCCGATCGCGGGGGTCAAACCGCATCGATTGACCGAAAATCGCCCCAACCGCTGACTCACGCAGAATGCTGCCGGGGATAACCCGCGGAACGATCCTGACACTCACGTCTTCGGGCAGGGCGCACAGCATCCTAGCGGCTTCGGCCTCAGGACGAAACCAATCTTCTACGTATTCGACGTCCAGATAGCCTTTCATCGCAAACAGCGCGGGAACGATGCCAATCACAGCGACTGTCAGCACCGGCCGCACCCGCAGCTCCAACCTATCGATCAGTGCAGTAATGCCAGCGGCCAAATAAGGCAAAGCCCAAATCGTCGGCAACAGAAGCATCCGGTAAGTGACAAGACTGCTGTTGACCCCACGAACCAAAGTCAGTGCAGAGAACAGAGCCAAAATGACCAACCATTCGCGGCCCGGTAGGCCGCCTCTTCGTGGAGCCTGAACAACTTCCCAGAGGACAAACGCGGAGCCGAACCAAACCCATTGGGACATTCCGATGCGCAGAGCGTTACCGGCCGCGTCAAACATCAAGTGAAGCAGCGCCGTCACCGGTTCCGACAGGAGATGCACCTGAAACGACGAGTCTATCTCAGCGGGGGGACCCGTCCCTGCCGCGTACCAGGCGCGGAGCGAAACCCAAAGGAGCGCGACCAGGATCAGCGGAAGTACGTAGACGGCGTCACGGTAGCGCTTCCTGGCCATGGAGCCGACGAGGAGCACGGCACCGATAACCCAAGCCTCATACCGGCAGAGCCCTGCCAGAGCCAGAGACCCCGAAGCGATCCAGGGAGATAAACGAGTGTCGGCACGAAAATCATTTTGCACTCGGGCGCCACTGGCGGCTGGTCCGCCAGTGCCGGGGGCCATGCTCACGCTTACGTGAGCATGCTGCATCTTCGGTATCCAAGCATGGCCACGCGAACGTGGACCATGCCACCCGTCGTCGCGAAAGGGCCAGGCCCATAGGGTCAGCCCCAGGAACATGACCAACATGCCTTCTTGGTAGGGAACCGTGGTGAAAACCGTGAATACCGGGAAAAAGCAGACCAGCCAGCCCGTCACCCATCCAGTTTGGCGCCCCCAGTACCGCGTCGCGGCCAGCCCCATCGAAACGCAGGCGGCTGCTCCGAAGAGCGCGTAAATGCATCGGAGCAGGGCGATTTCGCCGCCGACCAATGCCACACACAGGACCGGTAGCTGGGGCAAGGGAAGCCAAATGCGCACGAACAGTGTGTGGCACTCCCATATGCGGGTAAAAGCGTCCCAAGTATACATTCCGGGAAATTCGAAGATGAGAAAGACTCGCCAAGCCAGGGCGACGGCGAACAGCACCGCCCACAGCCGCCACTGATCTGAATTGCGAATGTCGAATGTCGAATGTCGACTTGAGATCGGTGACTTCGCCATTCGCTATTCCCCCCGGGACACGCTTTGAAGCAACGATTCCAGCGCCGGTGGCCGCCCGGGATCAATGCCGCTTGACTCAAACCCGCCTCACCGAACAGGATCAACTGGACACGTCGTATGAGGCTGAAGGAACGACGTCGCGCACACGGCGCGCCGTATCATCGGCATCGTAGAGCTTCTGGTTTGCTTGCATTCCAATAACCGATAAGCCGGCGCTAACCTTCCGCTTGAGCTCGCCCAGACCGCGAATTCGCAGAAGGTTCCGCGCGATATACCGCGGGCGAAGATAGAAGGACTTGTAGCATTTCACAAGCATCTGGCGCAGCTCCTGCCGGGTGAAGTTTTCTTCCCAGACCGGCAGCTCGTAATCATCGCACGGGTTTTCGGCGAACTTGCGCCAGACGTCTTGCTTGATGATCCCCGAGTCCAGGCCCTGCTGGTAAATCTCCGTGCCGGGATAGGGACAGAAGATGGTGAAGTGTACGTAGTCCGGGCTCAGTTCCCGGGCCAGTGCCATGGTATCGGCGATGTCCGAGGCCGTTTCGGTCTGCTGGCCGATGATGAAGTAAGCCAGCACTTCCATCTTGGCTGCCTTGGTGTCGCCAACCACCTGGCGCACCTTGGCCACCGAGTGGTTCTTCTTGATGACCTTGATCATCCGATCGTTTCCGCACTCGACTCCGTAATGGATGCGATCGCAACCGGCCTGCTTCATCCGCTTGATCAGTTCGGGCGTCATGGTATTGACATGAGCACGAACGTCCCAACGAAACTTGATCTTGCGCCTTTCGATCTCGTCGCACAGCGCCAAGACGCGATCGCGCCTCACCGTAAAGGTATCGTCGTAGATGAAGGCCTCGCGAATGCCCAGGGAAAGGCAAACCTCCATCTCGTCGGCGACGTGGGCGGCGCTTCGCCAGCGGAAGCCGCTCAGGATCGGCGAATTGGGCCGGTCACAGAAGGTGCATCGGTAGGGGCACCCTCGCGAAGTGAACATGGTGGTGATGACGTTGTCGCGACCGAGCAGGGAGGTGTACTCTTTGACGTTGACCAGGTGCCGGGCGGGGAAGCCCAGCT
>JAZGDL010000035.1:0-2325 GCA_036477795.1 Phycisphaerae bacterium
TACTACGCGGTCGAGGGCTACGAAGTGGCGCTGGTCGACTACGACCCGCAGTTCTGCGCCCTGGATTGGCTGGAGGCTCGCCCCGAGGGCCGTCCGAAGATTACCGGGATCGAAGGCCTGCAGAAGGGCGCCCAGGTCCCGCGCAGCACCGACGTCGTCATCCTGGACGCACCGGCGGCTACCCACGGGCGTCCGGTAACGGAGCTGCTGAGCCGAGCCCAGACCTGCATCATCCCGGTCATCCCGTCGACCATCGACTTGAATGCCGCGGCGCGCTTCATCGACGAGGTGACGGAGCTCGGTCGCGTGCTCAACCGCAAGGTGCGGGTGGCCAGCGTCGCCAACAGGATCCGTGAAAACTCCCCCGGGCACTTCGAGGTCGAGGAGTTTCTGGAAAGCACCAAGCTGTCGAACGGGCGCAAGCTGCCGTTCGTGGCCTGCCTGCGAAACAGCATCAACTACGCCCACGCGGCAGATCGCGGGCTCGGTGTCTGGGAGATAGCACCGTCGAAAGTGACCCACGATCTCGAAATGTGGGCGCCGCTGATAGCCTGGCTCGACAGCAGAGCAAGCCGCCCCCAATAACTCTCCCGGCAACCAGGCGTCAATCTCGAGAGCGCTTCTGGTAGAAATAAAAATCCGCCAGTGAGCCCGGCGCGTCCGGCGCGGTCAGGGGGAATCTGTTGGCAAGGTGTTCCATCAGCGCCCAATCAGGCTTGTTGGCATCGACCCACTCGGTGAAGATTCTGTGCCGGACGTGTCGTGCCTGCTCCTGCTCGTGGTGTTCCGAGTTGCTGGAGTAGACGATTACGAAGCGCTCGGCGGCAGCGAACAGGGTTTCCATGTAGGACGCGTAGATCTCATCCTCGACCAGGTGGTAGACGACATCCAACGACAGGGCCAACTGTGCCGTCTGGCCTGCGTACTCGTCCATGAGCAGAAAGCGCTTGGTTTCATCGCTTCGGAAAGTATTTCGACAGAGCTCAACGGCCCGGGGGCTGACATCGAATCCGGTATAGATCGGGTAGCTGGCCAGCTGGAGTTGATTGCCGTCACCGCAGCCGAACTCCACGACACTGCCGACGCCATGCTCCGCCACGAACGCATTGAGAATTTCCGCTTTGAACTCGGCAAGCTCATTGTACGAGCCAGCGCCGGAGGTGCGGCCGGCTTCGTATCTTTCGATCCAGTATTGCTCGGACCCGGGAAACGGACTTCCCGCCAACCATCTCTTCGCTTTCTTTGCCAAGCGTAACCACATGGGCCCATTGTCGCGGAGAAGGGGACAGATTTGAAATCTGTCCCCCCCCGCTATTGACTAATCTTCGCCTCTTAGACACATTCACGCGGCCATTGAGTTACCACATACACATAGAACCAAGCGGCCACCAGCTGGATGCCGGCCCTGATGAGAGCGTGCTGGACGCGGCACTTCGCCACGGTCTCGCCCTTCCCTATGGCTGCCGCAACGGTGCCTGCCGATCCTGCAAAGGCCGCGTCCTCGAGGGTCAGGTCCAGTATCCCGATGGACTTCCGAAATCCCTGACATCCCTGGACGCGGCCCAGGGGTTCGCGCTTCTGTGCATGGCGCGTCCCGCCACCGATCTCCGCATAGAGGTCGAGGAGATCGATTCCGAGCAGAAAATCGTGGTACGCAACCTGCCGTGCCGGGTGGCACAGAAACGTGAGCTCGCCCACGACGTCGTCGGCCTGGAGCTGATGCTGCCGGCTTCCGAGCGCCTGCAGTATCTGCCCGGTCAGTACGTGGACGTGCTGTTGCGCGACGGCCGGCGGCGTGCCTTTTCACTGGCCAATGCGCCCCGCGAGGACGATCGCCTGGAGCTGCAGATCCGCCACGTCCCCGGGGGTACTTTTTCCGAGTACGTCTTTCACCATCTCAAGGAACGCGCGTTACTCCGGCTGCGGGGGCCCCTGGGCAGCTTCTACCTGCGCAAGCGGGACCATCGGCCGATTATTCTGATGGCCGGTGGAACCGGATTCGCGCCCGTCAAGGCTATTGTCGAAGGCGCGCTGGCCGGCGGCTTCCCCGGAAAGATTCATCTTTACTGGGGCGTTCGCGGGCGCCGGGATCTCTACATGCACGATTTAGCCGAAGGCTGGGCATCCGGGCACGACGGGGTGGAATACACGCCGGTGCTTTCCGAAGCGCTGCCCGAGGATCAATGGTCCGGACGCACAGGATTCGTCCACGAGGCGGTGCTGGCGGACTTTGCGGATCTTTCGCCCTTCACCGTCTACGTGAGCGGGCCGCCGATCATGGTGAAGGCCGGGCGTGAGAATCTCGTCGCCCGCGGTCTGGACCCT
>JAZGDL010000350.1:0-10015 GCA_036477795.1 Phycisphaerae bacterium
TCACCTCCGGTTGCTCTCCACCTCGCCTCACGGCCACGCAGTTACCTTCGGTTACAGGCCGGAGAGCGCATGCCTGGGGGGGACTTGCGCCCCTCTGATCGAGTACACTCTCAGGCGCACTGGCCCACCTCCTTTGGAGGTGGGGGAGCCGATGATCGTCGGGGCGTTCACCTGAGCGTATATCATCGCGTCCCCCATGTCCAAAGGACATGGGCCCCCGGCTGCCCTAGCTGGTTTCACCGAGCACCGCGACCGAGAGACCGTCCACCCGTCGAAATGCCGGGTCGTTCGTCAGAAACAGCGCGCAGTCTACTTCCAGGGCGGTAGCCGCGTGGATGGCGTCGGGCGCTTTCAAGCCGGATTCCGCGCGAAGCCGCGCGGCGCGCTCGATCGTTCCCAGCTCGATGGGAACCAGGCGAAACTCGTCGGATTCCAAAAGGAAAGCACGAAAGGCCGCTTCAAGCGACGCCTTCTTTTCTCGGATGGGCTTGACCAATGTTTCGAGCAGGACGAGTTCGCTGCTGATGACCAAGAGGTTCCGGGACACGGCTGCTTTCCAAAGTCAACAGGTCGAAGGTCCAAGGTCGAAAGTCAGAAGGTCTCAGTCCAACGAGACCTTCGACCTCCGACCTTGGACCTTCGACCACGCCATAAACCGTGCCGGAGGCTGGTAGTTTCAGGGGTCCCATGAAGCGCGCTCTTGGCGGATATACGCGTCGACTTGCTCCGCCGTCTTGAACAGGACTCCCCCGGGACATTCGGCGAGGATGTCCAATACGGAGCGCCGGCCTGACATGCCCTCCATCAAGCGGATTGTGACTTCGACGGTGTGACCGACCGGTAAGCCGGGGTCCGATATCTCGATCTTCCCTCCGGGCTGCACCGTGGTCCTCAGTTTTCGTGCGGCCTGCATGGCAATAACCTCCGAAAGTGGATCATACCACGAATCGCTCAATGCGAAAGCCTTTTCCGGCCGGGTGGCCCACCTCCTTTGGGCGATGATTGTGGGCATACGCCTGAGCGTATATCATCGTCTCCCCCATGTCCGAAGGACATGGGCCACCCGGCGGGGCCCCCGCCCGCGAATCCTTACGAGCCGCTGAACCAGCGTTGAAAGGCGCCGAAGTCCTCTAGATCCACATCATCTTCTCCGTCGAGGTCGAAGCAGGCGCACTCAGGCGACAATAGACCGCCATCCGGGCCAGACACGCAATCCGCGAAGGAGTCATAGTCAAAGAGATTGACCCCGCCGTCAGCGTTGCAGTCACCCGGCGCGATCGCGAACCAGAACCCGCCGGTCAATGTGAGATCTCCGCTGGCCATCGCACCCGCATCCGGCTGGCCGATCGTGCCCGATAGCTCGAAGTCGCCCCCGGTGCTCCTCCCACCGCCGCCGTCGAACGTGTTCCACGTCAAGTCGAAGGTCCCGCCGGATTGGGCGAATGCCCATCCCGCAAGCAGTAAGATAAGTGAAAACCCCATGACCAGCCCAGCGCCCCCATCTGATCCCGGAGCGCCAGCGACGGGTCTTGACGTCCGCAAAGAGCGTCGTTTCAGCTCCCCGGCAACATGATCCGAACCCACAATGCCCGCCACAGATTGCCCCATACGCAAGTCATCAGTGCCGCCCAGGATCCCGCGCTGGCGCTTGGGGCTCGGATAAGGACCAACCAGGGGCGCGGGACCCACTGCGCGGGTCTCCCATCCCCTCTGGGGCTGGGGGACTGAATCAAAGGTCGAGAGGGGTCGCGACCTGCAGTCGGTCCCCCACCCCGCCGTGGTGGGGCCGGGCACCCGGCGTTGCGTGGCGGACGGCATGTCCACTGCTCTAGCGGGCATACCGCCGCCCACACGGAGGCCTTGAGACGCGTTGAAGGTCATTGAAGATTTCATTCTAGCGCTCCTCCCCTTCCGTCAGGCTGAGATTGGCCAGTTGTTGTTCCAGGCTCGCGATTCGGGCTTCCATCTGGGCCAACAGCCCGCTCAGCTCACGCTCGCCCCCGACAGCATCGCCGCCTCGCTGCTCGGGGCTCTCGGCAAGCCCGTCGGAAAGCTCCGCGCGCGAGACGGGGAAGACCTCCTCGTCGGGCGCATGGGCTTCGCCCGCGCCTGTGGCGCCCGTAACGGTTCCGTAGGCGGTCGGGAAGAATAAGAGGGTTAGCTGGACCTCCGTGGCACGAACATCTCCAAAACCCGCGGCAAGGAAATAGAACGTGTTCGCCCCGGCGGGGACCCCGAAGAGCGCCTGGACGGTGACGGGCTGGCGGTACGGGTTCAGCGATCCGGGCGCGACAGAAGGAATGCTAATTGTCAGCGCATGATTGTCAAGGAAAGCGCTGGCCCTATTGTTGACCCCCCAGAACGAGACGCTCGCTGTGCCATTGGTGTGAATAATATCCGCCTGGGCGGTACCCATTGCGAGGACGTAGCCGCTTGTCGGTATGGTGATGGTGCGAGCAGCAATTGGATGAGGGGCCACTACGAGCGTCGCAGAAGTGACCGTCCCATTGCCCGCCACCCCGGGCTCATTGAGCATTTCCGAGGCCGAGATCGCGTTCGTGGGCAGCACCACCGACAAGTCCCCCGAAGCCCCAACGACTCTAAGGAGTCGCACAGAAATAACATGAACGATTTCCTCTGCGACAACACCGTGAAATAGACGGTGGTACGAATGAGATTGTTTAGGTTATTCATGCGCGACTCCTAAGCATACTTCCGGCCGGGTTTGTCGTCCCGATGCCGAATGTGTCACCCCATACGATTCCTTTATTGCTTGTATGGTCGATGTACATGCCGCATCGTTGATTTCCATTGGCATCTGCGATTAACATCGCGCCCGTGTTAGGGGCTAGGCCATTAGCCGTCGCCTTGAAGTTGGTTGACCCGTTGGGTCCGAAGGTGTAGAGTTCTCCCAAATCACCGTTAGTAGACATTCGCGCCCGTATAGCTCCACTGGAGTTTTGAACCTGCACACCACTGTTGTCGCGCACGCGCACGGACCCACGAACATCGAGCTTCGCGGTAGGTTCTGTCGTCCCGATCCCGACGTCGCCGTCGTTGGTGTTGTAAATATCATCAGCGTTGGCGGCCCAGAATCCACCGCCGCCGCCCGGACCTTTCGTGGCGAAGAGGGCATACGGCCCGGGGGGCAGCTCCTGGCGCGGCGCAAGCGTGGCAAAAGATCCACCCCCCGCCGGGCAACGCGTGCGGATCTGGAGCCAGCGGGCGTCGCCGTCAAAGACGTTGCCAAAATCCAGGACCGCCGTGAACAGGCCGTTGGCGACGGCGATGGGAGGGGGGTTGCCGACAGCCCCATCGAATGTCAACGTCGGCCCGACCGGAGGCGGGCCAACTTCGGCGCCCCACAGGGTGAACTCAAGATCGCACGTGTCGTTGACCGGCCTGCCGCCTTGTTTGAGCTACCCCTGATAGGTAAACGCCGTGCCGACCGGTTCGGCGTACAAGGTGGCCGCGAAGCCGCCCACGGCCGCGGCACAAATCAACATAGATAACTTCATTAATCTCATGACCCTTCTCCTCTCGTGTTGCAGGAACGCCTTTGTACTCTTTCTCGTGACAAACTATGGCACCCAAACGGGGGGCCCCCCCGCCCGCCAGACAATCCGCTTCAGTGAAGCCTTCGCTGCACAAACCGTTGCGACAGGCTCCCGTAGCTTGAGCGACAGCCGACGAGCTTAAAGGACAAACAGCCAACGATCGTGCAGGTTGCCAAAAGGGTGGCACTCTTCGGACGGAACGAGTCCGCCATTGTCACGCGGATTGATTGCCTATGAATGCGGCAAGCCGTTGTTGTGAACATCGTCTTTCCTCTCCGGGCTGAGGTAGGTGACTTTGGGACGTTTAGAGATGATTTCCCCCTCCAGCAACGCTTCTGACCTTCCCCCCGTGACGCCTTCCCCCAACACCTGGAATGTTATGTTACTGGGGGGGTTGGGAGCGTCAAGGGAAGAACACGCCCGAGGCGGTTCCGGCGGTTCCTTCGCCCCAAGAGAAACGTCGCCTACGGCGTGACGATTCCCCCTTTCCCTCGGAGAACCCGGCTTATCGGCTGTTGTACGGGGTTTCGCCCAGTATAGTCGGCCCGGGTGGCACACCTCTCTTTGGAGGTGGGGGAGGCGATGATCGTGGGCATGTCCCTGAGCGTATACTATCGTCTGCTGTCCAGCGCCGCGCGTCGATCGCGTCGACACATCAGAACACAACATTGCCGATGTCCGTAACCCGCCGAAAACACGCTTGTGCAAATGCACAAAATGTGTCTCACGTCCGTCGGCGCCCGATTCGGGTCAAGCTTTCAGTCCTCGGGGTCGATGCAACATTGAAGTCGTAAAGGAGAATTGCGAAATGGTTAAGCGATTTCGCATCACCTCTCACCTCTTTTCAGTTGTTCAGGCCCACATCGGAGAGTGACCATGTTGGAAACCCTAATTAAGGCCGCGTTTACCTTCATCGATCAGATACCGGCCATCATCTTCCATCTCTTTTAAGAGGAGATCTATTTGCCATGGTTGAAGTCATCACGCAAATCGAAGACATCGTGAACGAGACGCGCTGAGCACGACGTCTTTGAGAAAAGGTGTCATTGAGAAGAAGTGTCCGGGTGAGTTTGCTGACATCTTAACAATCATCCTGACACCTTTTCCACGCGAATCTGGAATAGGGCGGGCGGCCCATGTCCTTTGGACATGGGGGACGCGATGATATATGCTCAGGTGAACGGCCCGACGATCATCGGCTCCCCCACCTCCAAAGGAGGTGGGCCACCCGGCTCGCCCCGCACGACGGACTGCGCCGATGAGCGTAGGTAGTCACTTCCCGCAGTAGTCGATGATTCGGGCGATTTCGCGGCGTAGGTCCTGGCGTTTGACGATGCGGTCGACGAAGCCGTGCTGGGACATGAACTCGGCGGTTTGGAAACCTTCGGGGAGTTCCTGCTTGATGGTGTTCTTGATGACGCGGGGGCCGGCGAAACCGATCATGGCCCCGGGCTCCGCCAGAATGACGTCGCCTAAACTGGCGAAGCTGGCGGCTACGCCGGCGGTGGTGGGGTCGGTGGCGACCACCACGTACAGGCCCCCGGCTTCGTCGAGCTTGGCCAGAGCGGCGGAGGTCTTGGCCATCTGCATGAGCGAGACCATGCCCTCCTGCATGCGGGCTCCACCGGAGGCGGTGATCACCACCAGGGGCAGGTCCTCCTCGGTAGCGCGTTCGATAGCCCGGGTGATCTTCTCGCCTACCACCGCTCCCATCGAGCCCATGATGAATTCCGGATTCATCACCGCCAGAATGACGTTGCGTCCGCGAATGAAGGCCCGGCCGACAACCGCGGCGTCGCGCTCGCCGGTTTTGCGCTGGACGGCCTTGAGCCGATCGCGGTAGGGGATGCGGTCCTTGAACTTGAGCGGGTCGGTGGGGGACATGTCGGCGTATAGCTCTTCAAAAGAACCGGGGTCGACGACCTGCTCGATGCGCATGCGGGCGTTGATCCGACGGTGATGGCCACATTCCGGGCAGCAGTGCAGGCTCTCCTGGACCTCCTTCTGATAAACCATGTGGCCGCACTTATCGCAGTTGTCCCACACGCCGGCCGGCACGTCTCGTTTTTTCATCGCCGGTCATCACCTCATAGCTTCATTGGCCAATTGTCGCAGACGATGCATGGCTCGTACAGGATCAGGCGTCTGAAAAATGGCGGATCCGGCCACCAGGGTATCCGCACCCGCCGCCGCCGCCCGGCCAACGGTGGTGGGGTCGATGCCTCCGTCGATCTCCAGACGCTGTTCGGGCTTCAAGATCCGGCGAAGTTCTTCCACCTTGGGGAGCGTATCGGGGATGAACTCCTGGCCGCCGAAGCCCGGCCACACACTCATTACCAGGACCAGATCGACCTCGGCAAGCACCGATTCGACGGCGGATACCGGGGTGGTGGGGTTGATGCAGACGCCGACCGACGCCCCCAGGCTTCGGATGTGATCGACAACACCTTGGGGATCATCCACCACCTCAATGTGAAAGGTGATGTGATCGCACCCGGCTTTGACGAAGCTCTCGGCGTAACGCTGGGGCTCTGTGATCATCAGGTGGGCGTCGAAGAAGAGCGCCGAATGCGGCCGAAGCCATTCGATCACACTCGCGCCGAAACTTATGTTGGGTACGAAGTGCCCGTCCATGACATCCAGGTGCAGCAGGTCCGCCCCGGCGGTCTCCACCAGTTCGATCTGTTGGCGGAGTCCGGCGAAATCGGCAGCCAACAGCGACGGCGCGATCCGCAAAGCAGGAGCGGCAAGTTTGAACGCGGACGGTGGTGTCACAACGTGGCGCACAATAGCGTGGTCCGGCCCGGGTGTCATCCAGAGTAGTGTCGGCGACCACGCCCTGGTCACTCGCTGAGAAACTCATCGAGTGTCTTGAAGCGCAACGGCTTCTTTCGCATGGCTTGCAGCGTCTTCAAGTCCGAGAGGTCCTCCAATCGTTCCAATATGTCCTCGTAATGGTCGATGTCGATGATCACCACAGCCGGTTTGCCGTCCCGCAGCACGATCTGGGGCTTGTCCCTCGCATTCTTCATGGATCTGGTTTTCCGCACCGGAGCGCCAAGCCCCATGCCCATTGACATGGGATTGCGTCATGGCTCCTGTCGACGACGCTCAGCCCCTTCGACGATCTTTTCGATCGTCCCGTCTTGTAACCAGGTGTGTCGGTCTTTCGTGTAATCTCCACGACCCGGGTCGTACTGCTGCAGGAAACGGAGCGTGCCCGCCGGGCCGAGCCGGTCCACCAGCGCCTGCAACCCCTCGCGGCGGATTTCGGGCATTATCAGCGTTCTGGGTTTCATCGTTGAACAACCTCCAGCACCCACTTCGCCGGGTTTTCGATCCGAACCCGCTCCTGGGACTGGTCGTCGAGCGGACGATTCCGGCAGCACACGTCCAGATACACTCTCATGCGCTATTCATCGTACCAGATGACGCTCGGCCAACGTAAAGCGCCGATTGGGATGGGTGGCATGGGTCCGCCGCCAGGCGGACCCATGTCTGGCGCCCCAAACACTCCCCTATAAAGGTTCATCTGGGAGAAATGGGATGGCCGATCGGGGGTCGGCTTCAGCCGACCAGTGTTTGCCACCAACTTCAGTTGGTGGTCGGTGGATTCCTCGTGCTTCTTATGCCCCAGCCGGCTTCAGCCGGGCTTGTGATGTTCACCTGTCAGAATGTGGCGCGATCTCGTGTTCTGTCGAAGCAGAAGCCCGGCTAAAGCCGGCTCCTCCGGGGGTTGTCGCTCGTCACCACCGGCTAAAGCCGGTGGCAAACAGGGACCGGCTAAAGCCGGTCAGGTCTTCGAGCAAACAGGCCCTGATCGGTGAATCTGCGAGGAATAGCCACCGGCGGAAATCCCGGATGAACCCTTATAAAGAGAGGAGTCGCCGATGCCTGGCGATGGCCGGTCATCAACGTTTTCGGCGCGTCCGGCGGGGCTTGCCGTCAACGAAGTCGAGTGAAGTTACCAGCAGAAGATCGATGATCCTGTAGTCCTCGCCGGATTCAGCGACCACGAACGTGCGACTGGCCTCGGGCGTGACCATAACAAACTCCGGATGCCGTACCCGAATCTCGCAGCCGTCCGCCAGACATATTCTAAAGGGCTTGAACGGTGCCGCCCGGATAGCCCTGCGAAGCTGATCAGCAGTCATTGAAGCGTCCCGAGTAGGGCAGGCGGTTGCCCCGCACCAACAACGCCGTTGGCCCAACGGCGTTGTTGGTGCGGGACGTTCGCCTGCCTTCACACCGGGTGGCAGGTCAACACCCCGACAAGTCGGGGCAACGACCTGCCCTACAGGTTTCTCCACGGCGGACCCGACGCCGCCCAAACACAAGCGTTCCGCCCGTCACCAGAAGCAGCACCATCACTACCGCCCCGAATTCGGACACGGTGGGAATCGTCGGGTCGCTGCACGCCGGCCCGGAAAGGTTCAGCACGAATGCCCCTGAGGCGCTGCCGTTCCCCGAAACGCGGATGTAGTAAGTCGTTCCACCAGTGACCGTAAGAGTGACTTGTGATTGCGACGAAGACGCTCCGCACGCGGGGCTATCGTCGTTGCAGGTCAACTCGTCGATCTCGTTCCCCGGACAGCCGGAATAGACCGACAGGACGGTATCGAGGGTCGA
Source organism: Phycisphaerae bacterium (assembly GCA_036477795.1). Classification (GTDB taxonomy): domain Bacteria; phylum Planctomycetota; class Phycisphaerae; order UBA1845; family UBA1845; genus JAZGDL01. Next base: position 8,187 of record JAZGDL010000350.1, read on the forward strand.
ACCGCAGGTGTCGGCCGTCAGCGTCCCGCTCGACGAGGGCGTGTAGCGAAACCAGACGTCCCGATTCACGTCCCACGGGCTCGGGTCGCACGAGGACGACCCGTCGTTGCTGGATCCCGAGGTGGAACCGTCGTACGGCCCGGGGCAGACGACGGTCGCATCGGTGCACCGGTCGTTCGCCGGACCCGGGCCACTGTTTAGGACCTCGACATTGTCGACGAACCAGCCGGGAGTGTTAAAGCTAAAGCTGTCTGCAAAAAGGCTAAATTCGATGCGAACTTCTCGCCCTCTCCAGAAGTTGGGGCTGGGGATATCCATTTGTGCAAACTGAAGCGTTCCCGAATTGTCGATTGGACAAGCAAGTGTATCAGTCGCTGAGTTATCAGCCATGACGATCAAAACGCATGTGTTGTCGTTCCCCAAGGGATCTACTACACGTTTGTAATCAAAGAGAAGAGTGAAAGGGGGATCTCCGGTCATGGCAAGGGGCGGTGACTTTAGACGGCCGAGGTTGTTGTCCCCTGTATCGTAATCACATACTTCCGGTCCGTGGTTGTAAGCTCCCATCCGGGTCTCAGACAAGCATTCCCCATTCTCGGCGATGTGCCAGAGCACCTCAGGAAACCCGCTCACCGCCCAGCCCTCGGGGAGTTCGGCAGGGCCACCCGGATTCTCGAAGTCCTCGAAGAAGGGCAGAGGGATGGGATCGAAACAATGGAACCGGAACGATAGCGGCGTGGGGTCGGGTGTTGTCGAGGAAGACCATTCACCGACCAGTATGCGGTAGGTCACACCCGCCGTTACGTGAACGGCATCCCCTGTCGAGCCCCCAAACGGCTCCGCGCACGCAATCTCGCTTAGGGTCGCACAGGCTGGACCGGTGAATACGGCGGCGACCTGCCCCGGCTCCGAAGTAAGCACCTCGATGCGCAATCTGCAATCCTGCGCCGGGGTAAAGCAATACCACAGGCCGAAGCGGGTGACGGGGCTGGCCGGATCGTTGCACGACACGTCGATGTCGTCGGTGGCCGTGTTATTCATGACGCCGCCGAAAAACAGCGGCAAATCGGCCGGGGCGATCACCATGCAGTCTTCGCACAGATCGTTCGCCGGCTGTCCCAACGCGTTAGCGCCGAACCCGACGAACCCCGGCGCCAACGCCAAGACCCAGGCATGCAACCAACAAACCCTCATGACATGCCCTCCTACATTACCCCCCCGGGTCCCGGTCAACTCTTTGTGAAAGAGACCGATTCGAACGGTAGCTGGATGGCTTCAAAGCGAGAGAGATTGACGACCTGGCTGGCACGGTCGATGTCGACGCCGACCAGGCGGTCCGCTTCGTCAAAGTCCAGCACGACCCCGGGGGCAACTTCACGGGAACTCGCCCCAGGCCGTTCCGAAAGATCGATGTAAAGCGAATCCGTGTCCGGGTAGTAATGGAACTTCACGATCGCTGCTCCTTGAAGCTGCGGTCCAGGAATGCATTATGAACCGTCTCGCCGTCTTCCAACGTTACGACCCTCAGGTACTTGTTCAGTTCCGGTACGTGTGACCAGTACCTTACGCGCCCGTCCGGCTGTACCTCACGACGCACCGGCTCTCTCAGGGCCCGCTCGCACCATTCCCGACGGATGTAGGGGCGCTTACGCAACACCTGCTCCTCGAAGTAGCGCGTTGTCTTCATCGTCCCCCGTAAACTCGCCGGATGGTGACACGACGCATGGGGTCCTTTACGTTCTCCGACGCTCTTCCTGCCGCACGGGTAGTCTGCCATTCTCGATCGCATCCTCAAGCTCGGCCAAGTCCCTTGGCTCCAGGTGCGGCGG
>JAZGDL010000351.1:0-2789 GCA_036477795.1 Phycisphaerae bacterium
CGGCCGTCAAGATCGGCTGTACGGTCTGTCACGAGGGGAACCCGCAAGAGACGGATTTCGTCCTGGCATCGCACACGCCCATCGATCACGAGCAGGAACATGAGTGGAAGGAGAAGTACTACGTCACTTCCGCTTTCATTCCCAACATCACCTTCGCCACCGTGGAGCACTACTGGGACCGCCCCATGTACCCGCCCAAGTTTGCCGAGGCCGGTTGCGCCAAATGTCATACGCGCATCTCGGACATCGCCGAGTTCCAGGGCCGATCACAGGCCACCAGGCTGAACAAGGGGCAGGATTTGTTCGTCCGGGCTGGTTGTGTGAACTGCCACGACGTTGACGATCTCGGTCCGCAGCGCAAGGTGGGGCCTGACCTGAGCCGCATCGCCTCCAAGCTGACCGGCGACTTCACCGAGCAGTGGCTCATGCACCCCAAGCGGTTCCGGCCGTCGACGTGGATGCCGCACTTCTTCCTGCAGGAAAATAATGGGCCGGGAAGCGACAATTCGCTGGACCCCGATCCGGTCCTGCGCACCGAGACCGAGGTCCAGGCCATCACGCATTACCTGTTCACCATCTCGCAGCCATGCCAGACCGAGGCCATCCCTGACGGCCTGGAGGGCGACGCCGGGCGCGGCCGCGAGCTGTTCAATAAAGTCGGCTGTCTGGCCTGTCACGCCAACGTGGCCCAGTTCGGGCGCGATATGGCGGTGTCCGATCTTCAACGGCGCGCCGGTGAAAGCAAAGCCTTCGCCGAAGCGCTGTACGATGACAAGATGGACTATGTCGACCGCGTCAGCTACTTGGTGGAGCACCTGCCTTCCGAGCGCGACACCTTCTTTGCGCCTGAGACCATCGGCAATCGACCGGTGTTCACGCGCTATGCGCCGGAGCTGTCCTCCATGGGCAGCAAAGTTTCGCGCCCCTGGCTGTTCGCCTGGCTGAAGGATCCGGCAGGTTATTACGCCGGCACGCGGATGCCCTCCCTCCGGCTCACCGATCAGGAAGCCATCGACCTGACCGAATACATGCTTACTCTGCGGGAAAACAAGACCTTCAAGATCGAGGCCTTTCCACGCGACGACGCCCATCGGCGAATGGCCGACGATCTGGTGTTTGAGATTCTGTCCAGCCAGAATTCAGCCCGGCGGTCTCGCTTGATCATGGATGACGCCGACGGCGAACTCACCGAGCGGCTGGTGAGTACCTTGAAAAGCGTGTGGGACGAGGGTGAGGCCCGCTCCAGGTTGAGCGGGATGGACCACCGGGCCAAGCGGATGCTCTTTCTGGGCAACAAGATGATCGCCCATTACGGCTGCTACGCGTGTCACAATATCGGCGGCTTCGAAACCGTGCCACCGCCCGGCACCAATCTGTCCAATTGGGCCCAGAAACCTATCTCGCAGTTGGATTTCGGTTTCTTTGACAGCGCCCACGACCACATCCGTGAGGCCAGACCGGAGGTGTTCAGCCGGGTATACAGGCCCGAGCATGAAGACCTCATTTTCTGGTCCCGCGGCCAGAATCCTACGGAGAGCATAACCCACACGCATGCGGCGTTCGCCGGGCACAAAATGCTCAACCCGCGCATCTGGGATCGCGAGAAGATTAAGGCCCCCTACGACAAGCTCAAGATGCCCAACTTCTACTTCACCGAAGACCAGGTGGACGCTCTGGTGACGTACCTGCTGTCCCGCCGGGAGCCGCGCATCAACGACAATCTGAAGGTCGCCTACGACTCCACCTTGACGGGTGCGATCGCCGAGGGTCGCAACCTGACGCGAAGCTTGAACTGCGTCGGCTGCCACAAGATGGAAGGCAACGTAGCCGCCGTCCATCAGTACTACAACAAGAAGATTGCAGGCGAGATCGAGTTCGACGAAGTGAACGCCCCGCCCTGGCTTCGCGGCGAAGGGGCCAAGGTGAAGTATCCGTGGTTGTACACCTTCATGAACCAGGTGGAGACTCTGCGCCCCTGGCTGAAGATCCGCATGCCCAGCTTCAAGTTGACCGATGAAGAGACCGCCACGCTGGTGAAATACTTCGCCGGAATCAGCAAGCAGGAATCCGAGATACTCGATGAGCAACTAAGAGTTGTTCAAAAGTACATTGAAAGTGCGCACCGAAGAATCGAATCCGGCGGATCCGACGATGCCCCCGACCCCGATCTGTGGTTCGCCACCGACGAGCTGGCTGAGATCGCCGCCTATCTCGCCTCCTATGGCGTCAAGAACAGGCTCGTACTGACCTATGACGTAGACCTCGCGATCAACACGCAGGAGGATTTGAAGGAGGGATTCGCGCTGGTCTTGCAGAAGACTCGATTCACCGCCGACCTGTTTGATCTTGATTTTCCCTTCGCCGAGCAGGCCCGGCCGCTGGTCGATGAGGAGCGCTTCAAACTGGGTGAGCAGTTCTTCTATGAACTGAAATGCTTGGCTTGTCACGCGCTGGGCGATCCGAATATCGTAGGCTCCAACACAAACCCGTCCGCGCCCAACCTGGCCATGACCCACAACCGCCTGAGGCAGCAGTGGGTTTATCAGTGGCTTCAGGAGCCCGGCGCCATCCAGCCGGGCTCCAAGATGCCGCAATGGTTCGGCGGCGGAGCCAGCGCCTTTGCCAGCTACGGCGACGAGGACCGGGCAACTCTGGAGGCCGACTTCGGCTCCACCGGCGAGGAGCAGATGCAGCTCTTGATGGACTTCATGTACAACGCCGGGGTCAAGAACTACACCGCCATCCAGCCCGGCGGCCTGCCCGACGCCGGAGAAGCAGCCTTTGATGAG
>JAZGDL010000352.1:0-2768 GCA_036477795.1 Phycisphaerae bacterium
TCACGAAGCGCCCGCACCGTGATGGCACGGATCGCCGGGTTCAACCCCGGAACGTCCCCGCCGCCGGTGAGAATTCCAATCGTGCCTTTGCTCTTTGCCATCCTACACCGTTCTGGAAATCGCCCGAACTCGCAAGCCGAGCGGTAGGGGCCCGAAATCCCCTCCGTCGGCGGCCTGGAGTGCCGAAATGTACTGTCGTCGGGGGGCAGCGGGGTGTCGGTGTACTTGTTCCAGCGGAAGCGCCACGCTCATGGCTACCTCCCACGTGGACGGCTGGATGGCACAACAGTAACGGATTCAAGTGAGCGCGGAAATAGCAAGATCAACCGTGCCCGTCTCCGGCAAGAGTCTTACCACGGCCTCTCGCCGGCTCCGATCCCGACGGCAGTGGCAGACGGCCGGTCGTCAGGAAGGGATCCATCACCGCTGGGCCCACGGCTTCACAGAAGTAGTTCCCTTGGCCCATCTCGCACCCGAAGGCCAGGAGGGCCGAGACGTGCTCGGCGCATTCTATTCCTTCTGCAACCACCCCTAACTCCAGTTCTCGGGCGAGGCTCACGATCGCCTTGACGATCTTAGCGTTGCCATCATTCACCTGCATCGTCGAGACGAACGACCGATCAATCTTAACCGTGTCAACGGGAAGGCGTTGCAGAGAGGCAAGCGAGGAATAACCCGTTCCGAAGTCGTCGATCTGCAACTGCACCCCCAGACTGCGCAACTCCGACAGCATGGTGGAGGCGAGCCGGACGTCTTCCATGATGACCGACTCGGTGATTTCCAAGCCGAGCGCGCCAGGCGACAGAGCGGTACGGGCGAGAATGTCGGCAATCTGTCCGACCAGAGCCGGATGCATAAACTGGCGTGCGGAGATGTTCACGTGGATCAAAGCCCCGGTCACGGCGGCCGAGCGGGCCCGCCACGCTGCCATCTGCCGGCACGCTTCCTCCAGCACCCACAGGCCGATGGAACTGACGAGTCCGGTTTCCTCGGCTATGGGGATGAAATCGTCAGGCAAGAGCAAACCCCACTCGGGATGGCGCCAGCGGACCAGGGCCTCGAAACCGGCTATGCGTCCATCCCGAAGGCCGACGATCGGCTGGTAATGCACGGTCAACTCGCCCCGGCCGACGGCGCCGCGCAGGCTCGACTCCATCGCCAGGCGCTCCACCGCACGGTCGCGCATCGAGCGATCGAATACCTGTACGGCCGTCCCCAGCTCTTGGGCGCGCGACATGGCGACATCGGCATCCCGCAAGAGGTCTGCCGGACGCTGACGCAACGAGGCTGACCCCAGAGCGATACCGATACTAGAGCCCGTGACCACCTCGTGCCCGTCGAGAACCGTGGGACGGGAAAGCTGTTGCTGAATACGCTCGGCAGCGGCGACGGCGTCGCTCCGCCCGGCGTTGTGGAGCAGGAATACGAATTCGTCTCCGCCTGTACGCGCCACAATGTCACCGGGGTCGATGCAGGTTGGCAAGCGCTTGGCGATGTCGATCAGCAGTTTGTCACCCAATTCCCGCCCCAGGCTTTGGTTGACGGCGTTGAAGCGGTCGAGGTTGAGGGATAACACGGCAAGCGCCGAGTTTCCACCCGGCTTCAAGCGTCGTATGGCGCGCTGCAACCGTCCCACAAGAAAAGTACGGTTGGGAAGACCAGTCAGCGAGTCGCGCTGGAACGCCTGTTGCGAAAAGACGGCAGCGGCAAGAGTGAGCCCGCTGATCGCCAACTGGCTCAGCCAGCGAGGTCCGCCTCCAAACCAGGTAACGCTGGGGTCCAGTTGTCCCTGAACGGTGGCCGCCATGAGCAACGCCGTCGCGGCGAGCCACGCGACAATGATGCCCGCCCGCCAGTCGCGAACGCGCGTGAGTAGTATGAACAGCAAGCCCCCAGCAATCGTCAGAAGGACGAAGGCGAGGAGAAGCCCGAAGTGCATAGGAGCCAATCCGGTCCGTAATGGCGTCTCCACGGGTGAGCGGCCCGCCGCGGCCCATGGTCGAAAACCTTACAGTACCACATCGCCGGTTCTGTGACTGAGGTCACCAAACCGTCCAGCCTGAGACGACGGCGCCGTTGCAGTCTAGTATCTATGTCATCGAGGGGAAGCTGCTTCTTGCAACCACATGGAGAGATAGACGATCACTCTCTATTCAGCGGTCCGGTCCGGCGCAGGCCACAACCTTCCCCTTCCACATAAGGGCCCGAAGGTCCTGACAAGCAGCACCCCTTCGCCGGCCATCCCCGGCCTCTTCCCCCAAATCCTTACCCTTCAGCCCGTTGCACCCTTTTGGACAGGTGCTCGAGTGGTTGAGCGCCACCCCGCACTCCTGCCCTACCGCGCTCCGCTCTTGTTCGCCCTGCGGGCTCACGCCGCGTGAACAACTTGCCACAAAAAGAGGCTCTTCCGCAAAATTTGTGGAATCGCGCGCGGATTGCCCGTGCATGCGCTTGCTGCCGGAGCGGACAGTCGGCGCACGGTAGGGCGTAAACACAGGAGCATCACCGACGATGGGTTGGGTAGGTTGATAGGTCTACAAATCATTCGACGGTACCGGAGCCACCAGCGATGCTGCTCAAGACGTTGCTAAATCGGGTGCATCACGTCAAGGGCTTTGGATGCCTACATTCTCTTTGTGGTTCCAGGATGGCGAGTCGGTGCAAGTTCTTGCCGAACCGAATCGCCAGCACCACCAACATGGTCGCGCCAAGCGCGGACGCCGCAGCGTTCGTCACCCAGGCGCCCCACACGGTTTGCTGAATCCCCC
>JAZGDL010000353.1:0-2837 GCA_036477795.1 Phycisphaerae bacterium
GGCGCCCCGATTCGATCCCATTTAGCCCCCGGTGAACACACCGGGGGCGAAGAGCGCCCGCACATCAAGCCCACCCCCGTACGCCAAAGAAGCCGTCCGCGACCATAAAGCCCTCCCTGAACACCCCGGCAAATACACCGGGGGCCAACGACCAATGACCAACCACCACGCAGCCCCCGGTGAATACCCCGGGGGCCGGGGGCTCGATCGTCGCGCCACGGTTTCCGTTCAAAAATTCCCATCACACTGCCACGGCCTTCCAACCCGATCCGTCGCGCAATCCCTCACGTCTTCCCGGCTCCGACAAAGCCGCTGGCGATGCCATCGCCGGCCCTTCATCCGATCCCCCGTGACACCCAATCACAATCACCGCCAGCTTCTCGTCGGATGCCACGCTATGTCGATTAATCCGCATCAAAGTTCGTGACAAAGCCCAAGCAACCCGACTTCAGCAGCGATCCTGAAGGACAGGCGGCTACAACCGTAATTATCGTATCGCGCAGAGTGAACGACGCACCGAAGATCACGAGTGGCTCGTCAGCAGCGGTCGAATCCACGGGAATATCCCGTAGGAATCTGTACATCGGAGTCACAACTTGGCTCGGCACGGAATCGCTTCGCACCTTGGAAATGATAATGCCATAGCACACGTAGTTTGCTGGGTCGGCACCCTGCATGATGTTCACATCAGAGGTATGGAGAGTTGCTGCGAACTGCTCGAATTCTCTGCGCTGCCGTTCTGCGTCGCTGGTTCGAGCCTTGAGATACAGTGATCCCTCACGGGGTTCGAGTCTGAGGTCCTTGAGCGCGACCGCACACATCACCCAAAGCCGGGCATCCTCGTTTCCCAACGGATACAGCCTCGCCCCCATTTTCTCCCCGCGTGTGATTGTGTGAGGTCGTATGACTCTTCCCGTTGCGCAGGTCGAGCGTAACGTGATCGATGAGGCGGTGCTCCTTTGTTCCCTTGGTCGGCGGCACCAGCGTTCGTCCGGGCAGGATTGGCCATAGAACGACCTGCGGGACAGTCGTGACCGCGATTGTGCACAGAGGCTGCGTCCGTCCATCGGGAGTTGTCACGTTGACAACCGCAGTTGGATCGAGAGGACGACCTTTCTCCAATAAAGGGCGGATGGGTCGAAAGAACACGGACTCTCGCCCAATGAGGGGCCTCCGCCGGGGCTTCGTTACCAATAGCCGACGATACATCTTCGAATCGTAGCAAACGCTGGTCGTGGGTCGACCGATATCACAGCAAGGAAATAGAGCCGGTAGCACAAGAAACGGTCCCACGACGATTTGTTCTGGTCCTCGCCCTGCTCAGAACGACACCAGGAGAAGAAGGCATTAGGCACTTGGCACTAGGCATTAGCCAGCAGCCCGCTTCGCTTCATCCCTCATGGCACATGGCTCATCCTTCGGCGCGACCACTGGTCGCGGCTTTACACTTCGTGCCTTCGTTCCTCTCTTGCCCATCCGTGTCCATCTGTGGCTACTTCCTCGAATCCACTCGCCTGGGGCCGTCGGGGCAGCCATAATGACGGCACAACACAAGCACGGACGGACGTCATGAGTAAGCGCGACCGCGAGAAACTGAGGAAGCTCAAGGCCCGGAAAGTCAGGAAGGCCAAGGCCGCCCGTGCCAAGGCCAAGGAGACCGGCGATTCCACCGCACCGAACCCGGACCCGGGAACGGCCTTTGCCAGCAGTCCCTTTGGCGTGGACAGCGTCGGCCGCAGCACCGGCGGCGGTGGTGGTGCGCCCCGACTGCCCCGCCGAAGCAAGAAGGGGTAGTGGTGAGGGATGAGGGATGAGCCATGAGGGATGAGCCATGAGGGATCAGCGGTCAGCGGTCAGCCTTTCGACATCTCGGCGTTTCGACGTTTCGGCGTTTCTTTCCCCTGCCACCCGGACCTTCCTCACTCGAAGACTCGCTCGTCAGGTCCGGCTTCCCAGTTCTATCCGTGTTCATCTGTGTCCATCTGTGGTTCATTCCTTCTGCGTTCTCTGCGGTAAGTGCCCTAGTCGAGCATGTGAATGAAGAGTCCGCTGCGCAGTTTGGGTTCGAACCAGGTGGACTTGGGCGGCATGACGAGTCCCGCGTCGGCTACGGACAGAAGTTGCTGAATCGTGGTCGGGAAGAGGGAAAAGGCCGCGGCCGCCTCACCGCTATGAACGCGGCTGACAAGCTTCTGCGTGCCGTCCAGTCCGCCGATGAAATCGAGGCGTTGATCACTGCGCGGGTCGCCGATGCCGAAGATCGGCGCCAGCACGCGGTCCTGGAGCAGGGCGACATCGAGGGATTGGATGGGGTCGGTGCGGTCAATGGATGCCTCGTCCAAGGCCAGCCGTCTCCACGATCCATCAAGGTAGATACAGAACACGCCCGATCGGTCCGGCTGTGACTCTCGGGTATCGCTGAGGTCTCCGACTTCGGCCAGTCGCTTCAGCACCTGCTGCACGCTTTGCCCGGCCAGATCAGTCACAACGCGGTTGTAGGAGAAGATGGTGAGATGACTGACCGGAAAGAGCACGGTGAGGAACCAGTTGTATTCCTCGTGGCCAGTGTGATTGGGGTTCGCGGCTCGGCGCTGGGCGGCGGCCCTGGCGGCGCTGGCTGAACGATGATGGCCGTCGGCGATATACGCCGCTTCAACCTCGGCGAAGACATCGCAATAGGCTTGCGCATCGTCCACCGTCCAGACCGTATGCGTTACGCCGTCCGGCGCGTCGAAGTGAAACAATGGACGGTTATTCACGTCCCGCGCGACGATTTTGTCGATCTGCGGCTCGTCGCGGTAGGTCATCAGAACCGGGCCGGGCTGGGCGTTGATCGC
>JAZGDL010000354.1:0-6499 GCA_036477795.1 Phycisphaerae bacterium
GCGTGGGTGCTCAACCGTCCGACACGGTCCGCAGCTTGATCAAGCGGAGCGGTGCGGCGGCGAACCCCTAACAGGCCGGTCCGGGTGCAACCCGATGCGCATCGATGTCTTGACGCTGTTTCCGGAATTGTTCGATGCTTTTCTGGAAACCAGCATTATCGGTCGGGCGATTGCGTCGGGTGCGGTGGAATTCGGCTTCACCAATTACCGCGATTTCGCACGGGATAACCATCGTTCGGTCGACGATAGGCCGTTCAGCGGCGGTCCGGGCATGATCATGATGTGCGGGCCGGTGTTCGACGCGGTTGAGGCCGTCACCCGAAATTGCGAACATGCCCCGCTCAAGGTGTTGCTGACGCCGCAGGGTGAACGGCTGAATCAAGGCCTGGTGTCGGAGCTGGCCGGCGAACCGCGCCTGGTATTGCTGTGCGGCCATTATGAAGGATTCGACGAGCGCATTAGCATCGGACTGCAGCCGCGCGAGATTTCGATCGGTGATTATGTATTATCTGGAGGTGAAACGGCGGCCTTTGTAGTGATTGACGCCATTGTTCGGCTGCTTCCGGGCGTGTTGGGCCATGAGGCTGCGGCTGCCAACGATTCGTTTTCTGAAGGATTGCTGGAGCATCCTCAGTATACACGACCGCGGTCCTTTCGCGGGATGGAGGTGCCGGAAGTGTTGCTCTTGGGCAATCACGCGGAGATCGAAGCGTGGCGCCGCCGTGAGGCACTTGAGCGGACGCGCCGGCGGCGCCCCGACCTGTTGGATGATAGTGATCGAGAGGATGCTTGCTGTTAGAATAACTGGAAGGTCCAAGGTCAAAGGTCAAAGGTCCAAGGGGCCAGGCGCGGGGGACCTTCGACCTTGGACCTTGGACCTTTGACCGGAGTTTTGGGATGATCCATGAATTGATCGACATCGTAGAGAAGAAGTACTTGAAGTCCCAGGCGCCCGAATTCCAGATCGGCGATACCGTTGATGTCTACACCCGGATCATTGAAGGCGAAAAGGAACGGACACAGGTGTTCAACGGTGTTGTGATCGCGCGGCGCGGGCGCGGGGTCAACGAGTCGTTCATCGTTCGGCGGATTGTCGCTAACGAAGGTGTCGAGCGCATATTTCCGTTGCACTCACCGCGTGTCCTGAAGGTCGAGGTTAAGCGTCACGGCAAGGTTCGGCGAGCAAAGCTGTACTACCTGCGTGACCGCGTCGGCAAGGCCAGGCGCTTGCGCGAACGTCGCCGAGGCGGGGCTCGAACTTCTTCCGCCACAAAGCAGGCCCTCGAGCAGCCGGTTTCCGTTGAGGACGATCAACGCGTCGAGGCGGTCGAGGTGGCCGGTGAGCCGGCGTGACGCTGGGGAGGCGCGGTGAACGTATTGCCGCGCGAATGCTCAAGCGTCTGGGCTACCGGATTGTTGCGCGTAACTACCAATGCCCCGCGGGCGAAATCGATATAATCACTCTCGACCGGGAGACCGTCGTATTCGTCGAGGTCAAAACCCGGTCTTCCTCCGAGGCCGCCTACCCGGAGGCCCATGTCAACCAACCCAAACGGCGGCAGTTGACGCGCGTAGCCAGGATGTTTCTTGCGGCAAATTCCTCTGAGGATCCCCCCTGCCGATTTGACGTCGTTGCGGTGGTGGTGAACGAGCACGGCAAGCCGTCGGTCGAACATTTCATCAACGCCTTTGAACCGGTGTACCGTTAGGCTGCCATGGGTCTGATCGACTCACATGCACATCTGACAGCCGAGGCTTTGGCGCCGCAGATTGGAGCGGTTCTGGATCGTGCCTGGGCTGCGGGTGTCGAGGCGGTCATTGCCATCGCGACGGACATGAAGGAAGCCGGACGGGTGATCGAGCTGGCCCGTTCGGACCGGCGGGTGTTTGCGGCTGTGGGGATTCATCCGCATGAGGCCGGCCGCGTGGCGGAAGCGGACTGGACGCGCTTCGAAGGCGTCATGACCCAGCAGCGTGTTGTGGCGCTGGGCGAGATGGGGCTGGACTATCATTACGACTTTGCCGATCGTGCCACGCAGCACACGGTGTTCCAAAGGCAGCTTGAGCTGGCCTCGTCGACGGATCTGCCGATCGTGATACACAGTCGTGAAGCTCACGGCGACACCATCGCCATTCTCGCTGAAGGTGGCTACCGCGGACGCCGGGTGGTGTTTCATTGTTTCACCGGCTCCGAAACTGAGGCGGAGGAAATTGCAGCGAACGGCTGGCGGATATCGTTCACCGGCGTTGTCACCTTCAAGAATGCCGGCGATCTTCGCAGGATAGCGACGCAATGCCCCATCGATCAGTTGATGATCGAGACGGACTCGCCGTTTCTGTCGCCGGTTCCGGTGCGTCATGTGCAGCCGAACGAGCCGGCCCACGTCGCTCACATAGCCCGGTTTCTTGCACAGCAGAGAGGCATGAGGTTTGAAGAGTTGGCCGCCCACACTTCGGCGAACACGCGGGCGTTCTTCCGGCTGGATCGAACCGGCCAAACGGCGGCGACGTGAGTCACTGCGAAACGCGGTACAGTTCGGCGTACCGCTGGGGCGGATCACCGGTCGAGAAGGTCTCCATCCATTCGAGACCTTTGCCGGCGAGCCGCTGGAAGAGGTCCAGTTGAATCTCCTTCGGAAACCCGTAACGTGATCCGGCGAGGCGGGCCACTTCCGCCCAGTTGACGAACACGTGGGTATACCCGTTCTTCCTGAGCCAGTTCAGAATGTCCCGGTCGGTGCCGGCGCCGGCAACCACTTCGACGAAGGGATTGCGGTTGAAGACAACACAGTAGTCGACCGGTGGTTTGAAGTAGAATGCCCGGGCGTCGCCGACCATGAGAATCTTGGCGTCGTCCGCCAGTTTATGATTGATGACGCTCAGATGTTCGTGTCCACCGCCCAGGCCGTCGAGGAAGAACAGGTCGGCGCCTTCCATTGGGAGTTTCCGGCCGTCTTGATAGAGGTGTTGTGCGTAGTGTCTCACGGTCATGAAGGCGCTGAACGCAACTCCAGCCACTAAGGTCGCGGTCAATATGCGTCGCCCCGGCGACGGCGAGCAGGTGCCGAACGCGCGACCGGCCAGGATAATCAACGGTATGATCATGGGTACGGCAAAGCGGGCGTAGAGATGGGTGGCCAACGTCCAGCCCAGCAATTGCAAGAGGAACATCACCAGCAGCAGGAGATCAACGTGATTGCGTCTTCTGGAAAAGAGTCGCACGGCGGGTAGCAGGAACAGCAGCGGACCGAATCTTTGCTTCGGATCAGCGATTATCTTTCGCCATACCTGCTCGACACGAGCGGCTACGGACGACTCGGCTGGATCGGGTTCATGCGAGGCTTTGAAGTGGCGGGCTTCCTCCTCCCGCCAGCCTTCGGGGTAGGATTTGAAAACGGAGTTGGCGAAGGGAAAGACAGGATTTGCCGTCATTAGGGTGTTCTTTACCATCCAGGGGGCGAATCCAACAATCGCGGCCAGCGCGAAGGCGGCCGTTGCCCGGATACGCAACGGCCACGTCGCTTGAGCGATGAGCAGCGCAAAGACGGTGAGCGGGGCGGCGACCAGGAGCAACGCGGTGTACTTGCAGCCGCAGGCAAACCCCGCCATCAAACCGGCCAGTACATACCAGCGGTTGCTGGCCTTGTCGTGTTCGGCCGGCCTCGCTGCGCGGATCAGGCCCGCCGCCGCGATCATCGAGAACAGCAGCATGCCGTTTTCCACGTACGCGACGCCCGAGAGGTAGGTGAGCCAACCTACGCCGGCTGCGACCACGGCGGTCACAACGCCTACCAGTTGCGACGTCTCCCGGCCGGCTACATAGGCGGCCAAAACAAACAGGATCGCAAACAGGGCGTTCAGGATTTTCGCCGTTGCGGCTCCGTTGTAGGGGTCGCCTCGAAGGGACATGCTCAGCAGGTAGAGCATTTCGACGTTGGCGGGGAAATTGCCGTAGACATTGTGTGGTGTGTAATCGATACAGCCGCGCTCCAGGTACTCCTTGGGCAACTGCAGATGGTACTCAAGGACGTCGTACCCGGCGCCTTCTTCAATCCACAAGAAGCCCGGCGGGACCACCGAAACCAGGAGGGTAACAACCAAAAACGGCGTGATCAGCAACCACAGCCAGGGGTGCTGACGTTCGGAAGTCGCTGGTTGCTCAGCATATGCCAGCCTGCTGAGTCGAACGATTGCGGCAAACGCTGCAATCACGGAAGCGGTTGCGAGGATCATTATGGAAGTGGGGCCAAGCTCGCCCACCAGGCCGATGGTAAGCAGCAAAGCCGGCATCACGCCGAGACCGGTTCCGGCGCCAATGAGAAGATGCCAGCGCAGAGGTAGTGGCCCTGCGCGCAGCACTGGAACGATCCACGTGCCGGCCAGCGTCAAAGTCGCAACCACCAGAACCGCAAGGGCCCCGTCCACTAACAGGATGGCCACTGCGCCAATCGACTGCGAAGCGACGCCCAGGAGCGTGAGCGCCGTGACCATGAGGCACACCGCCACCGAACGCTTCCCGGATTCAGATTCGTGGCTGGATTCGCGCATCTTTCGGGTAACGGATCATCCATTCGGCCGGAGCACCATGTCGCGATACTTGATCAGGGCGAGAAGCGCGTACTGTAGGTTTTCGAGGCGAATTCGATTGTCAGCGACCGAGGTGCGGACGCCGCCCACCGTGTCGCGGTCCAGCCGCATGTAGTAGACCTCCGCCTTTCGAATCTGAAGCTGAAGGGTGAATCGAGCGGCACCTTCGGCTGCGCCCAGGTACTTCGCCGCCCGGTCGGTATGCCCGAAGCGGCGGGCAGCTTGGAGGGCGTCCAGCCAGGCACTAAGACAAACGGCTGTGTTGATGTCCGGTACCGACGCCGGGAGGAGCCTGACACTTCCGTATAGTTCCGGGTACTGGCAGTTCCGAGGATCAAGCTGGTGCTCAATCAAGCGGTCTGCTAGTCGATAGGCGAAGCGGGCGAATTCCTTTCGATTGGAGACGACTGCCATCCGGGCGAATGGCTGAATGAGCCATGCCGCGGCGGCGGTCGAAGGCTGGTCATCGGCGGAGGTGTAGAAGGCATGCGCCTTGTTGAATGCTTGGAGGATCCGTTGGTCGGGTTGCGAGCGGTATTGTTCGAGAAGAGCCAGAAGGGCAAGGCTGGGATATACGCCGAAGCCGCTCAGCCGGCGAGCGGGAGGAAAGGCGGTGACGAATTGGCCGGTCGGCTTCTGGAGCCAGAGGATGGCACTCGCCAACCGGGCGCGATCTTCTTGGAATCGCTCGTGCCGGGGGTGGGCGGCCATGGCGAGTAAGACCTGGGCGGTCAGCCCGAGCTTGTTGCGTTGATCCTGGGAGGTTACGCAGGCGGCGGACTCGACACCCGGCAGAGGGCGCATTGCGGCCTGCTGGGTTTCGATGGCACGGGCGGCTGCGTCGTGCACCGTTTGACGTTGCGAAGTTGCGGCGGTGGCGGCCAGGGCCCACGCTGCACCGGCCTGATGGACGGGATTGTCTCTCGAACTGTAGGCGCCTGCGGCCGGTTCGTATTCATAGGCGAAAAGACCGGACGCACGTTGGCGATGCAGGAGTTGCTCGGTGATAGTGTCGATTGCACGATTGACAGCGGCCAGGGTCACCTGGTCCGGCGTGACGATGGTCAGGCCACGATGCAGCGGGACGATGTGCCGACCGGGACCGGACTGATACCAATGTTTTGTGCGGAAACGCCACAGCGTCAGCGATTGGGGTGATCCGCCAACGGCCTGGGCCATGGTCTTCAGCGTGTCGCTCATGGTCAGGTTCTTGTTTATCAGCTCGGAAGGGCACACCCGCCGGGCTCTGTCGCCGCACCTGAGCGTAAAACCATCTACGCCGAGCTCAAGGAAACGCTCAATCACGCCGGGTTGCATCCACTGGTCTTTGACTTCGACGCGTATCTCGGGGCCTATCGCTTCGATTTCGATAAGGACGTTGGATGATTCCTTTGGACGCTCAACGACATCATGCCCATCTAACTGAAAAGCAGCCAAGGTGGCTTCGATCGTGGTACGAACGATTCCTCCGGGTCCGGAAGTGCCCTTGCCGAGTCGATGATTGTCCGTGTACAGGGTGACAAGGACGTAGCCTTTCACGTCCTGGAGTGCTGTCGGAATGTAGTCTGTTGCGTAGACGGCGCCCTGGTTGACGAATTGGTCGTAGGTCCTGCGTGCTACTCTTGATAGGAACCGTTGGTCCTGCGGTGTGAGCGGCGGGGCCTGCGGATCCTGCGCCAGCGATTGCGACGACATGGCGATGTGGCCGGCCAAACCCCAGACCGTAGCCAACAGCCACAAGTTGTATAGCGACATCGGTCGAAGTATAGTTCACCTGCACCATAGGTTCAATATTGTGTTGGCTCGCGGGAGCGGGTGTTGGCAGACGAAAACCACGATTTTTCCAACGCGATGATCGCCGCCGCCGGCGCTGTGGCCAAGTCCTCATCGGCGCGTACGTTGATGACCTATG
>JAZGDL010000355.1:0-3018 GCA_036477795.1 Phycisphaerae bacterium
GACCCACCGGGAGACCGCACGGCGCCGACGGGGCATCAGAACCTCCCACAACGCCATGACCGCGAAGACCCCAAGAAAGAAGCCGAGTCGGATCGCAGGTTCGTTTGCCAGGGCCGTTTCAGTCATCATTCAAACCTCGAAGCCGCCGCCCACCGGCAGACGGGCGCCGTTCCTTGACAGTTCCCTTGACGCGATCTTATATGGAATTGAGCGAAAGCATAGGGGCCTTGGCATGCCAGGCCCCGGTTCCGGGCGCTTAGCTCAGCGGGAGAGCACCGTCTTCACACGGCGGGGGTCGCTGGTTCAAACCCAGCAGCGCCCACCATTAAATCAATGGCTTATAGGGCATTGTACAACGAGGTGGTGTAGTCATGTCCGCGTTTCAGGGGTATCTCCTAGAGTAGCTCCGTTCGCAACTTCGTATGATTCGACTTGGTTGCGCCGGGCGAGCCGTCAAGAATTTCGCCAGTGTGTCCTCGGCTTCGAGTTAGGAAACCAGCATTTCCGGCTAACGTAACCGGGCCGCAGTCGGCTCGATCCGGACTAGAGGCGATTCGTAATGACCCAGTCATTCGACCACCGTTTCAGGGAAATAGAGGCGTCTTGTCGAACAGATTTCTCGGCCGCAAATCGATCCCACCCCACATGAGCAACGCCACTCCTCGCCAATACGGCCCAACGAAGTGGCCGTCCTCGTCTCTCGGGTCATGGTGCAGTGGGCTGATATGCCAGATCACGATGTCCGTGTTCATAACCGATTCGCCATTCACATAGCTGTCGACCACCTTGTAGGTCTTCTCCGAGCCATTGTAGCGGGTGACCCAGAAGTCGTCGTGAGCGAATGCCTCTTGGTGGCGTGGTTTACCGCGGCGCACCGGACGAAATTCGTAGCTGATGTTGTGGCCCAGTCCGTTTTTCTTAGTGTCGAGAACGTGCAACTCAGTGAATTTTCTTGCTCGCCAGTTGGCCGAACCCTCGACACCGCCGTTGAAGGGCACCAGGATGTCGCTAGCGCCGGGACCGCCGGTCGTTTCGTTGTGCGCGGCCTCGAAGACGGAGTCAGAGGTGTGACCGTTCAGGTCCATGTCGATTCGCCACAGGCCGTTGTGCATGTGGGCTTGGCGCTCTGCGCCTGGGAGATTTCGCGAAGTTGCACCCAGGCGCAGAGCGATGGTGCCGTCGTCACGGAAGGCATAGCTCATTATGTAGTTGTAGTTAGCGGAGTCGAGTGTCGCCCACAGCGCCACCTCGTTGGCGTAGCGGACATCTGTGTCGTCCTTCCAGAGGATGCCCCGTGTGCGGACCTGATGGATCACCTTGCCATCGATGATTCGCCCGCAGGGTCCTGCGTCCGCGGACGTGGCGTTAACGAGGGGAAAGTTGAAGTTGGTCAGGTCGTAGTACCGGGGTGAGCCCGAGTGATAGGGAACGAATATATCCGCTACTCGGGCGTCCCACAGGACGCGCATCCAGGGTTCGCCCGGCGCTTTCTTAAACCAAGCCCCAGTGATGTAGAGCCCCTTGCCCGACGCGTGCGCGAAACGGACCTTCCAAGCGGTCTGCATCAGACCGCCCGGCGGGAACTCCTGGATTACGATGTTGCCCGGCGTACCAGCCGGCGGTGTCGTGACCGACAAGCAAGGGTGGCCGAACGCCGCGGAGGTCCATAATGAGATCGAGAGAAGCCCAGCGATCATCCCAAGTGCGGTTCGGGTCGATAAGCGTTCCGTCATTTCAGATCCTCCTCATTCCCGACCAGCACGGCGTTCTTCGTGAGATCGACAATGACGCGTGGGCTGTGGCGATAGTCCCGCCCGACCCGGAACAAGAGCTGCACCACTCGGTGACCAAACCATCGGTCCTTCCTGTTCGCGGCCCGGATGACCAATGCTTCGATCTGGACGCGGTCTACATCCTTGCCGAGCGCATCGCGCACTCTGCGATCCTTCATGGCCAGGGCACTTGCTGTATCGAGTTCCTCCTGGCTGAGAGAGGTCGGGAGGTGCGGAATTTCCTGCTGATCGAGCACCGCGGATTCTCCCAGGTTCACTAGGGAGTGGATCGTAACGTCATCGTCGTAGCGGTAGTGGATAACGCGGTAGATCTTCCTGGGATCGTCTTCGCCATCTGCGGTCTTCTGGCGCACCAGCTCGGTCCCGATGTAGACCACGCGAGCGCTCAGCAACGTTGCCTGCAGAGCTGGCTGCTTCTCGGCGAGATCGCGCGCGGTCTGCGCCACCGTGTCCGGCACGTCCTCGGAGGCGACGAGTTTTGCGCTCGGTGCCAGGCTCGGTGCCGGGGTCGGCGCGCAGCCCAATAGCCACACCAGCAGGAGAAGGCCCAGTCCAAGGGATACCACTTCCTTCATGCCGATTCCTTTCTCATAACATGGGAGCAAATGCTACTTATGAGGTGGAAGTATGTTAATTGTACTCTCATTAGTAGTAAAGCCGTTTTTTGCGTATGTTAGGATTCGACAGCAGGTACATTAACGGATTTTTCTATGTGCGGCAGGGGATACATAGTGAATCGCGCCACTCAGTACTCCACCCACAAATAGGGGGCAGAACCCATCTCAACATGATGACCTGCCTTTCAGTAATGGCCGCTGCTACTCCATACAGAAGCCCCCTGAAGGGCATTCACTCCCGACCTGAAAGACATTTACTCCCGATAGCTCGTATCCACCCGGTCGATGGCGCGGACCATCGCCGCCCAGTCGCGATCGCCGACAAGCTCGTTCTCGTTCCCTGAGCGGTTGGCCCAGCCGAGGCGTAGCTTCCCGCAGTCCTCGCCCTGCGCTCGCCCATCTTCGCATGGTTGTCGATGGTTGCCTGTGGACAGGAAGAAGAGCCCTGTATCATGCCTGCCGTGTCCAAAGAACGATGGCGAAGACGCGGTGATCGACGCAGAGCGTCTCTTGAGGAAAACGTTCGGATAGAGCTTCGGAGAGCGCCAGATCGAACCGTTCGAAGGTTTCGGGTGACATCGTTGGGCCTACTCGCGCACTGGCTTTTA
>JAZGDL010000356.1:0-23359 GCA_036477795.1 Phycisphaerae bacterium
AAAAGCGCGCGGACCGAACAACTGTCGATCGCCGAAGTCGACCAGTCGATTTCGTCGGCGACCCCCAACTCGTCGAGCAACGCGTGCCAGATTTTTTGCCACACCCCCACTACCTGCCAGTCGCGCAAACGACGCCAACAGGTCATTCCGCTGCCACAACCCATCTCTTGCGGCAGGTATTCCTACGGCGTGCCGGTCTTGAGCACGAACAAAATACCCGTCAGCGCCGCGCGGTCTGGAATACGCGGCCGTCCGCCTTCTGGTTTGGGCGGCTCCGGTGGAATGTGTGGTTTGATGCGTTCCCATAATTCGTCCGTGAGTAGGGGCTTGGCCATAATCGTGTCCTCCATGACATTGCGCCACACTAGATATCGGCCAAGCCACAAACCCATCAATAGGTTTTGTTAGAGTGCCTAAGCCGGTATCCTCGCAAACGTCCCCGGCAGGGCTCGAACCTGCAACCTCCGGCTCCGGAACAGTGCCAGGGTCATGATACAAAGGCCGCAACCTCGTTTCTGGTACTACCAGGGCGGATAGGTCTTTGCAGGTGTTGCATCGATTCTAGTGATTTGCACCCCGTTTCGGGTAGACTACCCGGTACGTTGTGAGGCGCCGGGGCCGCAAGCTCGACCGGTGGCGACGGTTTCGATTATGCTCGGAGCATGTGCGCTTCAATTGAAGAGATAATAAAGAACCACACGACGCATGAGAAGTCGCTGAAGGACGAGGAATCCAAGGAGGCGTACAACGAAGAGGAGGCTCGGATAGCCTTCGGTGACGAATTCATCGACGCACTGAAAGAAGTCAATAACGAATTCTGCGGTGATTGGTGGCAACTTGCGCTACTCCGAGGGAATGAGGATCGGGATCGAAGGACTCAGACGCTACCTGCGACCCGGCCATTAACGCCGTGGAGAAAATTCCGCGCGAAATGCAAGGAAGAGTACATTCACCTCGAAGGAGCGAACCTCACGTATGCCCACCTGGAAAAGGCAAATCTTGTGGAAGCCCACCTTGAGCACGCGGATCTGCGGTACGCCCATCTCGAGCACGCGGATCTCTCTCATGTCCGCCTCGGGTGCGCGGCTCTTAGCGAGTGCAATTTGGACGACACCGATGTACGCTTCGCTAAAGGCTTGCTCTTTGACGGCAACCGTGTCACTGGTATCCGAATCGAGGGAAATGCACCCGATCCGTGGTCCAAGCTGCGGCGCACGTACACGGGGCCGTGGTTTTTCGTTCACCTGCTACTGCTGGCGGTATTCTTTGCCCCTTATGTGGGCAAGGCGGTGTACCTCAGCGGCAAATCGCATTTTCAACAGTGGTCGTTCGAGCAGTACCAGACCCTGGGCGAACGGTTGCCGGAGGTGGCAGCGATCCAAGAGTATCAGGCCAAGCTCGAGAAGGAGTTTCACGAAACGCACGAAGAGCGATGGGCGGTACTGATCCTTCTAGGCCTGGACCAAGGCTTCTGGGCGGTAGGGATGGCGATGGTCGTGATCTTCTACAATCTGGTCCGTGGGTTTCTGACCCTTCGGGTGAGCGCTTTGCGGGACGCCGAAGAACGGTCCTCGACGACACCGAATCTGTGGGAGTATTACGGATACTCCCATCCGCTGAGCAAAAAGCGCATCGTACCGACGATGAGGAAGACCAACCCGCTGAGATGGCCCACCGAGTGCATAGGCCTGTATCGTCTGCATGTTGCCGCGCGCGTATTGATGCTGGTTGCATTTGCGGCGGTGCTGTACAACACGATTTATTGGGTGGCCAAGACGAAGGTGTGGGTGCCAATCGTGCTGTGATGCGCTGCGCGGGCGGTCGAGCCAGTGGTGTGCCGCGGTGATCAGCGGCTGTTTGAGATTGAGAATACGAGGTTCATGCAATGAAGGTATTCATCAGTTGGTCTGGAGCGCGAAGCAAAATCGTGGCGTCGGCCCTGCGCGAGTGGCTGCCCAACGTGATACAGGCCGCAGAGCCCTGGATGTCGGACAGCGACATTGAGGCCGGTTCGCGCTGGTTTTCTGAAATATCAGGTAAGCTGAACGAGCTGCATGTGGGGATCGTGTGCGTGGTACCCGAGAACAGCCGATCTGCATGGCTGAGTTTTGAAGCTGGAGCCTTGGCCAAGGCGATCGAAGAGTCGCGTGTGTGCCCCTATCTGCTCGATATGCAAAAAGCTGACCTGGCCGGCCCGTTATCGCAATTCCAGGCGGTTTGTGCTGATCGCGGTGGAACCTTCGATTTGCTATCCATGATCAATGGCCGTGATGAGGCGCCGGCTATTAGAGACGACGTTTTGCAAAACTCGTTTGACAAACACTGGCCGGACCTTGAACACCGTTTGCAAGCGATTGGGGAAAGGCTGGCCGGCGAGCCGGAGCCTACCGAGCGCGACCAACGTGATATGATCCAGGAAACCCTGGGGTTGGTTCGGCAGCTTGCGCGGCAACCGACCGTCGTCGGAAGACCAACGACCTGGTTGGAAGCTCTTGCGAGTTCCATGGCACCTCAGAAGGAATTCCCCCCCAATCCGGAGCTGAAAGCATGGATAGAGCGTATATCTTTGAAGCGCGCCGAGTCAGAAAACGATCCCGGTTAACGGGCAGTATCGATCCGGGAGCTGTGCGGGTTTCCTGCTGACTCTCCTTGCCCTTGTGTGCCATCATGTGTCCCTATTCGTTACGCTGCGCACTTGGGGCAGCGGTCTTCCAGAACCGCATACCCCGCGGGCGGCTCCGCCGTCACCCACCTTCGCCCACGCCGAACCCTCCGACATTTCCCGCAGACGGTGGACGTCCCCGGCAGGGCTCGAACCTGCAACCTTCGGCTCCGGAAACCGACGCGCTGTCCAGTTGCGCCACGGGGACACGGAGAAACTGAATGTACCGCCCGCCAGTGCGCTGTCAACGTGGGACCGCTGACGATTGACGATTGGGGATTGACGATTGACGATTGCCCATTCCGGGGTCGCACATCTGCGCTTCCTCCGTCCCTTCGTCCCTTCCTCTCCCTTCGTGCCTCCGTGCCTTCGTTCGACTGGACCCTGCCACCCGCCATCGGTTACGCTTTGGGTCCGGTTCTGTTGGCGGGTAAAGTCGCCGGCGTTGGTCTGGAGACAAGGGCCGAGAATGACACCGTTGGAAGCCGACACTCCATCGTTTCGATTCAATCGGGCAGAGGCCGGTGGTGGGTTGGGAGACCTGGGCACGTTCGTTCCGCTGCTGGTGGGCATGGTGAGCCAGTGCGGCCTGCAGCTGGGGCCGGCCCTGTTCTGTGCAGGCCTGATGAACGTTACCACCGGCCTGTTGTTCCGCATTCCCATGGCGGTTCAGCCGATGAAGGCCATCGCGGCGGTCGCCATCGCGGAGGGGCTGACGCAGTCGCAGATTCTGGCTGCCGGCATCCTCACCAGTGTGGTAGTACTGCTGGTGGCCGTCACCGGCCTGCTCGATCTGCTCTGCCGCGTTATCCCGCGCAGCGTCGTCCGCGGACTGCAGCTTGCCTTGGGTTTGAAGTTGCTGACGCGCGGCTTTGCCCTGATCGTGGGAACGGACGTCTGGATCGGTTGGGACAGCATCGGCCTGGGCGTGCTGTGCGCCGCGATGGTGCTGATGCTTTACTTCTCCACGCGGGTTCCCGGGGCCCTGGCGGTCTTTGCCGTGGGGTTGATTGCCCTGGTGGCCGGGGAGCCCTCGCTCCTGTCCGAAACCCGGCTGGGGATGACGTGGAACCTTCCGGACCTTGCCGATCTGGCGGATTGGCGCACGGGCCTGTTTCGTGGGGCGTTGCCGCAGATCCCGTTGACGCTGCTCAATTCGGTCATCGCAGTGTGCGCCCTGTCGTATGACCTCTTTCCTCGCCGGGCGGCGTCGCCGCGCAAGGTGGCGATCTCCGTAGCGTTGATGAACCTCCTGTGCTGTCCGTTGGGGGGGTTGCCGATGTGTCACGGCGCGGGGGGGCTGGCGGCGCAGTATCGCTTCGGGGCCCGGACGGGCGGCAGCGTGGTCATGCTGGGCGTCGCCAAGATGCTGCTGGCCCTATTGTTGGGCAGTTCCCTTCTGCTGTGGCTGGGCCATTATCCCGAATCGGGCCTCGGCGGCCTGCGGCTCTTCAGCGGGCTGGAACTGGCGATGATCTGCCGCGACCAGCGCACGCGGGTGGATTACTTCGTGATGCTGGTGACCGCGGGGGCGTGCATGGCGGTGAACACCGCCGTCGGCTTTGTGGTGGGGTGGCTGATGGCTGCCCTGCTGCTGTGGGGCGTCTTTCGAATCGAGCCGGCAGGGGATTGACGATTGGTGATTGGTGATTGCGGATTGGGGATTGGGGACTGGGGATTCCGCCGTCGCAGAGTTGCACTTCCGTCGTCCCTTCGTGCCTTCGTGCCTCCGTGCCTTCTTCCCTTCGTGTCTTCCTCAACGGTCGAAGCCCTGAGGGTGGCTATGGTGCCACCGCCAGGCGGTCTCGATGATGGGCACGATGTCGGTGTACTCCGGCTTCCATCCAAGCTCGGTCTTTATTTTCGAGGGGTCGGCGAACAACGCCGGCGGATCTCCCGCACGACGCGGCGCGGTCACCGCAGGGATGTCATGCCCTGTCACCTCCCTGGCGGCGTCGATTATCTGCCGCACGCTGGTGCCTTCTCCCGTACCGATGTTGTAATGGCGGAACGTGCCGGCCTTCACCGTCTCCAGTGCGAGCACGTGGGCCGCGGCCAGATCTTCGATATGAACGTAGTCGCGCAGACAGGTGCCGTCCGGCGTGGGATAGTCGATGCCGAAGATGTTCACGTGGTCGCGCCGACCCAGCGCCACCTGCAGAACGATGGGAACAAGATGTATTTCCGGGTCGTGGTCCTCGCCGATCAACGCGTCGGCGGCCGCCCCGGCTGCATTGAAGTATCTAAGGGCGCAGCCGCCCAGACCCCAGGCCGCCGCTGAGTCACGCATCACCCACTCAATCGCCAACTTCGTTCGGCCGTAAGGGTTGATGGGATCCTTGGGATTCTCCTCGACGATGGGGCAAGCCTGCGGCACTCCGTACACCGCGCATGAAGAGCTGAAAACGAAACGCTGGATTCCGACTTGGGCCATCAATCGCAGCAGGTGGACCGTGTTCACCACGTTGTTGTCGTAATACTTGAGGGGCAAGCGCACCGATTCACTCACGTCCAGGCAGGCGGCGAAGTGTATCACCGCGTCAAAGCCGCCGTCGCGCAAGGCCGCGCCCAGGACGGCATGATCCGCCAGATCGCCTGCCACAAAAGCGGCGCGCTCATCCACCGCCCGGCGGTGGCCCTGCGAAAGGTTGTCCAACACCACCACCCCGTGCCCGGCCTCGCACAGCGCCCGAACACAATGACTGCCGACGTATCCCGCCCCGCCCGTAACCAGCACTTTCATACTTGAATCATACCGCCAATTCTGGTGCAATATACGCCGGTTTTCAATTGATCGGGGGTGTTCCCACAGCGAAGCAGGCGAGCTTATCGGAATCAACGCACTCTAACAAGACAAGACGGGTGTTCCGTGCGTATAAATAGTCACACGCGTGTGGACAGAGGAAGTGATGCGAAGGAGGGAGCGTACATGAAGACAACGGCGCTGGCAGCGACAACGGCGATACTTGCAATCATGGTGGCCGCAGCATCGGCTGAGAGCCTCTCGGCCGTGTGGATGTTGAGCTCCTCGGGCTCAGGTAGGCCGGCGGCAGCCGGCACCGACTGCTGCGTGGAGCACGGCACGGCCGGGTGCGACGACCCGGCCATTGAAGAGTGCGTCTGCGCCATCGACCCGGTTTGCTGCATCGAGGTGTGGGACAACTTGTGTGTCATATTCGTAGAGGCGGGAGGTTGCGGCGATTGCGGCGGCGGCGGCCCTAGGTGCTGTACTCCGCGCACGGCGCCCGGGTGCCCCGAGGATCTCACCATTCAAGGTTGCGTCTGTGACCGGGACCCGTTCTGCTGCAACACGGAATGGGACCAAACCTGCGTCGATGAGGTCGAGGAATTCGGCTGCGGTTTCTGTGACGGTATTCCCAACGATGCCTGCCCGGACGCGGTTGCCGTCAACTCCGACACTACCCTTGCGATCAACACCGACGCGGCGACGACCGACGGGCCTGCGCTTCCGGCCGCCTGCGATGAGGGGGGCGGCTTGGCGTTCGATTCGGACGTATGGTATTGCTACTCGCCGGACTGCGACGGCGACGTGACGGTGAGCTTGTGCGGTGAGTCTTTCGACAACCGCCTGGCTATCTACGAGGGGTGCGCATGTCCGGCCACCAACACCCGGATGATCGAGTGCAGCGACAACTTCTGCGGTTTCCAGGCGCAGATCACCTTCAACGCTTCGTCGCAAATGAACTACCTGATACGCGTCGGCGGTAACGGCGCTGTTGGAACGGGAGAATTGCAGATCACCGGCGGCGACACCGACAACAACTTCGATTGCAACGATAACGGCACTTTCGACGGGTGCGACATTCGTTCGGGTGACAGTGGCGACTGCAACAGCAACGGCATCCCCGACGAGTGCGAGCTGGACGACGGCCGGGTCCTCATCCAGCAACTACCCAACCAGAGCAACGGTCTGTTCTCCGATCCGGACTGCGGTGTATGCGAGGCCGCCGGTCAGCAGAGCGTGGCTGATCAGTTCCGCATTTTTGAGACGACAACCATTGAAAGGGTGGTCCTGTGGGGCGGGTATTTCCCCGACAACATCCCCTCGCTAGACGATGATTTCACCGTGATCTTACAGCGGAGCTGCGCCGGCCTGCCCTGCCTGCCGTTCACCCCGCAGTCCGGCGTTCCATCAACGCGAATCAGGACCGGCGTTCAATTGTTCGGCGTGGATGAATGGCTCTTCGAGCTGACGCTTCCAACGCCGCTGACCCTCGATTCGGGGATCTACTACATCGAGGTATTCAACAACACCGCCGGCAACACCGACAGCTTCTTCTGGGAGGTGGGCAACCGGGACGCCGCCGCCGGAGCGAATGGTAACGCCGTGGATGCCAACGCCTCCCCCGGCGTCGAGTGGTTCGCCAACCCGGAAGATCAGGCGTTTCAGTTGCTGGGCCCGCCCTTAAATGATTGCGACAACAACCGGATTCCCGATGTGTGTCAGAAAGAGCCCGTTCAAGTGCCGGGCGACCTGAACGACGACTGCCAGGTGGACATCGACGATTACGAACTGTTCCTAGATTGCGTTACGGGCCCCGGCGGCGGTCCCGTTGCCGAAGATTGCCAGGCTGTTGACTTCGACGAAGACGACGACGTTGACCTGCCCGATTGGGGTGGTTTTCAGGATGTATTCGGGAGCCCGTAAACGGGCTACGCCAGCGGGAAACAACACCAATCCCGGTTGGAACTTGCCGTTACCTTCCATCCCCGAGCCGCAGGCTCTTAGCCCGCGCTGGTCTGTCGATTACGATCACATCCGCCTCGTGGTCCGCACGGCGGACCCTACTTGCTGCTTTCGAAGAGACGATGCTACCCGGAATCACGCTGCAGGAACACAAGGGAAGCGGGATGCCGATGGCCGACGCCTTGATCACCTCCGCCAGACCCGGTCGCCCGAGGTGCCGCGATATCCTGGAAACCGGCACCAGCACTTGGATGACACCTGCAAGCAGGCATCCCACCAGCAGCCAGGGGGCCGACTCCGCCAGCATGCCCCAGCAATTCACCATCCACTGCGTCAGGAAGTACATTGATCCTCACCTCGAGGATCGAAACGTGTTTGACATGAATTGGAATGGTCGCTGCCCGATTCGCTTCCGTATGACCAACCGGGGCGGGCACCCCTGCCCGCCCCGGCTGAAGGTTACTTAACATCATCCTCTACGGACACGTCGGCCCCGTCCATGTGTCACCCCCGCCCGCGGCGGTGGCACCGAAACATTGGAAGATGTCGGCGAAGAACGTGACCTGCTGGTCCGGCACGGTGGGCCAGTTGCCCTGCGTGTCAACCTCGATCCCAGGATCAGGCCCCGTAAAGTTGGGGAATCCCGCGGCGGCAGTGTTACTGAACTGCTTGAACAAGTCGGCAAAGAACGTGGTCTGCCCGTCCTTGCTGGAGTCGCACCACACCCACGTCGGAAGGTCAGGCCGCACCGAAGCCGCGTCCGGGCCGGCGCAGTCGATGCAGCGCGCCGTCACCGTCGGTCTCGAGATAGGCCCAATGGGGTCGCAGCTTTCATCACCGATACCCTGGCAAGCGGCCGCATCCTTGTGATCGCATAAGCTCCCGTCGTCGCACACATAACCCCACGCGAAACTGGGACACACCGGCCTGCCGGTGACATACAGGGCGTTGAGACCGCCGCTGGTCCACTGATCCGGCGTCAGGAAGTCGGCCGTCGCACAGGTGGGCTCCGACGCAATGCCGATGTTGACCAAAACAGTTCCAGCCGGGTCGTCAGGGTAGTTCGTCCGGACCAACTTCACCCAGCCCTCGTTCGACACAGGGTCGCAGCTTTGATCGCCGATGCCCTGGCAGGCGTTCGGGTCGGCCGGATCGCACTTCGATCTGTCGTCACACTCATTTCTGGTGCCGCACACGATGTGAAACGCCACTGGATCGGTAACGCTGGCATCTGGTCGGATCTCGATGTACCGCGAGGCGATGTTGCTGATCACGACCGGCTCAAGACACGGCGGCTCGCAAACATCGGCGATCCCGTTCGCCGGGTTGACGTCATTGCAATTCGTGCCGTTGCCATGGAACGTCGAGCCGGAGAGATTCTCGCAGCACGCTCTGTTCATCACGTCACAGCTCAGGCCGGTGATGCCGAAACAGCAGGCACCGACTTCGGTGCTGCACACGCTGCTCGGTCCCAGCGGCGTGGACCCCTTGGCAAGACAGCAGGCGCGATCGATCTCGGTGCAGGTGCCGTCAGCATGGCAACAGGCTTCTATTCCCAAGCAGAGACTGCCGGCACCCTGGAACGCGCCGACACACTCCGCCTCCGTTGCGATGGTACAGTTGGCGTCGGCGTCGCAGCAGGCGCCGGGCCGGTCGTCACAGCAACGCCCATTGCTTGCGCTTATGCTACCCGCGAGGTTCAGCCCGGTGACCACACCCCAGATGTTCTCGACCACCACAGTGACGCAGTTTCGCCCGACCACAAACAGGTTGGGGTCGGTGGCTTTGACGTGCGTCGGTGCTGCGGTGTTGAACGACGGCGCCGGCGTCGAGCCGATCGACACACCGTTCAGGAACACTTCGGCGGCGTCGTCGGCACGCAGGTCGATGAGCAGCCGGGGGTCGCGGAAGCGCTTGTCCAGACAGAAGCAGAACTCGTAGCAGTAGTCGCCGTTGGGGCCGGTGGTGTTGGCGCTGATCCAACGGGTACCGGCGATGGTCAGCCACATAGGATTGGGGGTGATCACCAGCGCCGGCCGCGGCAGCGTGCCTTGCGGCGAGGGCTCGCAGGTCACCTCCCAGGTATCGTCGGGATCACCGATGGGAATCAAGCCGCCGGTATCGTCGTCGACACCGGTGCCGATGTTGATGGTCAACTTCTCCGGCGGACAGCAGTTGCAGCAGATATCAACACCGCCTTGGGGGTTGTCTACGACGGTCCGTTCGCAGGCCGTACCGTCGGCACAGGTGCCGACGCAATCCGGCATTGCCGGAGGCGGCGTCGACAAGTCCACATGACACTCGTCGGTTCCAAGGCAATCGCAATCGATGACGGTGACGTCCCCGGTGAGCAAATCGAAGTTCACGCACTTGGGTTGACAGATTTCTACGACGGGCGTGACCGGGCAAGTGATCGGCTCACAACCCTGGCCGTCTTGCGTCGGCTCGCATATGGGATCGCAGGCATCGTCGATGCCGTTGCCGTTGTTGTCACCTTCACAGGCGGACCCGACGCCCAGGAAGCTGCTACCGGTCAAATCCGCGCAGCAGGTCTCGTCCATCTCCGCGCAGCGCTCGTTTACGCCGTCGTTGAAGCAGCAGGCCCCGACCTGCCCGCAAACGGTGCCGGCGCCGTGGAAGGTGCCGCTCCGCAGGACGCAATCAGCGAGGCTCATGACCGCGCAGGTCTCCCGGATGCCGTCCAAATCGGTATCATAGCAACACGCTCCGACATCTATGGGCGCACAATCGCAGGTCATATCCCCGCCCTGCGGATAATCTAACGAATCGATGCTGGTATTGCCCGTCGGGCTCCCGTCGATGTGGACCTGGCAAACTTCACCCGCAACCGGGCAATCGCCGTCGCAGGACAGAATCGACCCGCTGATTTTGATGTCACCGCAACAGTCCGGCTCACAACAATTACACTCGGTCGGCTTGAAATCCCCGCCGATAAAGATCGTGACCACACTCGGCAGGCAGGTCTCAAGCAATGTGGGATCGTCGGTCAGACAGTCGCGCTTGTGCATGTTCACGCACAACGGTACCGGCGGCGCCGGCGGCAGCGGGCAGAACTCGTCGCACGTGTCGTCGATGCCGTTGCCGTTGCCGTCACCCAGACACGGCACCCCAGCGCCCTGGAAGACGCCGTTAATGTCATCACAGCAGGTCTCGTCCATGACCTCGCAGCGCTCGTTGACGCCGTCCGGGGGGGTGTCGTCGTCGAAGCAGCACGCCCCCACCTGGCCACAGCTCGTACCGGCGCCGTGGAACGTGCCGAACAGGGCGTCGCACTCGGCCTGTGTCATCTCCGCGCAGCTTTCCTTGATCCCGTCACCGTCTGCGTCGAAGCAGCAGGCCCCATCCGGGGGAAGCGTGACGCAATCGCAAGTCGCCTTGCCGGGTGGAAGACTGAACACGCTCGCGGTCGAAACGCCCTGCGACACGCCATTGACGAAGATGACGCAGGGGCCCTGCGGATTCGGCTCCGGACACCCGCCGAGACACGATATCTCACCGATGGCGATGTTGATCTGGATAGGCCCACACTTCTCCGTAAAGCAATCGCACGCGAGCACGTTGATCCCGGCCGCACCGATCTCAACCGAGCTAGGCCAGCACGTTGCGTTGGGATCGTCGCTGATGCAATCCGTAGCCTGCAGAGTGGCGCAGGGATCGTCCGCCGGCGGACCCGGCAGGTCACACATCTTCTCACAGTCGCAGCAAACCTCTGTGACGCCGCCAACGGTGGTCACGGTCTCAACACAAACCTCATCGGCGGCGCAATTACCTACGCACCTCGGCTGAAGAGGCGGATCGAAAGGACTGGGCTCGGGGTGACAATCGGTCGGAGTTCTACACTCACAGTCCACGACAGTGACCGCCGGTGTGGCGCTGGGATCAAATCTCAGGCAACGCGGAATACAATCTTCGCCCGGGACGGGGCATTGGAAGGTCTTGCAGTCGGACAGGTCGTCCAGCGGTTCACACACCGCCGGCTCCGGCTCGCAAGCGCAGCAGATGCGCTGTATACCCGCGCCGATGTCGGTCACCGTGCGGACGCAGATTTCGTCAGGCGGGCAGAACCCGATGCACGATGGTTCGGCCGCGGCTGACACGTTGACATAGCACTGGTCCGAACCGACACATTCACACAACGAAGCGGTCACTGTACCCGAATTTAGATCAACATCTACACAACGTCTTCTGCACTTTTCGGTGTCGATGGGGCACACCACGGTTGTGCATTGGTCGGTACCCGGAATCGGCTGACATTCCGCCGGCTCGCAGGCGTCGTCTATGAAATTGCCGTCGTTGTCACCCAGACAGACCGTGCCGGACCCCAGCGGCGTGCCGCCCAACTCGTTCTCGCAGCACAGCGGGTCCACTTCATCGCAAAGGATCTCGCCCAAGGCACCGGGATAACAGCACGCCTCGATCGCCCCGCCGCACGTTGAAGCCGCCGGCTGCACGCTGCCGCCTTTTGCCTCACAGCAGATGGGGTCCATGTCGTCGCAGGTGCCGTCCGGCAGGCAGCAGGGTTGATCACCGGTACAGACGCTTCCGTCACCACCGTAGACGCCGCCTTGAGCCTGGCACTCCTGTGCCGTAAGCGGTTCGATGCATACATTGGGTGGCCCCAACCGGCAGCAGGCACCGGTCGGCTCAACCGGGTCGCACGGAGGGCATGTCCAATCCAACCCGCCTTGTGGATTCTGCGTCCCAACCGCGTCAGGACAGAATATCCCCGTAGGGCACTTCTCGATGCACATGACCGAACCACCCTGTACCACAGGCCGACACGCGCCGGGCTCGGGTACTTCGCAGTCGCACTCCGACACCGCAAAATCACCCGCCGACGTTTGATGAATCACCTTAGGAACACAGGCTTCCGACGGATCGTTGGGGCAGGGGCCCTTGCATTTGAGGCTGCACGTTCCCGCAAGACAAGGGTTGCACTCCGACGTTAGCTGGCATTGGCCGGGGTTCCCGCTGTCCAGACATTCGCACGCATACGAGATCGTGCCGTCGAGATTGCCCTTGCCGAGCAGCGTGCACGTAAGTGCCGGGTCGGTACACGGCTGGCTACAGAAGATCGTCCCCAAGTTCGGATTGTAGTCTACGTGGCACACCGGCTTGGCGCAGTCGCAGCACTCGATGCGAATGAAATTACCCGACGAATCCGCCAGAATCTCGACCGGCACACAACCTTGGGTGGCCACCGCACAGGTACCGGCGCAGCTCGTGCCCGCCGGATTGGTCGAGCACGGGGCAGCAGCCTCACTGCACACCGGCAAGATCATGATACTACAAAACGCCATCAGTCCGATGGGGGCAATCAGCGTCTTCATGGCTCGCTCCTTAACTGCTCTCCGGGTTCCCGCACCTCGATTTCGGGAACCAAACCATATTCACTATCGCGCGCGCAATAAGGCGCGGCGCTCTGCTCTTTTCGAATACGCAGTGGGTGGGTGGCCCACCTCGTTTCGAGGTGGGGGACACGATGATCCACACACCAACGTCGAAGCTTGTCGTATCATCCAGCCCCCACCTTCAAAGAAGGTGGGGCACCCGCAACGACGCAAGCGGCCATAAATGCCAGGGTCGTAAACCGCCTCGACTTGTTCCTCTCCATCGCTGGCTCGTTATCGGTCTGTCCTCCAGTGAACGATTGGCGTCCTACCGGCCTAGACCGGTTACGAGGCGCAGAACACATCCCCAGCCGCCCTTTGCAGCAAACACGGGCAGTTTCGGTTATACTCCTGGAGGTGTATGTAGCTTCCTAGCTCCATACGCACCGTTTTGAGCTGGATCGGCTCAAGAAAACGGTATTTTTTTCGGAATGTGCGTTAAGCCCATGGCTTCCGAAGAGGTCACTCAGGTCCTGGCCGATCTGACACGTGGTGATACGGGGTCCGCCGCGCGCCTGTTGCCCCTGGTGTATGAGGAGCTCAGGCGGCTGGCCGACCAGTACCTGCGCGACGAACGCCCTGATCACACGCTCCAGGGAACGGCCCTGGTTCACGAGGCCTTTCTCCGTCTTGTGGATCAGAAGGACGCCAAGTGGCAGAACCGGGCGCACTTCTACCGCGTGGCCGCCATGGCGATGCGGCGCATCCTGGTCAACCACGCCCGCGATCGGCAGCGCATCAAACGTGGCGGAGGAAGACGCAAGTTCTCGCTCGACGACATAGACACGCAAGCCGAGGCGCAGTCGCCGGACCTTATCGCCCTGGATGAAGCACTGACCAAGCTCAGTTTGCTGGACCACCGCAAAGCGCAACTCGTTGAACTCCGCTACTTCGCCGGGTTTACGATCGAAGAATCGGCCCGGATCCTGGAGATCTCGCCGGCCCAACTGAAGCGCGAGTGGACGCTCGCCAAGACTTGGCTGCTGCGCGAACTTCGCCGTGGAGGTGAGTGTGAACGCTGAGCGGTGGCAAAGAGTCGGGGAAGTCTTCGATTCGGCCGTAACGCGGGATGCGGCCGAGCGGGCGGCATTTCTTGCAGATGCCTGCGGTGGCGATTCGGACTTACGCCGAGAGGTGGAATCACTTCTCGCCCACCGGGCCGACGCGGAGCCGTTTCTCGAAACGCCGCCCCTGAGCGACGTGCGACGGCTACTGGATCAGAATGGCCCGGGCGCCCTAGTAGGAGAGCGCGTCGGCGCCTACCGGATCGTAGAGATGATCGCGTCCGGCGGGATGGGCACCGTGTATCTGGCCGCGCGGGCGGACGACCAGTACCGCAAGCAGGTAGCCATCAAGATCGTAAGGACCGGGGATCGAACACCGGAACTTGTCGAACGTTTTCGTATCGAGCGGCAGACGCTTGCCGGTCTGGAACACGCCAACATCGCCAGGCTGATTGACGGCGGAATCACCGAGGAAAACCGACCGTACTACGTCATGGAGTTCGTTGAAGGGCGACCGATCGACCAATACTGCGAGGTTGCCAAGGACGGCGGTCTGTCAACCAGGGAACGACTCGAGCTGTTCTGCACAGTTTGTGAGGCCGTCGGCTATGCCCATCAGAACCTGGTGATTCATCGCGACCTCAAACCCAGCAACATCCTGGTTACGAACGACGGTATTCCGAAGCTTGTGGACTTCGGCCTGGCCAAGACGCTTGGCAACACGCTCGGCGACGCAGACGGTCCGACCGTGCAGGGAGAATTCATAGGCACCGTGGCGTATGCCGCCCCGGAGCAGGTGAAAGGGGATGTCGGGAGTGTAGACACACGCACGGACGTCTACGCACTCGGAGTGGTGCTGTTCCGGCTGCTTACGGGGCGTTCGCCCTATCCTTCGGGCGGTTCCCTCTCGGACGTGCTCCACCATATCCTGGAGACGGCCCCGAATCCGCCTTCGACGTATTATCGACATGGTGATGATGAACTCGATGCGATCGTTCTCAAAGCGTTGTCCAAGGAGAAGGAGCGTCGCTACCAATCCGCCGCGGCACTTAAGGAGGATATCCATCGCTACCTGGCGGGTGATCCCGTCCTTGCCAAGGGCGAGTCCTCATGGAACTGGTACGTCGTCAAGAAAACCGCACGGCGGCACCGCCTGCCGCTTGCCATCTCGGCGGCGTTTGTGGTCCTTGTTTCCGC
The DNA here is from genome assembly GCA_036477795.1 of Phycisphaerae bacterium. GTDB lineage: Bacteria > Planctomycetota > Phycisphaerae > UBA1845 > UBA1845 > JAZGDL01. The sequence continues at coordinate 14,983 of JAZGDL010000356.1, forward strand.
GTTTGCGGTTGTGATGACGATTCAGGCCGGGCGCGTGGCGAATCAGCGCGACATCGCCGAAAAGGCGCTCAGAAGCAACAAGATCGAACGCGGTCGGGCGATGGGGCTGGCCGGGAACATGACGCATGCCGAGCGCTTGATCTGGCGCGAGTACCTCGCCGGTGCCGGCGTGACCGGATCCCCGACGTCCGGTCCGATTGGCGCGGGTTTGAGTTTGGACGAAGCCCACTGGGCGCTCTGGGAGCTCTATGCCCATCACCCGTGTGTCCTGACGACCACGGACCCGTACAACAGCCGCATCTCTGCGGTCGCGTTGAGTCCCGATGGAACATCCCTGGCGTCGAGCGGTAGCGGCGGGGTCATCACATGGTTTGATTTTCCTTCGGGCCGGCAGCGCCCGGGATTCACCACCACCGGTCTGCACTCCGATGAGCCTGGGAAGATCGTCACCAACGACAGCTTCTACCCAAGAATCTCATTCAGCCCCGATGGGCGGTTCATCGGTGTCGGAACTCAAGAACGAACGGTGGAGTTGTGGAACGTCGAGACGGGTCGCCGGGCGGTGGTGCTCGGCGCAAGCGAGGCCAGTGTCGAACCCACAGCGTACACATCAGGCGAACGTGCGGTGTTCCAGTCGATCGTCTTTTTCCCGGACGGTCGCACCATCGCCACGTCTAGCGGCGAGAACGTCATTCGGATTTGGGACGTGGCATCGAAAACGTGTACGCGCGTCTTGGAAGGACATGGCAATCACGTCAGAAGACTGGCGATCAGCCCCGATGGCCGCACACTGTTATCCGCGTCCGCTGATGGTCTTGTCATGCTGTGGGATGTCTCGACGGGCCGTCGCGTCGGTATGCTCCAAGGCCCGGGGCAATTTATAAACTGCGTTCGCTTCAGTCCGGATGGTCGGCACTTTGCCGCGGTGGGCAACGATCTCACCGTCTTTCTGTGGGAGACTACGCCGCCGCACGGTCGCCGATTGCTGACCGGCCACACCGCCTGGGTCCGGGCCGTCGCATTCCATCCCCGCGCACCGCTGCTGGCCACGGGCAGCGGTGACAATACCGTGATCCTGTGGGACATTCCCACCGGGCGGGTGATCCGAAGGCTCGCCGGGCACGCCCGTGAAGTCGTCGCGTTGTGCTTTGCCCCCGACGGCCGATATCTCGTCTCCGCCGATTGGGATTCGATCAAGGTCTGGGATGTGAACGAGCGTAGGCACTTTCGCAAACTGGTCGGGGTCACGGGTCCGGTTTTTTCCGCCGTATTTTATCCGGGCGGCCGGAGGGTCGCTTTCTGCAGATCCGACGAAGACCGCTCCGTTCGTATCTGCGACCGATTCACGGGCGAGATCCTACACATTCTCAAAGGACACACCGCTCCCGTGTCGTCCGTCGCGGTGAGCCCGGACGGCACCGTGCTCGCGTCGGCAAGCTACGATCACACGGTGAGGTTGTGGGATGCGGTGACCGGTTCCTGCAAGAAAGTTCTTACCGGGCATCAGGGCGGGATCAACGCGGTGTGTTTCCGCGACGACGGGCGCGCGATCGCTTCCGGCAGTGACGACGGAACCATTCGTTTATGGGAAGTGCCGTCCGGACGGCACCTGGCGACGCTCGAGCAACACAGCCAGCGGATCCCGTCGGTTCGCTTCAGCCCCGTCGATCAGACACTGGCCGCCTCAACCGGGAGGGATGGCGAGATCGTTTTGTGGGATACCGCGACACGCCGTATCCGCCGGCGGTGGAAGGCGCACGACATCGGCGTGCGCCCGGTTCGGTTCTCGCATGACGGGAGGATCCTGGCATCGGGTGGCGACGACAATCAGATCAGGCTGTGGGACCCGGCCTCGGGCTCATGCGTCGGCACCCTGGCGGGACACGATCAGCATATTTTCGGTTTGGATTTTGCGCGCGGAGATCACATTCTCGCTTCAAGCAGTCGCGGCAATACGATCAAGCTTTGGGACATCGCCGAACATCGATGTCTGGTTACACTGGAAGGCCACAACGACATGGTGTTCTCCGTCCAGTTCAGCCGGGATGGACGGGAGCTGGTGTCGGCCAGTCGGGACGGAATCGTCGGTCTCTGGGACCTGGGTTACTACGATCGTCACATCGCTGGCAATCTGGCGTTTCAGCGGACCAGACTCTCAGGAGATCCTAATGGGAGAATCGTCAAAACCCGCAAGACTGGCCGCCGCTTGCCCTAAGCAACGTTCCCGCGTCTCGCGCCAGGTTTCGATCTCCTTGAGGAACTCGGTGTCGACTTCGGCGGTGCCGCGTTTGCGTTTGTTGGATTCGGCGTATCTGTCGAAGGAGCCCTTGAGGATGGCGTCCTTGGCGAAGATACCGGCGATATCGTTCCATTGCTTAGGGTACTGGTGGTAGGTGAAGTAGAAGACGCGGGCGTTCGACGGCCTGTCGGTGGTGTTCGGGCGGATGCGGCAGTCGTAGACGGCGAATTCCTCAACTGAGTGAAGAGTGACGGCTCTCCTCCGTGCCTTCGTGCCTTCTGACAGGTGGGTGGCCCACCTCGTTTCGAGGTGTATGTGTTTAGCGTACTGGGTGGCGCAGATTGATGAACCGAAAACGCCTGATCCGAGCCCCAAGCGCCAGCGCGGGGTGACTACGCGCACCCGTCGCTTGCGCTCGGGGCTCGGAATCGAGCACAAACACGCTAAACCCGTACGAGAAGGTGGGGCACCCCGGGAGCAGAAACCGCCAGAACGGCTGAGTGATCCAGAGCAGAACGACCAGCGCGAATACGATAAGCGTGACCGTTGCATCGCGACTCCACCGACCAAGAAATCGTCGCTGTTGGCGCAGGTGGGTGGCCCACCTCGTTTCGAGGTGGGGGACACGATGATCCACGCGCCAACATCGGAGCTTGTCGTATCATCCAGCCCCCACCTTCAGAGAAGGCGGGGCACCCCGCCCGGCACGGCGGGTGCGATTGACGGCTCTGCTGTTCTGTTAACTCTCCTAATATCGGACCAACAGTGATTTCGCCTGAGAACACGGAGTAGCTGAGGTTGCCATCTTTGTTACCGATAAACCCGACAGCGAATGTAGCTGCGCCACGTGGGCATTGATGCCGGCGCCCCGCCTGTCATTCCAAGTCTGGGTGGCGGCACGCGATGAAACCTTTTGGCGGCAGGTCCCAGCCGTAGTCGGGGGCGCCTATGACTGACCGCAAGCGGATTCTGGTTTTCTCCACTCTCATCATGGCGGGCGGGATACTCTGGGCTACCGCAATCGCCATAACGATTCTCTACCGAACCGCCTTTGAAGAAGAGCAGGTGCATTTGGTGGAACTCGCAAGAAGCCAGGCACGCCTCTTAGAGGCCGTTGTCAGGCATGACCAGCGGGATGACCAGGCGAAGCATCCGACCGGATCAGTTCTGACTGACACGATAAGCATCATCGTTGATGTCCACGAACACCATCCGGGGTTTGGCGAGACAGGGGAGTTGGCCATTGTCCGACGCCAAGGTGACCAGATCGTCTTTCTTTCCCCCTATCGACACGGCGACGGAGGCGACCCCGATCCGGTTCCATGGAAATCAGAATTAGCCGAGCCGATGCGCCTGGCCCTATCGGGCCAAGAAGGGACGCTGATCGGCCTCGATTATCGGGGCGAGCCCGTGTTGGCGGCACATGAACCGGTGGCGGTGTTGAACCTCGGCGTGGTTGCCAAGATCGACGTGGCGGAAATACGTTCCCCGTTTGTGAGGGCGGGTGTGGTTGCCGGTGGGGTAACGGTTTTTCTTGTCCTTGCCGGGGCGGGGTTGACGCTTCGAGTCACTGATCCGTTAGTCCGACAGTTGCAGGATAGTGAAGAACGTCTCAGGCTGACCCTCGATGCCGTCAGCGACGGCGGATGGGATTGGAACGTAGCCACGGGAGAGGTTCGCTACAGTGATCGTTGGCTGAAGTCGCTCGGCTACAAACGGGCCGAAGTTCCGGCCCATATCAGTTTTTGGGAGAGCATCGTTCATCCCGATGATATGCCGCACTGCATGGAAGCATTGAACGCTCACTTCGACGGGCGCACGCCCAACTACGAGTGCGAGAATCGGCTGCGCACCGCCTCCGGCGAATACCGGTGGAACCTGGATCGGGGAAGAGTCGTAGCCCGCGACAGTGGAGGCAAACCGCTGAGGATGGTGGGCACCGACACGGACATCACCGAGCGCAAGCGGGCGGAAGAGGCGTTGCGCCTCACTCAGTTCGCGGTCGATCACTCCTCAGATGCCATCTATTGGGTTCGCGCGGATGGGCGAATCTCATACGTCAACCGGTCGGCCTGCGAGCAGCTCGGGTACTCCTACGCCGAACTGGTATCGATGTCGGTCCCCGAGATAGACCCGGACTTCTCCCAGGAGGACTGGCCCGCGCACTGGGAGGAGATGAAGCGGGCCGGCTCGATGACCTTCGAGGCACACCATCAGACAAAAGACGGGGAAGTATTTCCCGTCGAGATCACGACGAACCACCTGGTGCACCGAGGCGAGGAGTACATCTGGGCGTATGCTCGCAATATCACCGAGCGCAAACGGGCCGAAGACATACTACGGAAGATGGCCGACGAGACGGGGGCAATCAACCAAGACCTGCTGGCGATCAACGATGCCCACCAGGCCCTGTGGGTGTGCCGGTCGCCGGATGATGTAGCAGGAGCGCTGACTCAGACACTGGTAGAGAAGTTCGGCGCCTACTTTGCCCGCGTTTGGCTCATCAGGCCGGGCGACCGGTGCAAGGAGTGTGCGCTTGGTGAGCAGTGTGTGACCAAGCGGGAATGCCTGCACCTGCTGTCCAGCTCAGGCCGGTATACGCACATCGATGGAGATCATCAGCGCGTCCCGCTGGGGGCGTTCAAGATCGGCCTGATTGCCCGAGGCCGAGGCAAGACAATCTCCAACGATGTCCTCAGCGACGAGAGGATACACGACCGAGAATGGGCTGCTGAACACGAACTTGAATCATTCGCGGGCTTTCCGCTCACGAGAGAGGACCGGGTCGTCGGCGTGATGGCCATGTTCTCACAGAAGAAGCTGCGGCAACACCTCTTGGAAACGCTCGATGTCCTCTCGACGCTGGGGGCGGCCGCTCTCCGCAATGTCGAACAGGTGGAAGCGGTGCGCGAAAACAGCGCCATGATGGTCGAGGCGTTGGAGCGCGAGAAGCGCGTCACCATGCAGTTGGAAGCGCAGCAGGAACAACTGCAATCCCAGCAAGACGATCTGGTGGCGATGAATCACGATTTGTTGGAGGCCAGACGCTCCGCCGAGTCGGCCAATCAGGCCAAGAGCGAGTTCCTGGCCAACATGAGCCACGAGATCCGCACGCCGATGACGGCCATCCTGGGGTTCGCCGATGTCCTGCTCGAATGCGGCAACCTCGAAAACGCCCCGCCCGAGAGGATCGAAGCCGCCAAGACGATCAAGCGCAACGGCGAATACCTGATAACTATCATTAACGATATCCTGGACCTGTCCAAGATCGAGGCGGGCAAGATGGCACTCGAGAAGGTGTCATGCTCGGTCTGCGACATCGTTACCGAAGTGGCCTCGCTGGTTCGGGTGCGGGCCGACGCAAAAGGGTTGTCGTTCGACATCGAGTACGCCGGGGCCATTCCGGAAACCATCCGGACCGATCCCACGCGCCTGCGGCAGATTCTCATCAACCTGATGGGCAACGCCATCAAGTTCACCGAGACCGGCGGTGTTCGACTGATCACCGGTCTTGTTCAAGACCCGAAGGAACCTCTCATACAGTTCGACATCGTGGACACCGGGCTGGGCATGACCAACGAACAGATCGCCAGGCTCTTCCGGCCGTTCATGCAGGCGGACACCTCGACCACCCGCAAATTCGGTGGCACCGGACTCGGGCTGAGGATCAGCAAGCAGTTGGCCCGGCTGCTTGGCGGCGACGTCACCGTGGTCGATTCACAACAGGACGTGGGGTCGCGCTTCCGCGTCACCGTGGCTACTGACTCGCTCACCGGCGTGAAGATGATCGAAGACCCCGTGTCGGCCATGGTGGGTGCCGCCGACGCCCCCGCCAGGACTCCCGCAAGGTCCGACCGGTCAGACCTGCACGACTGTCGCATCCTACTGGCGGAGGACGGGCCGGACAACCAGCGGCTCATCGCTTATGTATTGAAGAAAGCCGGAGCGGACGTAACCGTCAAGGAGGACGGCCAGCTTGCCGCGACAGCGGCCCTGGTAGCCCGCGACCAGGGAAATCCGTTCAACGTTATCTTGATGGACATGCAGATGCCGGTTATGGATGGCTACGAGGCTACAAGCTTGCTACGTCGGAAGGGCTACACCGGCACGATCATCGCCCTGACCGCCCACGCCATGGAGGGTGACCGGGAGAAGTGCATCAAGGCCGGCTGCGACGACTACGCCACCAAGCCGATCGACCGGAAGAAGTTGATCGAAACGATACAGGCACACCTGCAACCCGCCGCTGCTTCCGCTTCAACGTAGTTTTCGCGCGTGCGCCCTGGCGTATCAGACGGCGGGGATCAAACAGACGTCCTGAATTGAGTGACTGGTCAACTGCGACACAGAGGCGACGCCGTAAGGTGCATCGGGCTGACCGGGCCTCCAGCAGATCAACCGGTCTCGCACCTCATTGGTGGCTACAATCACATCAGGGGCGACCTCCACGCGACGCAGCGTCTGCCCGCCTGCTTCATAGCGGCAGATGAAGGTATCGCCGATGACCCGGGCGAAGACCGCGAGCGAGGTTTCCGTGTAAAACAGCCGGCGCAGACCGCCGAAGTCCAGCACCACCACGGACTCAGCCGAGCGTTGCCGGCCGGAGTGCAGGATTTCGGGCTGGCCGGTTTCACCAGCCGGCCAGTACAGCACCTCACCCTCCGCGTTGCCCGCGTAAACACCATCGCCCGTGGGGCACAGAGCGGAGATCAAGGACCGGCTGCCGCGAAAGCCCACAGGTTCCTGATCAAGCCTGTCGGCCGCCATCCTGATGACCCGTTCATCGATGGAGAAGTAAACCGCGCCGTTGAGAAACCGGACGCAGCGCACCGCTTTAGCATTTTTGGTCTGGTCGTGCATCAGCCTGCCGGCCGGCCCGCTGCCGCCGCGGCGCCAATACAGCACCCCGAGCTCCGAATGTGAGGCAAACACCTGGTCGCCCGCGAGTGCCACTGAGTTGACACCACCTTGGACACGATCGCCTGAATCCGCGACATAGGTAACCACGTCGCCGCTCCCCTCCACGTCCAACTCATGCAGACCGTGCGCCGCGCCGACGAACAACCGCCGCTCGTTTCCGGCGTCCAGGTGCATTTGCACGGAGCGCACCGGGCCGATGCTCTCCGGCATGGAAACCCTGGTCACCGGCGTGTCGAGCGAGGCAGGGTCAAAAAAGAGCAGCTCCCGGCCGGAAGCCACGACGATGCGCTCGGTCACCGCACGGGCACCGTCAGCCGCGAACAGGGCTGCATAAAGCGGGCCCCGATCGACCTCGGAAAAGGTGCGCACCAGATCCCCGAGATCATGATCGGGCGACCGGTCGGCCAGCGATTTCATTTCGTCCAGAAGTTCAGCCAGCTTCTGCGAATGTTCCTGCCGCGCGGTTTCGACGGCCATTTCGATACGGCGATTGGCCGCGAATTCCTCCTGCCGCCGGCGGGCGTCGGCCCGCGACCTGACCACCTGCCGGTAGACCGCGGAGTCGAACCGGACATCGACGGGCTTCTCAATCCGCAGCCCACAGGAGAAGGCTGCCCGCTTGAGCCCGTCGGCCATCTCGGCGGACAGGGTGCCGGCGTTTGACGGACTGATCAACACCTCCACGCCGCGTCCTTCGGCGATCTCCGCCAGGCTCCGCAGGACGTATGGCTCGAAATGGGCTTGCAGCGCCGCGGTTCGCGCCACCTGGGCGCTGCCCACAATCGCTTTTTGGAATGAGTGTAGTTCGGAAGCTTCGGCTATCAGCGAGACACGAAAGGAGACCGCGGCTGCACATTGATACTCGTCCAGTGAGCTGACCGTGATGCCGTCGAGACTCACGGCCACCGGCGTGGTGCGGACCAGCATCACCTCAGTCACGCCCTCAGCGGATACCGAACTCCCCGGGGCACAAACGATGCGATCACCCCGCTCGCGCCCGACCAGCGCCGCCTGGCCCGGCCCCAGTTCAAAGGACCGGGTCAACAGTCCGAACAGCTCCTCGGGGTCGATCACAACTGCCACCGCGTCCGGCGACTGGAAGAAAGTCTTGGGATCGATGCCTTGCTTGCTCATGATGTCTCCGCAAAGGCCTCATACCGTGCCAGCGACGCCTTGTTCACCGACGGAGGCGTCGCCTCAATAACACTCATGATATCA
>JAZGDL010000357.1:0-17202 GCA_036477795.1 Phycisphaerae bacterium
CGCACGAAGGGTACATCAAACGCACCGACATCGACGGCTATCGCAAGCAGGGTCGCGGCGGACGGGGCGTGCGCGGCGGCGAAACCAGAGAGGGCGACTTCCTCGAACACCTCTTCGTGGTCAACACCCACGATTACCTCTTGGCCTTCACCGACCGCGGCAGGGTGTATTGGCGCCGGGTGTTCGATCTGCCGTCCGTGTCGCGGACCTCGCGCGGCCGCTCGCTTGCCAACCTGGTGCAGATGATGTCCAACGAGTCGGTGCGGGCCATTCTGCCGGTGAAACAGTTCGAGGAATCGTTCGTGTTCTTCGCAACCGCCAACGGCATCGTGAAAAAGACGCCGATCGGCGCGTTCAGCCGGCCGCGGTCAAGCGGGATCATCGCCATAACGCTTGACCCCGATGACGCCCTGATCGACGTGGGCGCGACCGACGGGGCGAGCGAGATCGTGCTGGGGTCGCGCTCGGGCATGGCCATCCGTTTCAGGGAGACCGATGTCCGGGCCATGGGCCGGACGGCGCGAGGTGTGCGCGGCATGACGCTGGGCCGTGATGATCGGGTGGTCAACATGGTTGCCCTGTGGCCCGGAGATACCGTGCTGACCGTTTGTGAGAACGGTTTTGGAAAGCGCACGCCGATCGAGGAGTATCGTTTGACCCGCCGGGGGGCCAAAGGTGTCATCAACATCAAGACCACCGAGCGCAACGGCAAGGTGGTGGCCGTCCGGGCGGTGAAGGACGATGACGAGCTGATGATGATCACCGCCGGCGGGATCATGCTGCGGACCGACCTGACCGCGGTACGCTCCATCGGGCGCAACACGCAGGGCGTTCGGCTCATCCGTGTCGACGCGGGCGACAAGGTGGTTGCGGTCGCCAAGCTGGCCAAGGAGGAGTCACCCACCAACGGACCAAAATCGGCTGATGACGATCCCAACTCGGCCGCTCAGCCGGGGACCGAGCCGCGACCGTGAGGGAGCGGTTCCGTCGCACGTGTTTAGCGGTATCATTGCCAGAAAAGGTTTTCTGCTTGCCGTTGGTGCTGCGCGGGCCGGCTTTAGCCGGTCAGCCTTTGCCACCGACTTGAGTCGGTGGAGGGCGTTTGCTGTCACCTTCTCTGGAGCCGGCTTCAGCCGGCTTCCCACGGCATCCATTCGAAAAGCCCGGCTAAAGCCGGCTCCAGTGGCAGCAGAGAGAATCCCGGCGTGCGGGGACTGGCCGGACCTGCAACCACCAACTGAAGTTGGTGGCAAAGCCCGGTCGGCTGAAGCCGACCACCCCAGACGCGGTTTCCCGCTAAACACACACGTTCCGTCGGGGCGGGGCGTTTACCCTCCCTTACAGTCGGGTCTCGGATAATATGCCATCTGAGTGAAACACTACACTAGCGCCCTCGCCGGCCGATGTATCGGCGCATGATCGGGCGGGTGGGCGATCGACGGGTGACTTCCTTGAAACCGGCCCTTGTAAACGCCGAGGCCAATCCTACATACATGAACACGTCCGGGCTGTCTCCTTGGCGCGGCTCGATGGGATAGCCCTCGAGGACGGTGCCGCCACGCTCCCTGACGTAGCGCACCGCCTCCTTGAGCATCCGAACGGTAACGCCCTTGCGGCGGTAGTCCTTGGCCACGAAAAAGCAGGTCACCGACCAGACCGGTTGATCGTCCACCGGCTTGAGGATTCGTGAACGGCCCAAAGCGGAGTAACACTCACGCGGGGCCAGTGCCAGCCAGGCAACCGGTCGCCCACCGACGTATCCCAGCAAACCGGGACATTGGCCGGTGCTAACGATTCTCTTGAAGGCCCGCCTGTTGCCGGCGCCCTTTTTCGACTCGAATTCGGATCGCCGCAGACGCCACCACATGCACCAGCAGCCGCCGCAAGCCCCACGCGAACCGAACAGATCTTCCAGATCACCCCACCGCTCCGCCGTCAGCGGACCAATCTCCAGACTGAACCGCGATGCCGATGGGCTACGCCGCATGATTGCTCACCCCCCCGGAGGGCAAATATACGCCGTGCCCGTTTCTGAATCAAGAACGCCCCCAAACAACCAAATACCGCGTTTCCCGGCCAAGAACCCAGTTACCGCCCGAAGCCGACAGGGGATTGATCCAGTTGCACTACGCACGCCGATAATAGATCTGGGCGGCGCGATATGGGGATCTTATTCGAGGGGACGGGCACGGGGGCGCCGGGCCCGTCCAAGTGATGAACTTTTCGTATCATACCGGCACGGAGGTCAACCCATGTACACCGGCAAGGAGAAAACCGCGCGTTTTCGTCATGGCCAACAATCTCGATTCGATCGCTATCTGATCGACCAATATCAGCGAGGCGACGAGCCTGATCCGTTCGATCGCCGGCCGATCCGTATCGTTTACGGCGGCCGGCGTCTGGCCCTTGATCTCTTCGACCGGGAACCGGTCGCATCAACCGCATCGGACGACTGGTATGATGCCGCTTCAGCCGCTGTCGGCGTTACAGCCGCTGCCGACGACTCGTCGGCGGTCACAATCACCCCGCCAACGGAAACGCCCGCAAGGGTTCCGCCTTCTCGCGAGCCCAGTCGCATGGTAGCTCCGCGCGTCGAGCCCGTGCATGCCGCGGAGGCTGAGCCGTTTAGTTGGCGTCGATTCGCAGTTGGAGCGGCTATGGGAAGCATAGCAGCGGCGCTGGTCCTGGCCGCTATCAGCGCGGTCATGTAGTCCAGAGGCGTAAGCGTTCAGCCATCAGCAGTCAGCAGTCAGCAGTCAGCCATCAGCAGTCAGCAGTCAGCTTTCAGCGATCTGGCTGAACGCTGAACGCTTACCCAGAGGCTTCTCAGCTTACCTCTCGACACCCAGTATCGACATGGCCTCGCTTTCGTCGTCGGCGAAGGAGAGCAGCTTGTTGAGCCCGGTGATGGTGAAGAGCTTCATGATCCCATCGCATACGCCGACGATGACCAGTTTGCCCTTGGCTGCGTTGTACTTCTCTTGAAGCGGGATCAGGACGCCCAGGGCCGCTGAGGAGAGGTGTTTGACCTTGGAGATGTCCAGGATCAGCTTCCGGCGATCCTGTTTGTCGATCAAATCGAAGAGCGTCTTGCGCATGTCCTCGATGCGCTGCGGGTCAATCACCGAGGTATCGTTGATCGTCGCGATGGTGGCATCGAGCACCTTCTGAATAACAATACGAGAACCGCCCATGGTCTATTCTCGTCTCCGCCCGTTGCTCCTACAATTGTCGGAGATAACCTATTACAACAGTCGGACGGTGTCAACGAGATTCCCGTCGCAAGTTGTAGCCCGCCGCTTTTTTGTTGCTTTCCACCTAACTTGAACACCGCCCACGCATCTACGGATGCGTGTTTCGCAAGTAGGCGTCACGTATTGGTTTATGGTTTAGGGAGAAGACAGATGAAGCGGATTGCGGTGATTGTGCTGGCTGCAGCTTGGACCTTGGCATCGAGCGGTTGCATATCCTATTCCGTATACGCCAAGACCACCCGGATCGGGACGACTCGCCAACTCGTCTCCGTGGGCGACGAGGTCTACATGGTCGACAAGATACACGGCCGGGTCTGGCGGATCGACCTGTCGACGGCTCTGCCGTATGACCCCGACGCGGAGGAGTAGGGCGCGTCAACGTTCGAATGGTGGGAGCGAGATGGGAATCTCGCTCCAGCGGTCGAACTGTGAAGGTGGCTGGTGCGAGAATCCCTTCTCGCACCCTACATTACTACGGCGAGCCGACGTGGGAGCGGGGGACGAATCGGCCGTATCCGTTTCTTCCGACGAACTTGTAATTCTCGACGATCTGCCGGCCGCGGCAAAAGGTGTGCTCCGCGAATCCGCCCAGCGACCAGCCCTGAAAGGGGCTCCAATCGCAGTTGGTTTCCATCTTGCGCCAATCCACCTTTCGCGTCTTGGTCGGGTGAATGATGGCGATATCGGCATCGCCGCCTATGCTGAGCGTGCCCTTCCTGGGGAACAGCCCCATGATCCTGGCGGGTGCGGTGCAGCACTTGTCCACAAACTGATTCACCGTCAGCCGCCGTTTCAAAACGCCGTGGGTGTAAACGGACGGTAGAAGCGTCTCCAGGCCGGGCATGCCCATGGGGATTTTGGTCCAATCACCCTTCCACATGGCCTTTTGCTTACGCGTGAACGTGCAGGTGTCGGTCGAAACCGAGCAGACCTCACCGGATTTCAGGCCGGCCCAGAGCCGCTTGGAGTCCTTGGGTTTCTTGAGCTGCGGACAGGTGGCGTACAGGTGCCCGTCTTTCCTCTTGAAGGTACTATCGTCCAGGACCAGGTACTGGGCGCAGGTCTCAGCCAGGATGTCAACGCCGTCGTCCTGGGCTTGTTTGATCAGGTCGGCGCCCTCACCGGTGCTCATGTGCACGATGAACGCCCGGCTGCCGGTGACCTTTGTCCAGCGGATGACGCGTTGGATTGCCTCGGCTTCAATGAAACCGGGGCGAGTGATGGCATGCAGGTAGGCACCGTGCTTCTTCATTTCCGTCCGGTTGTGGTGCCGTTCGATGAGCATGTCGACGACGCGACTGGATTCGGCGTGAACCATGAGCATGCCGCCCAAGTCCTTCAGCGCCTCCAGGGCGCCGTACATGGCGGCGTCGTCCGACTGCCAGCCTTCTTTCTCGTAGATCATGAACTGTTTGAAGGTGGGCAGGCCCTGGTCGAAGATCTTCTTGATTTCCTTCTGGTGGCGCTTCCAGTTGGTGATGGCCACGTGGAATGAGTAGTCGATGCACGCTTTGCCCTCGGCGCGGGCGTGCCAGTTGTCCACCGCCTGCTGCAAGGTTTCTTTACCGTACGGGATTGCGAAATCGATCAGCGTGGTCACGCCGCCGCAAGCTGCAGCCTTGGTCCCGGAATCGTAATCGTCCGAGGAAACAGTGCCGCAGAAGGGCAATTCAAGGTGCACGTGAACGTCGACGCCGCCCGGAATGACGTAGCGTCCACGGGCGTCGATCACCTTGACTCCGTCGGCGTGGGCCCTGGCCAGTTGGTGGCCGATGGCAGCGATCTTCTCGCCGCGAATTCCCAAGTCCGTGCGTGTCGTTTCGCCGGCGGTAACCAGCCGCCCGCCTTGGATGATGGTGTCAAGTTTCATTATGGTTCCCCCATGTAGGACAGGCTCTCCAGCCTGTCACTCGCCCGGATCGAAAGCCGGTCCCACACAGGTGTGAATCTTCTCAACCTTGACCTGCAGGTACTTCTGTCGATGGCCTATCTTGCGGCGATAGGTCTTTCGGCGGCGGAACTTGATGACGTCAATCTTGTCGCCTTTCACCTCGCGCAGCACCTTGGCCACCACCTTGGCCCCTTCCACGTAGGGCCGGCCGATCCTGCTGTCCGCACCATCGCCGATCATAACCACGCGATCGAATTCGATGGTGGCCTGGTCGTCGGCCAGATCGTGCCGTTGAACCTCGAAGGTATCGCCCTCTTCAACTTTGTATTGGTGGGAACCGTCTTCAATCACTGCGTACACGTCGAATTCTCCAGAGATCCGCCCGCCGGACAGTCTCGCGGCACGCCGGTGCCGTCCACTACCGTTTTCGGTCATACAGTTTCGTGACTCGCAAACCAATCCTTCCTAGGCCCGCCGTTCACGGCGGGTGAGCGAAGCCATCATCCCTTTCATTCCCCTCCCCTTCTCCCGCCGCCAAAGGCGGCGGGAGAAGGGGAGGGGAATACATGGTTCGTGCTCCCCTTACCCGGCCTGAAGGCCGGGCCTAGAAGGATGCACACGAAACTCTCCCACCGAAAACGGCACTAGCATTGGCGGGGTGCGAGAAAGGATTCTCGCACCAGCAGGCTTGTTGTCAAGTGCGAGAAGGAATTCTCGCACCAGCAGGCAGGCGGTACGAGGACAGGATCAAACCCGACCCGAAGTACCGTTGTCCGGCGGCGAAGACGATCACCACCGGCACCAGGGATATGAGGCTGGCAGCCATCAGCAGGTTGATCCAGGTGCCGGCCATGGTTTGATACATCCGAATGCCCAGCGACACCGGAAACGTCCGAAAATCGGAAAGGTACAGCAACGGATGGAGGAATGATCGCCAGTGGAACATGAAGCTGAGCACAGCCACCGTGACTACGACGGGCCGGGCCATCGGCAGCAGGACGAAACGATAACACTGCCAGGGCGTGGCACCGTCCAGAAGGGCGGCCTCCTCGACGTCGCGCGGAATCGACTTGAAGTACTGCCGGAACAAGAACACGTTAAAGGCCCCGCCGCCCAGCCATGCGGGGACGATGAGCGGCTTGTAGGTGCCGACCCAGCCGAGCAACTCGAAAAGCAGAAAGTGCGGAAGCAGCAACACCTGGGCGGGCAGCATCATCGAGCCGATGAGCAGCACAAACCAGAAGCGCTTGCCGCGCATGGGCAATCGGGCCAGGGCATAACCCGCCATCGACGAAGTCAGCACCGCGCCGAACACCGAAGCCGCCGTAATGACCATGGAGTTCAACAGGAAGCGGGCGAAGGGCAGCTTGCTGAATACTTCCACGTAGTTGAACCACTGCGGAGCCGTGCCGGTGAAGACGATTGGGGAATCGTAGGCTTCGTCGAGCGGCTTCAACGAAGTGGCCAGTGCCCAGAGCAGGGGCAGGACCTGAACGGCCGCCACCACGCAGAGCACACCGTAGAGTATTACCACGGCGCCGCCCGAGCGGAACCTGCGCGATAGAAGTAGCCCAGTTCGGGACATCGGTAGGCTCCCGGTCAGAGTCGCCCTGTTTAGTGGTATAACATAACAGCGATCAGTCGCCAACGACGCAAATCCGAGCCGCGGCACGGTGCGAGAAAGGATTCTCGCACCCGCGATGGACTCAATCCACGGACGTGATGCTAAACGCACCTTCGAAATTCCCCACTCTCCCAGCGTTTTCGGGCTAAAAAGAGGGTCCTTAAGGCCTGATAACGGGCGGGACGTACGACTTGTCCAAAACTTTCCGATTATGAGATTACCTGTTGACGGAGATTGTGGAATGGTTAGAATAGTTGTGACCTGACGGGGGTCTTTGATCATACGTCCAGGGATGTAGCGGCTCGGGCCGCTAACCATAGGGGTGAAATGATCGCAAAGGTGATAGGGGGAATGATGAACAACAAGAGGATCGCGGGCGTTTTCGCGTGCTTCGGCTTCTTGATGGCCGCCGTAAATACGCGCGCGGATGTGGTCTTTGGTTTTTCGCAAGGTGATTTAGACGCCACCGCGACGTTTGTAGCGGCTGGCGATACGCTCACGGTCACCTTGCAGAACACCGCGTCGGTCGACGTGTCAGCACCAGAGGATGTCCTGACCGGCGTGTTCTTCGACATCGATGGGCTCGTCGGCAGCCTAACGAGAGTCAGCGCTATACTGACCGACTTGTCCGGCACGCCCGTGCTGTTTGGGGCCGGACTCGGCGATACCGGGCTTGGGTATCATGCCGGCGGCGACATCGGGTCGGAAGCCGGCTATCGCACCGGGGCATTCGCTGAGGGCGGCGTCGGGGATCACGCCATCGGCCACGTCGGCATGGATGACTTCATGGGCCAGTTGACCCCGTTTGACCCGGACGACGACCACAACCTTCAGGGCCCGGTGTCAATGTCACTAGCCGGCATCGAATATGGACTCGTGAATGCCCTCTACACCGGCGGAGGAAACTCCCCTCTCGACGGACCCAACGCGCTAATCACCACCGGGGTCGAATACACCTTCACCGGCTTCTCCGGTTTCTCCGAGGGGGACATCGGCAACGTGTGGTTCAACTACGGTACCGAATTCAATCCCATTCCCGCTCCAAGCGCCGCCCTGCTGGCCATGATCGGTGTACCGATGATCGGCTGGGTCAAACGGCGGTTTGCATAACCACGCTGAATACCGACCGAACGACGAGGCCGCCCTTCGTGGCGGCCTCTTTTACGCGCCGTCGCCGACGTGACGCTGCCCGCTGGCAGCGAACCGCTCCCATACGGTCGCGGTTCGGACACCCGAATCCGATTGTCGCTGACATTGGGGTCGACCTTTGGATCCCCGGGCACCGCCTGTACGGTAGTTGTCAGGAGTTGTCAATTGCGGCCCACTTCTCTAACACTTATGGGAAGGAACTGGTATACTGAGCGGTAGATGACAGGTTCGCGAGCGGGAACCCGTGGGACCGAAACCCGTCGCTCGGGCTCGGATCGATGTACAGGAGGTGGCACGTCATGCGTCGCGCGATACCAGCCGTTTTTCTTACAGGTCTCTTGTTTGCGCCCGATTCCGACGCCGCTATTCGGGTCATCAGAGGCGGCGTGGTCTCCTTAACGATGGAGGATTTCATCGGGGACGGTTCAACCGTGACCATCGACTCGCCCGCTGAACCCGCCGAAGGCTTCGACATCGGGCTCCTGGTCCTGGGCAATTCCACGTTTGCGATCAACCTGGCCGACGGGGTGTTCGCCGGTTTCCGCGACAGCCGGCTCGATACTGAGGGGGGCATCTCCGTTCGCGTCCCGGGCATTCCCGTTTCCATCGGCTTCCTTGATTTTTCTTTTATCTGGGACGCGGAGCACGAGCCGGAAGAGTTCTATTTGTTCGGTCACTTCACTGTATTGCCGTTCCTGGACATGCGCTTGCCGTTTGCAGATTTTACGATAGATGAGGTCGTTTACGACGACGAGACCGGCCAACTTGTCGTCCCTGAGTTTGAGCTGTTCGTGTCCCGGGAGTTCGCCGAGGACGTTTTCGGAACCCCGGATATGGCTGGTCTCCCTTTCGGCCGGGCTCGCATGGACCTCAGCATGTACGCGCCCAACGGCGACGTTGAGGGTGATACGGATATCGATCCCGACGACTACCTGGTGTACGCGGGATGCGTGAGCGGTCCCGGCGGAGGCATTGGTGACACGCCCTGCCGATCGTTCGACTTTGATGACGACGGCGATGTAGACCTGCCCGATTTCGGGGGGCTGCAACGGGCCTTCACCGGGACCCTGTATGTACTTGAAGTCCGCTCCGAAGGCACGTCGGCCATCGAGACGCAGGTCTCGCCGGTAGATTTCTTCGGCGACGGTAACGGAGTGACGAGGTTTAGGCGCAGCTATTTTCCCGGCACCGTTGTGACGCTGAGCGTCCCACCGGACACCCTGCTGACCGAGTTCGTGCGTTGGCGCGCCGATGGCCCTGAACTGGCCGGAGGCGTCACCGAGATCGAGCTTACTATAGTGGAGCCGACAACCGCCACGGCCGTCTACGTATCCGTCACATCACAGCTAGCTGTCACATCCACCGGCGTGGCCGGCGTGCCGATCAGCGTCTCGATAGAGGACGTTTTCGGAGAGGCCGACGGCCTGACCGACTTCGTTCGCACATACCACGATGACACCGAGGTCACGTTGAGCACACCGCTGGAGAGCGGCAACAGGTTCTTCGCCCGATGGACGGTTGACGGCGTTGAAGGTGCGGTCGCGGAGACCGCGGCCACAGTGACCGTCGCCGATAACATGACCGCCGACGCACGTTACCAGCCGATCGTGGTTTACGAACCCCCCGAATCACTGGAAGTGTGCATGGGGGACCCCGCCGCGTTCAGCGTTGTGGCCGTCGGTAACGCTCTGCGGTATCAGTGGATGTTAGACGACATCCCGATCTCGGGGGCGACTTCCCAAACGCTGGCGATTGCCCAGTCCGGCGTCGACGATGCCGGCACTTACTCCGTCGTGGTCAGCAATGATCTGGCTTCGGTAACCAGCGACAACGCATTCCTTGGGGTCATCACCGACGTACCGGTCATCTCCCTGCCGCCGTCCGGGGCCGATATTTGTCCGGGCGGGGCGGTGTTCATGCTGGTGTTCGCCAATGGAGGAAGACTGAGCCATCAATGGTTCAAGGATGGAGAACTGATTCCCGGCGCCACGGGTGCGTTTTTCTCGACATCTCCGGCCCAACCGGAGGATTCGGGTGTGTATACCGTGGAGATCTTCAACGCCTGTGGGTCGGTGCTCAGCCCGGAGGCGATCATTGACGTGGACGAGAGCCATTGCCCATGAATCGTAGTCCCTTCAACAACGAAGTCGAAATCGTTCACGGAGTGTTGACATGTTTCGGATGAACAGAGCTACTATCCTCTCCGGGCTGACACTGACGATGGCACAGGTAGCTGTGACGGCGGCGCCTGTTGATCCACCGAGTGCGACCGCCCAATTCAGGATGCAGCATGGTCGCGTCGGCGTCTTGACCGAGAACGGGCTCGTTACCAACCTCCACGGACCGGCATTCTCGCACGGCGGGACATCAGCGGCGTCGGTGGAAGCGTTTCTCGAGAAGCATGTGCAGATTTTCGGTGTCACGCGTGCCGCACTGGCGGCACCGCGTATTCAGCCCATCATGCGCGGGAAGTTCACCGCATACAGCTTTGAGCAGCAATGGAACGGCACGGAGGTGGACGGTGCTGGCGTCACACTTCTGGTGCTCGAGGAAGCGGATCACCCACTCGTTCTGGTAACGGCCCGGACATTCGTGCTACCTGACGACCTGGGCGGGCCGGTCCTGAACGCCGTGGCGGCGCAGAAGATCGCCGCCCAAGCGGTGCCTGCGTTGACCGGGTTTGAGCCGGCTAAGCTAGTAGTCTATCCGCGCTCGACGCCGCCGGTGTTGGCGTGGTTTTTCTGGGCTGACTCGCCCAAAGGTCCCAACTACGAGCGCTGGGGTTTCTACGTCGATGCCGTCAACGGAACGATCCTGGAGAAGCGCGACGGCATCCTGCACGAGGATATTTCCGGGACCGTCACGGGAAAGGCCACGCCCGGCACTCTGCCCGACGAGCCGGACAACCCGCCGGTCGAATTGCCGGTCTACGGCGCCCGCGTCTTCATCGAAGACGGTGAGGAAGCGTTCGTCGAACCCGACGGTAGCTATTTTTTGCCACATGACGGAAACTCCCGTGTGAACGTCGAACTCGACCTGAGCGGGCGGTGGTGTCGAGTTCTCAACCAAAGCCCCGCCACCGTCGCTCTGACGGCGCTGTTGAACGTCCGGCCCCCCGGTCCGGCGGACTTCTCGCTCAACGGATTTCCTACCGAACTTGATACCGCACAACTCAACGCCATAATCCACACCACGCTGATTCACGATTTCGTGAAGGAGATTATTCCGGATTTCGACTTTATCGATCTGCCCATTCCGACGCTGGTCAACATCAACAACATCTGCAACGCGTTCTACACACTCGGTGCTCCCTCGCTCAATTTCTTCACATCACAGTCCGGCCCGCAGCCCCACTGCCCCAACACGGCCAACTCGACGGTGATCTACCACGAGTACGGGCACTTCATTATCGACATGGGGTCGCGCAACCCGACTGCGGACTACCACGAGGGCGTGGCCGACGCGATCGCCGGGCTGTTAGTCAACAGCGAATGCATGGCACCCGGCTTCGGTGGCCAGGACCAGGGCTGTCTGCGCAACATTGACGAGCCCGATTTCGTTGCTCCGGTGGGCCACCCGGATCCGCACTGCTCGGGTCTGGCCATCGCCGGGGCGTTCTGGGACTTGCGGACCGAATTGATCGACCGTTTGGGTGAGTCCGAGGGCCTGGCGCTGGCCCTCGAGCTGATGTACAACCAGATTCTGGTGGGGCCCGGTGAAATCACTTCAGAGGTTACGATTACTGTTTTGACAATTGACGACGATGATGCAGATATCCTCAACGGCACACCGAACTACTTGCCCATCCAACGGGCGTTCAGCGCCCATGGTATGCCAGGACCGTCGCTGGTGTTGCTTGAGTTCGCGTATCCCGAAGGTTTTCCTGCTAATACCTCACCGCTGATTGGTGCCCGCTTCCCGGTCGATATCGCGAACGGCACGGCGGGAGTGGTTCTGGATGAGAGTGACGTTGCCCTGCACTTCTCAACCGACGGCGAATCGTTTATTAACGTACCGCTCGGGGTGGCGGAGACCTCTCCTGATGGGGCCGGCTACGAGGCGATCCTCCCCGCCGGCGACTGCTTTGGCACCGTTTACTGGTACATCAGTGCCGGCACCCAGCCGTTCGGCGACATCGTGACCGATCCGCCCGGTGCGCCGGGCAGCACCCATGTCGCGCCGGTGGCTACGACGGCTATGACGATTCTCCAGGACGATTTCGAGACGGACCTGGGCTGGACGGTCGAGATCGTACCTTTTGACGACCCCTTCAAGCCGGGTGGACCGGACCTGACCACAGGCGGTTGGGAGCGCGCCGTGCCGGATGAGATCGACGCCGGAGGCGGCGGAGGCGCCTGTGATCCGTCTCCACCGACGCTGGTGCAGCCCGGATCCGGCTTCGGTGGTGGCCAGGGAGAGTTGACCTTCGTGACCGGCCCGCTAGGCGGAGAAGGAACGGGCGCCTTCGACGTGGACTGGGGCCCCGTGCGCCTGCTGTCCCCGTTGCTCGAAGTCCCTCGGGGGGTTACACGGTTCTCCTATGCCCGCTGGTTCTACAACGACGACGGCGATGACAGCATGATCGTCGAGGTCTCAAACGACGGCGGCGAATCGTGGACCACCGTGGAAGTCGTCGGTGGCCAGACCGGCTGGGTCGAGGTTGAACACGACCTCTCCGAATTCGTGCAACCGACCGACCGGATCGTCTTTCGCTTCTCCACAGGGGACGATCCCAACAACTCGATCACCGAAGCCTGTGTCGATGAGTTCCAACTGGTCACCCTGGTGTGCGCCACCGCGGACGCCGACGGCGACGGTGATGCCGACTGGGCGGACTTTGCGGAGATGCAAATCTGTTTCACGGGCTCGGATGCAGGCCCGATCAGCCCCGGTTGCGAGGTCTTCGATTTTGACCTGGACAACGACGTCGACGTCATCGACTTCATGCATTTCATCAACGCCGCGACCGGTCCCCGGTAGGGGCCGCCCGTTCACAGGTAAGCGTTCAGCCATCAGCTTTCAGCGATCCGCTATCAGCTTAGTGCTGGGCACTGACCGCTGACCCCTTACTCGCCCACCGGCTTCGGGGGTGGGATGGGTGCCACGGGGGAAACCCACGGATTCGAATCCGTGGGCTTGTCCGCCCGTAGAGGTGATTCTCCAGCGCCCTGCCGCAACCGAACCACCGTGGCGGATTCCCAGCGCTGGCGCTTGGGGCTCGGATTGATACTATAGCGCTCCCGACGGCCGTTCGGCCAGAAGACCTCAAGCTCGAGCGTGGTTACGCCCGGGGGCAACGCGATGTGCAACCTGTGATCAATGCTGGACTGGTAGCCCTGGTTGGGAAGGAGCCAGTGGGTGGATGCGAGAAAGGATTCTCGCACCAGCACATCCCCGCGAACCACCACACGGGCCCCGATGGGTGAACGCCCACCGCCGGCCTCCGCAAGCTCCAGCAGCACACTCGGGCGGTCGCTCAGATTCTCGAAGAAAACCAGCGGCCCGTTGTGCTGAACTGCAACGATGTCCACGTCACCATCGTTGTCCAGGTCCGCTGCGGCGCAGCCCCGCAGGCAGAACGATACGCGCTTGGTGTCGCGCGCGACACCGCAGAACGATGAGGAGAACGCTTCCTCCGTTTCGACCTCCTCCAAACGCCCACGCGCAGACGTCCAAGGTCCAAGGTCCAGAGTCGAAGGTCCCCACCTTCGGACCTTTGACCTTGGACCTTTGACCTTCGACCTTTTCTGAAGATAGAGACGCGGCGGCTGGGCGTAGCGGTCCGCCGGATCATTCAGCCGGGCCACCTGGGGATAGATCTGCCCGTTGGCAACGAATACGTCCACAAGCCCGTCCTGATTGAAGTCCTGCACGCAGACGCCCCAACCCATTTCCGTTCGGTGGCGATCGAACCCGACGGCGGAGCTGTCGTCGAGAAGCATGCCCCCTTGGTTTCGATAGAAGGTGTTCTTTTCACCTGCGAAGTTGGTGGTGAACAGATCCAGCGTGCCGGATCGGTCGAAGTCGGCGGCGGCTACACCCATGCCGGATTCATGGGCTCCAGCGGCGTTGTAGGCTCCCCCCTGCTGCGGACCAACGGAAGCGAACCGCACTGCACGGGCGGGCAAAGCGCTCCCCTGCCGGGTCGCCGCTGAACAGGGGGGGCCGCCCGTGGCACCTGGTCCCTTGCCGGTGTTACTCAGATACAGGTTGGGCATCACGTCGCAGCCGACGTAAACGTCCGCATCGCCATCGGCGTCGAGATCGGCTCCGATGACGCCGAACCCGCGGAATCCCCGAGTGGCCGCCAACCCGGACTCCGTTGAGCGGTCCTCGAAGCGCCCGTTGCCCACGTTGATATACAGGGTGTCCCTCTGCCCCTCATAGCACCATGGCCCGCAGCCGGTCTCGATGCCTCGATAGAGGCACGGCCGGCCGTCACTTTCCTTCGTCGGATAGTCGTCGTAGTCGAAATGGACGTAATTGGACACGTATATGTCGAGCATCCCGTCCCCGTCGAAATCGGCGAAGGCCGCCGAGGAGCTCCACCGTGCGTCTCCGACACCGGCTGAGCCGGTAACGTCGGTGAAGGTGCCGTCGCCGTTGTTGCGGTACAAGACATTGGGACCCCAGTTAAGAACGTAGATGTCGAAGTCGCCGTCGGCGTCGTAGTCAGCCACCGCCACGCCGCAGGACCAGGCGTTTCCGCCCACACCAGCCTGCTCGGTCACATCGACGAAGCGCCATCCTCCGACATTACGGTACAGGCGACATCCGGGGTTACGTTTGGTCCGCCATCGAGATTCGGTGGAACCGTTGGGAACAAACAGATCGACCAGCCCGTCGCCGTCGTAGTCGATGATGCCGATCCCCTGGCCGTTTTGCTCGAGAATGGGCAACTGTGCGGGCGAGCCGCAGATGTTACGATAGTCGATACCGGGCACGTGGAGTCGGAGCTTGAAGAGAGGTCGGTCCGCCCCGGCAGCAATGGGCAAAGCTATCCAAAACAGGGTCGCGGCAGCTACGCTTCGTAATGTGTGTCGCATATGCGCACCGTGTGACCGGAAATAGCGAATAGCGAATGTCGAATAGCGAATTCAGAAAGGGGATCGACTCTTCATTCGCCATTCGCTATTCGCAATTCGCTATTCTGGCGGGTGTCGCGCGACACCGCAAAGCGGGGGAGGGGTTTTGTGGTGGCGGAGGCGAGAAACGGTCCGATGGCCAGGTAGTCCAGGCGGCCGTCCTGGAAGGTGCGGACGGCGTCTTCGGGAGTGGCGATGATGGGGGCTTCGTGCATGTTGAAGCTGGTGTTCACCACCGAAGGGATGCCCGTGATCTTGTGATAGGCGTGGATGATTTCGTACAGGCCGGGGTTGGTCTCTCGGCGGACCAGTTGGGCCCGGGCGGTGCCGTCCACGTGCACCACTGCGGGGCTGACCTCCTTCATGTAGTCGGTGCAGTCGAAGGTAATGGTCATGAACTCGGCGGTGTGGCGGCAGCCGTCGAGGCCCTTGTAGCAGCGGTCGGCGGCTTCGGCGATGGTGGCGGGGGCGAAGGGCATGAACTCGGTGCGCTTGAGCCGCTTGTTGAGCCAACTGTTCACCGAGGGGTCGCGTGTGTCGTAGAGAATCGATCGGTTGCCCAGGGCGCGGGGGCCGAACTCCATCGGTCCGTCGAATCGCCCGATCACCTTTCCTTCAGCCAGCAGCGCAGCCACCGCGCCGGCGATATCGTTGACCCGTTCGTACTTGATGCCGGCGCGGTCCAGTGCTTCTCGAACACGATCGTAGCTGAAGTCGGGGCCCAGGAACATGTGTTCAACGGGCTGCGGCGGCAGGTTCGTCATGCGGCCCAGGTGGTATAGGGCTGCGCCAAGTGACAGGCCTCCGTCATCCATGGGGGGTGCGATAAAGATTTCGGAAAAGCCCAGCTCCTTGATCTTCTGGTTTATTCGGACGTTGGCGAAGACGCCGCCGGCCAGGGCGATTTTCCGTCCGGTAGGGTCGGGAACGTGCTCGCGCACCAGGGCCAATACACGCTGTTCGGCGATGTGCTGTATGGCATAGGCCAGATCCTCACGGGAGAATCGCTGGAAATCGGTGGCACGGATGCGGTGTACTTCCTCGAAGGTTTGCTGTGCGTCTGAACCGTGGAGCCGGTCGAAGTAGTTGCGCGATCCGCGCCGCCAGGAGCGTTCGAAGAATTCGCTCAGCGCTTCGATGCAGGTGTTGTTGTGCCTTCCATAGGCGGCCAGGCCGGTGATCTTTCCGCAATGGCGGTCGGGGTTGAAACCGAGCATGGCTGTCAAGGTTTCATAGTCTGCGCCGACGGTTAGTTCGTTGTAGTAGAACTTGCGTTTGAGAGTGAGCCTGCCGGCCCGGCCTGAGAAAACGGTGCCGGATAGACACTCGCCCACGCCGTCAACGGTTACGACGTCGGCGTCGTTGAAACCGGACAAGTAATAGGCGGTGGCGGCGTGGGCGGTGTGATGCTCGCACAAGGCGTCGTAGGGAATTGACGATTGACGATTGACGATTGACGATTGGGGATTGGGGATTGGGGATTGGGGATTGGTCCCGACGACGCCGCTCCACCGGCCTTGGAGGGCGCGGCTGATGAACGTTTTGGTGAGCGAGGCGGCGGTTTTGGGGCTGTTCAAGCGGTTGCGCCAGGTGTTTAGGACCAGCCCGGCGTTGCGGGCGATCTTTCGACCCAGGGGCATGTCGGCGTAGCAGGTCCGGTAGCTCTCCAGGTTGAAGCGGCTGGTGATGTCCTCAATTGTCGCCTGAGGGTAGCCCTTTTGTAGTTTTTTCCTGGTGAAGCGTTCCTCCGCGGCGGCGTAGAGGATGCGCCCGTCGGGCGCGACCAGGGCGGCGCCTGCGTTGTGGCTGTCATGCCAGCCCAACACCGGTGTCTTGATATCAGCCTGTGGGACACTCACCGTGCCTTCGTGCCTCCGTGTACTCCGTAAACCCCGCGCTGGCGCTTGGGGCTCTGATCTGCCTTCGTGCCTCCGTGCCTTCGTGCCTTCTTTCCCTGAGCAGGAGCGCGTCGATGAGGAATTTCGGCCCCCAGCTTACCAGGCAATACCGTTCGTATTCTCCGTTGATGGGCAACGCTCCGCTGAGCCCTCCGTGAAGATCGGGATTGGCCCGGTCAAGAATCTGGGCGGCCTTGACACGGTCCAGCAGCGTCACGGCGGCGTCCTTGTAGGTATCCTTCTTTGTGAGCTGATCGAGACGCATCCACACCACGGCTAGCTGGGCTTCGCCCGGAAGACA
>JAZGDL010000358.1:0-12968 GCA_036477795.1 Phycisphaerae bacterium
ATCACCACGCGGTGCCCCTCCAGTTTGGCCCGGATGGCACGCCGGGCGGCACGCTGAATCTTGGCGGCATCACCGACGCTGGTGCCGCCGAACTTCTGCACGACCAGACCCATGTCTGCCATCCTACCCGCCGGCGGCGGCGGGTGCGAGTTCCAAACGCCCGCGATGGTTCACTGATTCGATTATGTGGTGGCGTGAATGGCTATGAACGCGGGGCCGGGGCCCGCGTCATGAGAGGGGCGCTGACCTTTTCCGAGGCTTGAATCGTTTTGACTTGCTCGAACATGTCCGCAATGGTCAGCTTGGCCGGTCGCACCTCGTACGACTCGCTCGGCGTTCGGTCCTCGTCCATGACGCGGATTTCGTCATATTGATTGACGGCGGCGCGGGTAACCATTTGCGGATAAGCGATGTCCGAAAGATAACAGTGCCCGATCAGCTTCCAGGAGATCTGCAGGCGGCGCACTATTTCCAGCTCATGCAGCACGATGGTGTGCAACAAGGCCTCCGGGGTGGGCAGGATGTGGATGGTCAGAGGCCGGTCCTTCCAACGCTGCAACGTCTCCAGCCACCAGTTGTCATCAAACCAGCTAGCGATCTGACCGTTTTCATAGGTCGTTTCCAGCCGTAGTTCTTCGGGAAAGGGCCCCGTCTTGGGACCGTGCGATCCGTCGCTCATGGCCGGAAACTCGATGATGTGCATGCCGGTGGGACGGCATCGACGCGCACCGGCGACTTTACGTCGATCAGCCAGAGATTGGACCTCCATGTTCCAGACTCCTTTCTGACCGGGTGTGAAAGCCTCCAACTTCCAGAGCGTTATCGACCGCCACCGCAACAAAACTTCACCAAAGCTGACGCCCCGGCCCGTTGTCCCAGCACTGTGAGTTGTCGCCGATGGGTCACGCCGAAGGCTCCCTGGAGAATCGCAGCAGGTACATAACTACCTGACAACAATAATCTTATGTTATAATGTGACGTTTCAGGTGAGTGACACGGGGTCCACGTCGACCACCACCGAAGCCGCCTTGACCGCCAGCATGCGGGACCCGCGAATCCGGTCCACCAGGCGTTGCATCTGCTTGGCACTGGCACAGCGAACGATCAGCTCGAACCGGTAGCGGTTTCGCAACCGGGCCAGCGCGCAGGGCATAGGCCCCATCACGTCTACGTCCGAAGCCTCCAATTCGCTGGCTACCTTCCGTATGCCCTCAGCCAATAGCCGGGCAGCCTCGCGCGACCGCGGCTCCCGCGGATCAGCGACCACTATACGGGTCAAGCGGCTGAACGGGGGCATGCCCGTGCGCCGCCGAATCTCCAACTCCTCGGCGGCGAACGCTTCATAGTCGTGCCGCACCGCGGCCCGCAGCGACGGCGCATCCGGGGACGTGGTCTGGACCACGACTTCACCGGGCACGTCACCGCGCCCGGCGCGGCCGGCCACCTGCGTCACCAGTTGGAACAATCGCTCACCGGCGCGAAAGTCGGTCATGGCCATGGTGGTGTCGGCGCCGATGACGCCGACAAACGACACGAAAGGGAAATCCAGCCCCTTGGCGATCATCTGCGTGCCGACGATACAATCGATCTTGCGGTCTTCGAATTCCGCAATCACACGCCGATAGCTCCGCTCATGAACCATGGTGTCGCTGTCAACGCGCACGATACGTGCTTTGGGGAAACGTTGTCGCAATCGCTCTTCGATCCGCTGTGTCCCGCTGCCGGCCCGTACCATCCTGGATCGGCAGGACGGGTTGGGGCAGAGGTCCGGAGCCGGCAGACGTCGGCGACAGTAGTGACAGATCAACTCTCCGACGGCGGCGTGGTACACCATGGTGACGTTGCAACTGGCGCACACCATGCGGTGCTTGCACGAGGGGCAGAAGATCCAGTTGGCGTATCCCCGACGGTTCATCAGCAGAACCGCCTGTCGGCCCCGCCGCAAAGTCTCTTCCAGCCCCGCCAACAGCACCCGGGACAAAAGCGGGACACCCCTGGTCTCCTGGTATTCGTCGTTGATATCGACCACGGTAATCGGCGGCAGAGGCAGATTGCGAACACGATGAGGCAGGTCGATGCGCTCAAAATGCCCCAGCCGCGTACAGTTGTGCCAGGATTCCAGCGAGGGCGTGGCGCTGCCCAGCAGGACGGGAATATCGAGTTGATGCCCCCGCTTGATGGCTACATCGCGCACGTGAAAGCGCGGGGCCTGAAGATTCTTGTAGCTGGGCTCCTGCTCCTCGTCCACCACTATCAAGCCCAGGCTGGGGCACGGGGCGAACACGGCGCTGCGCGTGCCGATGATCACCTTCTTCTCTCCCGAACGGATCGCCGACCAGGTCCGCGAGCGGCTGGCTTGGGTCAGACCGCTGTGGACCACCGCGACGTGCTGGAAGCGCGAGGCCAGCCGGTTCACCAGTTGGGTGGTCAGGGCGATTTCCGGCACCAGCAGCATGGCCTGGCCCCCCGCGGCCAGCACCCGGCGCATGCTGCGGATGTACACCTCGGTCTTGCCGCTGCCGCTGACCCCGAACAGCAGCAGCACGCGAAAACCGCCGTCGTCGATTATCGCATGCATCCGAGCGACGGCTGATTGCTGATCCTCATTGAGGGCGAAGTCCGGCTCGACGCCGGGCAGATCGAAGTTCGGCGGGGGCAGTGGTGTCCGCACCGCATCCACGCCCACCCAGCCGCGGCGCTCCAGAGTACGCAATGTTGCAGGTGACGCCTGTGTGTCACCAAGCAGTGCTGACCGTTCGACCGCTTCAGCACTTTGGCTCAGTCGATCCAACAGTGCCCGCTGCTTCGCTCCGATCCGCTTGCCCCCGGCTTCGATCTCTTGCAGCGACACAGCGAGGTGCACGCGCTTGATGACGATGTGGCCGCGGTGCCTGCGTACCGCGTCGGGGACCAGGGCGTTGAGCGTGGTGCCGAGCGTGCACGCGTAGTGCCGGGCTATCCAGCGGCCCAGTTCCAACAGGTCAGGCGTCAGGAAGGATTCCGGATCGACCAGTGATTCGATCGATCGTAGCGAGCTGTCCCACTCCTTTTCATCGATCCCCACACAGAAGCCGCGCATGATCCGCCCCCGCTTGCCGATGGGCACGGTCACGCGTTGACCGACGCTCAAGCTGTCGGCAATCTCCGGCGGCACACTATATGACAGGACCTTGTCGATGGGCCCGACCACCGCAACGGTAGCCACGGGACCAACAACGTGCTCGCCCTGTTCAACCCACAGTCGGGGCGACGATTCGATGGCGCGTGGCGGCTTCACCCCAAGAGTGTACGCCCCGCCGGCACGATAAGGCAACGCACCGGCTCATCCGAGCCCCAAGCGCCAGCGCGGGGTGATCTTGTGCATCCGTCGCTGGCGCTCCGGGCTCGGAATCGACCCCGAACACGCTATACAGGTACGAGAGGGTGGGGCACCCACGCGTCTGCCAAACGACAAAGTCACTGCGAAACCCACGGATTCTAATCCGTGGGCTTGCAATCGAACGGTGAGGGAGCACCAGGATTACGAGGGCGGGGTGGGTGGTTCGGTTTTGCTGCGGAAGCCGGTGATGGCCGGCATGTCCTCGGGCATCTCATCGCGCGGGACCGCGAAAACCTCCACCCGCACGACATCATCGAAGGGCACTGATACCACGAACGAACCCACCTTGTAGTGATCGTCGACCGGCTCGCATTCGAAGGTCAAGTGGCCACGGCTGGCCACGTCCGCGACCTCCTTGATTTCATAGCTGAATCCGTCGCGCAGATACACCAGTGTGCGTGTCCGCAGAGTGTCCCAGAACTCGCGGAATTCCGGGTCTTCCTGCGCCGTGTCACGTTTCAGCTTCGGGAATCGGCGAAGCGCGCAACGCCATAGAGCCTCATCGCGCTGTTCTTTATACGAACGACCGGTGAACCACTCGTGATCAAACAAGGGTGTGTCCTCAAAAAAGGAACTGCCAGACGTCACAGGGGCGAACAAACCAACCCGTGAAACGGTAGGGATCACCGTTCACCGTGTCAAGAAGCATCCAGTCCCCTTCCCTATCGATCGGCCCTTTTGCCCGGTAGCATGGCGCCTATGTCGGTCGCCGATAAAACGCGCCTTATCAAACAAGTCGCCGCCGGCCACGGATTTGATCGCGTCGGCATCGCCGAAGCACGGACCGTTCCTCGCGTCCCATATCTCAATCAATGGCTAGCCACCGGCCGGGCCGGGACCATGCGCTACCTGCATCGCAACCTGAACATCCGCAGCGATCCGCGGCAACTCCTCGACGGCGCCCGCAGCGTGATCGTTCTTGCTTTCAACTACCATCAACAAGCACCACCGCCGCCCGACGACGGTCTGCCTCGCGGGCGGGTGGCCATGTACGCCTGGGGCGACGATTACCACGTCATCGTCAAGAAACGTCTGCATGCGCTGGCCGATGAACTCCACCAACAAATCGACGAACCTTTTGAGACCCGCTGCTGCGTCGACACCGTACCCATTCTAGAACGCGAGTTAGCAGCCGCGGCTGGCATCGGCTGGATCGGCAAGAACACCATGGTTTTGCACCCCGACTTGGGCAGCTACTTCTTCCTCGGCGAGATCGTCACCACTTTGGAGTTGAGTCCCGACGAACCGGTCACCGATCACTGCGGCACCTGCACCCGCTGCCTCGAGGCCTGCCCCACGAAGGCCTTCACCGCCCCTTATCAGATGGACGCCTCACAGTGCATTTCCTATCTCACCATCGAGCACCGCGATGAGATCCCCCTCGACTTCCACGAAGCCATAGGCGAGTGGGTCTTCGGCTGCGACCTCTGCCAGCAGGTTTGCCCCTACAACCAGAGCGCCCCCATCTCAAGAAGCTTCCCCATTCGCCCGCCGGGCCCGCGTCCGCACCTGGACGAAATGTGCAAGTGGTCCGATGGGGATTACCGCGGCATTCTCAAGACCAGCACCATCCGGCGGGCCAAACTCTCCATGCTCCAACGCAACGCCACCATCGCTCGCCGCAACGTCCAATAGGCGTTTGTGAACGGGCCGCATTGGCTGCCCGAGCGCTGCGACTTGTTGAGCAAGATCGATGATCCGGAGGTCTGTCGGACCGGCTTTCCAGCCGGATGTGGGACCGGCTGGAAAGCCGGTCCCACAGGACTTGCCTCGGAGTCCGAAAGACGAAGCGGCGCAGCGCTTTGACATGCAAGAGCTATCGATCTAGCATGATTTACCCTTGCGGGGTGTAGCTCAGCATGGCTAGAGCGCTGCGTTCGGGACGCAGAGGTCGCTGGTTCAAATCCAGTCACCCCGAGTTCGGTAAGCCAAGCAGGGACAGCCGCTCAGGTGTTCCCGGTCGATCGATCGGCACGAACATCTTCGTGGTCGAAGGTAACTTGCTGGACCAAGACGTTCCCTATCGCAACAAATGGCGGTTGGTCTCGAACGTGCGGAATGAACCTCGCCGAATCGCCCAGACGTGGCGCTTGCCAAAGAGATGGACCGCCTGAATGGAGACGGATGATGACGGAGAGTGTGCAAGAAAGTCGAAATCGCATCGTCTGCGATCCAGATCTTCACCACGGGGAACCGTGCATCCGTGGGACGCGGATCGCCGTATCGGTTATTGTCGCGAGCTTGGCGGACATGAGCGTCGACGAGATTCTTCGCGAGTACCCGCAACTGAGCCGCGAAGACGTCCAGGCGGCGCTGCATTACGCCGCCGAGGCGGCCCGAAGCACGCTGGTCGCCTAGCATGGGAATTGTCGTCAAGCTCGATGAAGACCTCTCGCCGCTGGTCGGCGAACCGTTGTGCGAGGCCGGGCACGATGTCCGGAGTGTCGCAGGGCAAGGTTGGAGCGGCGCAAAGGACGACGAACTCTGGACACGCGTGCTGCACGAAGGAGCACTCTTCATCACCGCGGACAAGGGGCTCGCGGACGTTCGCATATTCCCACGGGGGACCCACCCCGGCATTCTTCTGCTCCGCCCTGACCGAGGAAGCCTCGTCGAATTCCGCGATCTGGTCGCAGGCGTTGCGTCCCAACCAGGATTGAAATCCTTGGAAGGGGCGGTCGCGGTGGCTACACCCAGTGGCCTGCGTGTGCGCCGCGCCGGCGTCAGAGAGCAGAGTGCCAATTCGTGATGTCGTTGCACCCCTTCCCACGCAAGGCGTGGCGCGGAGGACCGGTGTTTTCCCATCGTAGGTCGCGATTGCGGCACGTTCGGCGATTAGACTGATTCTCGGCTTGACCGTCAGATTCTGTTACAATGAACGGCGAAACTCCCGGGTTCACCCAGAAAACGCGGGCAGCGGATTACCGCGCTGCCGGAGTCAAGGAACGAAGTCGTCCGAAACCTCACGATCCACTCACCGAGCCGCGCGCCCAAGCTCGTGCCGAACTGCTTGCGGAGAAATCGCCGTAATCCCTTGCCAAACAGGCGGCAGCGCCATTCACTCCCGACGCTTCGTTCCGCAGCCCGCAAACTCGCTGGCGATGAGCCGCGGGACTCATCCCGCGCGACCGTCCGCATTGTGCACGGATCAACCGTCCCCGCGGCACGCCGCGAAATCAGTTCAGTTGGGCTACCGCCCTTCCGATAACCACCGTGTGGTGTTCGCTCCTTTTTGGAGCTCGGAGCCATTCATGAAGTGCATCGTAGTCGGTTGCGGCGGTCACGGCCGCGTCGTTCTGGATGTTCTCCTGACGGCCGCTCAACATGAAGTGATCGGTTTTGTCGACTCCAACGCGAAGCTTCACGGCCGGTGGATCGACGGGCGGCAGATTCTTGGTGACATGTCGGTCATCGAGAAGCTTCGGCAGGAGCGCGGACTAGAGGCGGCCTTGGTCGCGATCGGGGACAACGGCGTTCGGCGCAGCTTCGCCGATGCCTGC
This sequence comes from Phycisphaerae bacterium, assembly GCA_036477795.1. GTDB lineage: Bacteria > Planctomycetota > Phycisphaerae > UBA1845 > UBA1845 > JAZGDL01. The sequence goes on from JAZGDL010000358.1 coordinate 6,880, forward strand.
GAGCATGCCGGGTTGACCCTGATCAACGCCATACACCCCTCCGCCAACATTGCACATAACGCGACCTTGGGAAGGAACGTTGTAGTCTGCGCCGGCGCCTTGATCTGCGCCCACTGCCAGGTTGGCGATTCCTGCATCCTCAACACCGGATCGATAGTGGATCACGAGACGATGATCGGCACCGCCTGCCACATCTGCCCCGGAGCGCGGCTGGCAGGTCGAGTGACGGTCGAGTCAGGGGCCTTCATCGGGATCGGAGCCACCGTCATCCAGAGTATCCACGTCGGTCGCGACGCCGTCGTCGGCGCGGGGGCCGTGGTGGTCAATAACGTTCCCCCGCTGACAACCGTCGTCGGCGTACCCGCGCGCCCAACCGAGCCGATTCATGCTGCCGACGACATGGCCCACTGGCTCACACCCGAGACCCGTCAACGGTACGCTGCGGCCTCCGACCAGCCGGTGTGAATCACCATCCATTGCGGAAGCCGCAAGCATGGGTCTTTGCAGCGACGCGCGGTGGCTGCAAACCGGTGCCGAGAATCACGTTTCGAACATTGGGTGTGAGGTATCACTGAAATCGGGTATTGTTGCGTGCGGCGGAGATCGCCAATCGACGTGTTGCCCGGACGCAAGTCCAAGGTGGATGCTGGTGCGGTCTCCCGCGAACAGAGGAGGCACTCATGCCGCTTCGAAACGTCCTGCTGCGCGCGATGTTGTGGTCACTTGCATTTGCCGCCACGACCGGCGTCCTGGCGGTGCTGTTTCAAGCCGGCGATCTGGTGTGGCGGGTCGTCGGCACCGGCTTCACCACGGCGCTCGCGTGCGGCTTGATGCTGCCCGTTTCGGGCATGATCGATCGTAAGCAGTCACGGGCGGCCGGTCTGCTGGGAATGGGTGCGGTGATCGCCGAATTCCTGATGGCCCTGGCGGTGATCTGGGAAGCCCCCCTGCACGTGTTCGGGGTATATTGGGGAGACGAGATCGGCCTCACCATGCTGATTCTTGCCGTAGCGGTGGTTGTGATCGTGTACCTTCTGCAACTGAAGCATGCCCAGTACGGGTTGTTCGCCGGTCGTTTGGGTCTATATGTGACCCTGGCGACGTTCGTGGCCTTTATGATCGCCACTTGGGTGCCGGGCCGGGTCTTCAACAACGACAAGTGGTGGGAGACGGGCAGCGCCGTCGTCACGTTGGGGGCGCTTGCGGCGGTGAGCCTGATCGGTGCGGGCTGCGGCGAGCGTCGAGATTGGCGGTGGGCTGGGGTCGGCGCGAGTCTCGTCGCCTGTGCGATGTGGCTGTTCGAGATATGGATCGGGCATGGAAGTGATCTGGGTTTCGTAATTCTCAGCGTATTGATCAGCCTGGCAGCGGTTGTCGCCCACGCCAATCTTACCTATTTCTGCCCGCTCACCCCGGGGCAGCTCTGGGTGCGAGGAGGGGCCATTATTGCAGGCACTCTCACAGCCGGCTTGATCGATCTGATCATTATCGACCACAGATTCTCGGGGATCGACCTCGACGAGGATCTGCTCGGTCGGCTCGCTTCCGCTTCGGGGATCGTCACCGGGTGCGGAACGCTGGCGTTGTGCGTGTTGGCCCGGTTGAATCGCAAAGTGGATCTTGAATCGTACGTTGCGGAACTGACCGAGATGACCGTGGTGTGTCCGCGGTGCCGGAAGAAGCAGCTCGTCCATGTGGGAGACTCAGACTGTGCGGGGTGCGGGCTGCGCATCTCGATTCGCGTCGAAGAGCCGCGCTGCAAGCAGTGCGACTATCTTCTATACGGCCTGACGAGCGATCGCTGCCCCGAATGCGGCGCGGTGATCGGCAGTAAAACGCCGGGGGATCATACGGATCGGGAATAGCACGTGCGCGTCAACTCAGGTGCCACGGGCGGCTTGTCCGCCCGTGTCGGCGCCAAGTTCGGGTTTGGCGAGCACTGGCAGGCAAGCTGCCAGTGGCACCCGCGCGAGAGGTTTGCGTCGAAGAGCAGCTTCACTTCGGGACCGCCAGAAGCTGCCGCTCTCGGTCAGCAGCAAAGCTCAGGCAGGCCTGGATATCCTCAGCGGTGAGGTCGGGGAAATCTCCCAGAATCTCCTCCAACGTCATCCCGGAGGCGAGATAGTCAAGGACGTCATAAACCGTAATCCGCAAACCGCGAATGCAAGGCTTGCCCCCGCGCTTGGCCGGTTCAATCGTAATGATGCGGCGATAGTCCATACCAGGAGTATACGATGATCCGTCGCCAAACGCAAGCTTACCTCGCCGAGGGCACCCTATTCCCTGGGGCGCCGGAGAATGGGACACCCCTTCTGCAGCGTGCCCGTTGCCCGGTGACAGCAACGGCCCGGCCCGGGTTTGGCAAAGCGGCGGGATTGTGGTTCAATGGAAGGGTTGACGCTATGGAGCTACGGGTGGCCCATGTCCAAAGGAGGTGGGCCACCCGGCATCCCTTCCCCACCCTTCGCCTTGGGCGAAGGAGGGGCACCGGCGCAGTGTTGAGGCCGTACGGAGGTTCCACCTTCGCGTCGTCAGCCGGCACACGTAGCTGCGTTGCTATGTACAGTAAAGGAACAGTCTGGTGTTGATCGTATTGCGGGCTTTGTTTGTGCTCGCGTTGGGCGTGGTGGCCATCACCTTCATCGTGGGTGAGGACGCCACCTCCGGAAACATTCTGTGGTTCACCCAAAACGCCGATCTTCTTCTGATCAGTTGCCTGGGTGTGGCCCTGGTGGTGATCGCGGTTGACATATTCATCCCGCAGAAGTCTCTCAAGGCCATATCAGGCGTTTTCTTCGGCATTGTAGCGGGCATGGTGTTTGCCTTCGGATTGTCGCTGATCGTCGATCTGATGGTCGATTCGCTGACCAAGACGTTTCCGGAGCTGCGCAGCCCGGTGTTTGCGGATCTGCCGGTTACGGAGACGGTGATCGAAATCGATCAGACCGGCAGGCAGCACCACGTCGAAACCACCAGATTCGAGCGCCAGCAGATCGGTTACCGCGATCACCCGTTTGTGAGCACGGTGAAACTGATGATCGGCGTGATCTGTTGCTATCTGGCGGTGAGCTTCGTACTGCAAACCAAAGACGACATCCGTTTCGTTGTCCCCTATGTGGAGTTCTCCAAGCAGGTCAAGGGCGGGCGTCCGCTGGTGTTGGACACTTCGGCGATCATCGACGGCCGGGTCGCCGATCTGGCGGGGACCGGGGTTTTTGAATCGGAGCTGGTGGTGCCCCGGTTCGTTCTGGCGGAGCTTCAGGCGATCGCCGACAGCCCGGACAAGCTGAAGCGCAACCGCGGTCGCCGCGGCTTGGACGTCTTGAGCAAGTTGCAGGGCAGCAAGTTGCTGGACGTGAACATACTCAACGTCAAGCCGGAGGCGGGCGGACCGGTGGCCGTCGATGAGCGGCTGGTCGACCTGGCCCAGAAGCTGGACGGGCGCATCCTGACCACCGACTACAATCTCAATCAGGTAGCGCGCGTTCGCGGTGTGGACGTGCTGAATCTGAACGATCTGGCCAACGCCCTCAAGCCCATATTCCTGCCGGGAGAGAGCCTGATGGTCAAGGTAATCAAAGCCGGTGAGGAGGCGGGCCAGGGGATCGGATACCTGGAAGACGGTACCATGGTGGTTGTCGAAGGGGGGCGGGACCATATCGGGCAGTCGGTTGCCATTTCGGTGACCAGTGCATTCCAGACTTCGGCCGGGCGGATGATCTTCGGGCGCCCCAACGGAGAGTCCGCGCCGGGGCCTCGAAAGGCGCGCCCAACCCCGCCGCGGGCCAACTCTTGACACCAGGTCCTAGGGCAGGTGATTCACCTGCCTTAGACATCTTCAACCATGATTGAAACGGCAGGTCAACGGCCTGCCCTACACACTCGACATGGACGGTTGCACACCGGCTCCTTCGCCATTCTAATGTGCCCGCGACGTTCGCTGCGCGCGTGTGCGCTTGGCAGTCTATAACTGGACACTGCATGAGGAACTGGCCATGTCCGATGTGAAGGTGGCGGTTATTGTCCCGGCGGCGGGCAAGGGCGAAAGGTTCGGCAGCGATGGCAACAAGACCCTGGCCAAGCTGGAAGGCCGCCCGGTTTTCCTTCGCGCCTTGGAGCATTTCATCAATCGCGAGGACGTGTGCCAGACCATCCTGGTGGTGGCTGGTTCGGATTTGGCGGAAGTGAAATCGAAATACGCACCGAACCTGGGCTTCATGGGTGTGGCTCTGGTGGAGGGCGGAGATGACCGGGTGGCATCGGTTGGCGCGGGCCTCGCCAAAGTGAGCGAGGAGGCTGACCTGGTGGCCATTCATGATGCGGTGCGGCCTTGCGTCACGCGGGCGATGATCGATGCGGTCTTCGCCGAGGCGGCCAAGAGCGGAGCAGCCATCCTTGCCAGCCCCCTTCACGGGACCATCAAGCGGGTGAGTGATGCCGGAGTGATCGACGCCACCGTGTCGCGTGAGGGACTTTATGAAGCCCAGACGCCGCAGGTCTTTCGGCGATCGCTGCTGGTGGAGGTCTATGCCGATCTTCCCGAGGGCGCCGACCAAGCGACGGACGACGCCGGGGTCGTCGAGCTGGCGGGACATCCGGTGGCGGTCGTCAAGTCCGATGCGACGAATCTCAAGATCACCACCAAAGGCGATCTGACGCTGGCGAAGGCCATCATCAAAGCGCGGCCGCCGGACAAGCGGGCCAAACCCCTGGGCGCCTTTGAAGAGGCCCAGTGGTAGGCGGGTCTGTGCCGCCCCCTTCTTCGGGATGCGCCCACTTGCCTGGCCGACCCTGTGCAGACGGGAGGAACCAGGGTATCATGTGGGCGATGGATTTATCCGCCATTGTTGTTCGAGACAACCCGGAGCGGGTCGGCTCGCTGACGCTGGCCCTGGAGGCTCTGCTGCGCTGGGCGGGGGCCAACGTGCGCTATCGACGGCTGGACGCGGCGCTGGCACTGTCGCTGCGGACCGCGGGCGTGCGTGGCCGGGCGTGTCTGGGATGGTGGAGCGTCTACGGGTCGGATGTGTTTCTGGCGGAAACCGGGCTGATGTTCGGCCTGCGCCTGCGCGAGCTGCACCCGCCGGAGGCAGCTACCGGGTTGGCTGACCACCAGCCCTACGCCCAGCATTTCGAAGCCAGCTACGCGCCGCTCATCCGCCGGGCATTGGAACACAATCAGCCGGTCATCGCATGGCAGGGCTGGCCCGACGCCCCGGCGTGTTTGTGGGGAATCATCACGCAGGTCGGTGACCAGGGATTGGGGTTCGCCGGCACGGTGATGTGGTCCGGCGGCCGGAACGTGCCCATCGTCACGCCGCCGGTCCAGCTCTACGTGGTCGAGGAGATCATTCCGCGTCAGCCGGACGATGAATCACTGTTCACGGAAGCCACCAGGCGCTTCCACGCCACACTGCACGACAGACTGATTGACGACCCCGACGTCGTGGTCGGAGCGGACGGTTATCAAATCTGGTTGGACCGGCTGCAGTCGGACAAAGTGTGCCCGACATGCACCGGGCCCGGCGGGCCCTGCCATATGCAGCACGCTCGATTCATCTCCGCGAACCGCGCCTCAGCCATCCGCTATTTCCGTCACTATCGTGATGGAGCCTCGCCGACGTTGCAGGCCTCAATCGATGCGCTTCTTGCCGAGTGTCAAGGATCGATCGACGTTCTATCGACATCACGCGAACAGGCCGCAGTCGACTCCCTAATCAAGACAGATCAGGGCCGGCGGGCCCTGGCCGTCGGCGTCGAAGCCGCCCGGTCCTTCGACCAGGCCGTAGCCGGCGTGGTCGAGCAGATGAGGGAAATGGCGAATGTCGAATGAAGAATAGCGAATAACGAAAGGGTGTTCGTCCTCGCCATTCTGCATTCGCTATTCTGCATTCGCCATTCGCCGCTACTTGATGGGTTTGAGGTGCTGGCTGACCATTTTGGTCATCTGGAACATGTCGACCCGGGCCTTGCCGCCGAAGATGGGCTTGAGGTTGGCGTCGGCCTTGATCATGGTGCGCTTGTTGGCGTCCTGGAGATCGTGTTTCTTGATGTAGTTCCACAGCTTCTTGGTGACCTCGGTACGGGGG
>JAZGDL010000359.1:0-4635 GCA_036477795.1 Phycisphaerae bacterium
CTGCCGTCGATGAAGATGCAGACTCGATCCATAGAGGGTGACCATAAAGAAACTGGCGGTTGCGTGCAACCGCCAGGGGCTAATAACTGGTCGCTGACATGCAGCGCCAGGTGCTGATCTGTCAAGGGAATTATACAACTTCTCGGCTCCTGCGGGCAAGCGGTTCAAGGTTTTTTTCGGCTTGGAGCCTTTCAGGGGGGCTGTAGGCGGCTTTGGTGTGTGAAAACATGGCGGATGTGCTGATCTACTGGCGGGACTTCGCGGCAAACCGAGGCACCTCGCCCGGCAAGGCCTCCGGTCTACCGGACGACGGCGGCGTTCTCGTTTGGCACAGCAGCGCCAAGTGCATCGCCGAGTTGCAGCCCGGCGACCGGATGTGGATGGTGACATCGGGCAAGGGTTTGCGCGAAGATGCGGAACAGACCTGTCTGCGTCTGCCTGTGCATGCCCGCACGCAGAGACCCACCGTATCGAGGCCACCGCCGGCGACTGGCCGAAATGGCTGCCCAGCGACCCTACCTGTCCGCACTGGTACGCCAACGATCATTTTGAGCGGCTGGTCGCAGGCTACGTCGCACATGACGCCGATCGCGGTCAAGATCGTACGGTGCGGGAACTGATACGGGAGTTTCGGGGGATCACCGGTACAGCCAAGCAAAAGGCGGTGCTGGAAGCCACCGGCCTGGCCAGGACTAATCTGACCGCTCTTGTCGACGGCAACGGCATCAGCACCGATACGACGCAGCGCCTGCTGGCTGTGATGAAGGAGAAGACCAAACCGGTGAAGCCCGCGGCGCTTGGCATCATCGGCAAGCCGTTCTGCCGGCACCGACGGCGACCGGGCCAAAGTGTAGGCTGCCAAGTTGGAGGAGAAGCTGGCCGAGGGCACGTACCGGCATACCCGGCGGATCGGGTGGGAAGACTTCGTCGAGGCGGTGGTAAAGCCGAAGAACAAAGGGCACGGTGAGAAGATTCGGCAAGTCCTGGAGGACTTCGGCCGGATGTTCGACAAGCCGCACCCGCGCGATGTCCGCAAGTGGATGGTCCGCAAGTATGACGAGTATCTGGCTGCACCCAAGCCGGAGGGCAGAGGCAACAAGCCGGACACCCGGTGTTCTAAGCGGGCCTGTCTGCGGCTGGCGTTTGGACAGGCGGTGGACGATGAATTCGCATCGGTAAACGCGGCGGCTAAGTGGCGGATGCCTGCCAAACGCAAACGCAAGAAGCGGATCCTCAAGCCGGAGGAGGAAACCAAGCTGCTGGCATCCACCGAGAAGCTGTACGGCACGCGGCTTGCGTTGTATGTCCGATTCTCACTCGCCACCTGGGGGAGGTTCTCAGAGGTGACCGGGCTGCTTTGGGACGACGTGGACTTCGACGACCGATCCGTCTACTTCCGATCCACCAAGAGCCGCGAGGAGCGCTTCGTACCCATCGAGGATGACGCACTGCTTACCGACCTGCACAAGCTGAAGGCTAAGACCCTACGGGACGGCGGGCCGTTCACGGTGTTCGTCGACAAGTCCAACCTGGACAAGAAATGGCAGCGTGTCCTCGCCGACGGGCGTATCGCACACCTTACCCGCCACGATCTACGCAGGACAGGCATTACAAGGGCCTTGCTGGCCAACGTGCCACCGGTGACGGTGCAGAAGTTGGCCGGTCATCGCAGCATCAAGACGACGATGGACTACTACCTCGAAGTCGAGAAAGAAGACCTGCGGGAAGGGATGCGGAGAGCGTCGGCGGGCTGATTCTCTGCGACCATCCTGCGACCGTTTGGTTTGTTAGGGTGAAAAACCGCGTTTTTGAACGAGGCCGACGGGATTCGAACCCGCAACCACCGGATCGACAGTCCGGTACTCTAGCCAATTGAGCTACGGCCCCTTGCTTCTTGGGCGACCACCCTGCGTCATGTTTGCAGCGGTCGGGCTGATCTCGCTCCAACGGCGAAGAACTCTAGCCGCCCAGCATCATATGTCAAGTAGGAAGGCACGAAGGCAGAGGAAGGGACGAAGGGACGGAGGGACGAAGGGACGGAGTGGAATCCGCAATCCGCAATCCGCAATCGTCAAGAGCGGCGGGCGATTCGCCGCGCCGATGGGGCCGGACACCGGTCGGCCTGACGGGAACCCGCCGGACCCCTATGATGGTCGACGTATGTCTGGAGGCCCGTGGATGGTCATGCGTATGAATCCGCTTTTGGCATTGGCGGCGGCTCTTCTGGTACATGGGCCGGTCATTGGGCCCGGCACCAGTGAGGTCCATGCCGCAGAACTGGCCTCTCAGATCGAAGGCCTGCTGCGCTCAGTGCCGGCTTCGACGGTCGAATATGGGGTGGCTGTGGTCGACGCCGAGAACGGCAGGCTGGTCTTCAGCCGCAACGCCGAGCAGCCGCTCATCCCCGCGAGCAATCAGAAGCTCCTGGTGATGGCCGCTGGACTGGAGCTGCTCGGCCGCCGGTTCGAGTTTCGCACCGTGTTGGGCCTGCGGCGTGGGGACCTGGTGATCATCGGCGACGGCGATCCAGCCATCGGCGATCCCAAGCTCTGCGAACCAACCGGAGACGGCGTCTTGGCGATGTTTCATGGTTGGGCCCGAGCGCTGCTAAATAACGGGCACACATCCATCCCCGGCGATCTGATTATCGACGAATCGATCTTCGACGAACAGCTCGTCCACCCAAGCTGGGAGGCAGCAGACGTGCAAAAGTGGTACGGGGCGCCGGTCGGCGCGTTGAACCTGCACGACAACTGCATTGAAGTAACGGTTTGGCCGGCGACCCAGCCGGGCGATGCAGCGCTGTGGTCGGTCACGCCGCCGGCGACGATCGTCGAAATCATCAACCGGGTTCGATCGGGCGGTGCGGGTGTACCGGTGATCGCCGGATCGGGCGAACCGTTCCGTTTCATCTTGAGCGGTTCATGCGGTTCGCGGGCAGCGCTGGAGCCGGTTCCGGCTCCGGACCCGGGACTGCTGTTCGCTGACGTCTTCCGGGGCGTGCTGGAGAGCGCCGGTTTCGGTGTTGCCGGTGAGCTTCGGCGGGAACGCGTTCGGACGCGTCAGGGGGCGTTGCCGGGCGATATCGAGATTATCGCGGTGCACCGCACGCCGATTGGGGATGTGTTGACGCGGATCGGCAAGGACAGCCAGAATCTGTTCGCTGAGTGTCTGGCCAAACGTATCGGTTACGAGCACATGCGTCGAACCTCAGGCGCCCCGGCGCGGGGGAGCTGGGTGACCGCATCTTCAGCCGTCCAAGCCTTCGGCCGCCGCATCGGCATGGACACCTCGGGCATGGTGTTTGCGGATGCTTCAGGATTGAGCCGCGACAATCGTGTGACGGCGGGGCAGTTCGTTGATCTGTTGGTGTACATGTTTCGGCGTGGTGATCGGGACATTTTCATGGAGAGTCTCGCCGTTCCGGGGAAGGAAGGGTCGCTTCGCAAACGCATGCGAGGTCTGGAAGGGTCGGTGCTCGCCAAGACCGGGACGCTGCGCGGCGTGAAGTCGTTGAGCGGGTACGTCCGGAGCGATGGAAGGACATATGCGTTCAGTATTATCTTCAACGGGTATCAAGGCCCGAGCGCGCCTTACAAGCGCATTCAAGACCAATTCTGCCGCTTGCTCGCTGCGCATTCGGAATGACCAGCAGTACAGCGCAAAGTCATCATGCGGACGGGCACGGCGTCGGCGGGTGGCCCATGTCCTCTGGACATGGGGGACGCGATGATATACGCTCAGGTGAATCGCCCGACGATCATCGGCTCCCCCACCTCCAAAGGAGGTGGGCCACCCGGCCGATTAGTGTCACGTATCTGACGCTTCTGCGGCTCGTGCACGGGGTACGCTATGCCGCCTCAGCGGACGCGTAGGGCCAGCAGGGTGCGGTCGTCCAGGGCAGGGGTGTCCTGGGTGAACCGGTCGACGGCAGTGACAACGTTGCCGACCATGGTCCGTGCGCAGTCGTGCGGCTGGAGAACGGCCCGGTCAAGCCGGTCAACGCCGAACTGATCGCCGGCGGTATTGGTGGCTTCGACGATGCCGTCGGTGTAAAGCAGCAGATGGTCGTCGCGACCGAGCATGAGCCGGTCCTGCTCATATTGCACACCGCATTGGATGCCCAAAGGCCAGGACCTCGCTCCGGCGATCGAGCACATACAGCCGTCGGCGCGGCGCAGGCGCGGAGGGTTATGGCCGGCGGACGCGTAGAGCAGGCTGCTGTCGGCCGGGTCGAAGACGGCGTAGAAGGAGGTGACAAAGGTTGTCACTTCGGAATCGGCGCGGCATTGCAGCAGGAGGTGGTCGTTGGCGAAACTGAGCACCTCGGCGGGGCTGTCCATGTTGGCGGCCCCGGAATGCAGTGAGGCGTGCATGCGGGCCATCACCACGGCGGCGGCGGCGCCGTGGCCGCTGACGTCGGCTATGAGGATGCCGGACCGCTGGTTGTCCAGCGGAAAAACGTCGTAGTAATCGCCGCCGGCGCGGTGGGCGGTGGCGTAGTAGGAAGCCAGGTCGATGCCGTTGGCCTTGGGCAGGCTGGCAGGCAGCAGGCATTGCTGAATCCTGGCGATGGTTTTGAACTCGGCATCGAGAGCGTTGTAGGCTTCGCGAGCGCGGTCGGCCATCACCAGG
>JAZGDL010000036.1:0-2547 GCA_036477795.1 Phycisphaerae bacterium
GCAAGTTATCCTGAGAACAGTGACGCCCTCGCGTTTTGGCGAGAGGCCCTAACGCGCATCAATGCGCTTCCGGGTGTGCAGGCGGTTGCCTCTGCGGACGGCCGACCCACGCGCGAAATCAACATGACCAACAACTTCGACCTGGAGGACAAGCCCACCCCACCCGGCCAGTCACAACCCACGACCCCGTGGGTGGGAGTGACGCCAGGATATTTCGAAACGTTACGCATCCCACTACTCGAGGGACGCGTGTTTGACGAGCGGGATAACGCAGATGCACCCCCGGTTGCCGTGGTGGACCAGGCCTGGGCCCGGCGGTTTTTCCCCAATGACGATGCGGTGGGCAAACGGTTCTACAGCGGCGGCTGCACGACCTGTCCCATGTTCACAGTAGTCGGTGTAGTGGGCGACGTGAAACACACCGGTCTCGACGCGGTCAACGAAGGAACGGTTTATTGGCCGTTGACGCTGGGTACCAGCCGCTCGAGGTTCATCCTGGCCCGCACTGGCGCAGACGCCATGAGTGCGCTTCCGTCTATCAGGCAAATCGTTCGGGAACTGGATCCCGCGCTGCCACTCTCGCGAATAGCCACCACCGACGAACTGATCTCAGAATCCATGGACACGCCTCGTTACTTGACGATCCTGGTAGCCGCCTTCGCCGCCGTGGCGCTGTTGCTTTCGATCATCGGGATCTACGGTGTGATGTCGTACTTCGTTCAACAACACACCAGAGACATCGGGATACGCATTGCGCTGGGAGGCGGCCCCTCGAATGTGATACGGATGGTCGTGAGACAGGGTATGCAAATCGTGACGTTCGGCATGGTCGTTGGAATCGCAGGAGCTTTGCTACTCACCCGATACATGTCCAGCGTGCTGTTTGAGGTTGGGGCGACTGATCCTGTGACGTTCGCACTGGTGTCTGTGGTCATGTTGGGCGTGGCGCTGCTGGCATGCTTCGTACCCGCGCGCCGTGCGGCGGGCGTGGATCCGGCTTCAACGTTGAGAGAGGATTAGGGATGGGGGTGGGCCTCATACGCTTGCGGATCCACGTGGAGAATTCGGGGTGGCCGTTCCTCGAAGAGATCACCGCGCAGCGCGTTTCTTACGATTGAGCGATGAAAATAGCGCCGCAGCTTATGGGCAGGTCGGTTAGGCGGCTGCGATAAATTGAGATCTTTAGCTCCGACACATGGCCGGGTTTTTTCTTGGAGGGATATCGTTCCCAGCATGAAACCTCTCACAGCAATTAGCTGCGCGTGTATTGCGACGCTCACCGCCACCGATGCGGCCGCACAGCAGATGGGCCGTCCTCTTGCTCTCGAAGACGGGTGGACAACGGCCTCACCTCGAAGCGCAGGTCTCGACGAAACTCCGCTGATGCGACTCGCGACCGATATCCGCTCCGGCAACTTCCGCAGAATCACCAGTGTCCTGATGGCCTACAACGGGATACTTGTCTACGAGGAATACTTCGATGACGTCGGCCGTCCTGCCTTGCGCGACACGCGATCCGCCACCAAGACCATAACAGGCATGCTCGTCGGAGTGGCCGTGGATCGCGGGCTCCTCGCCGGCGTCGATGCGGTCGTAACGTCGTTCTTCGCTGACAAAGCACCGGTGCAGAACCCTGACATGCGCAAGGAGCGAATAACGGTCCAGGATTTCTTGACCATGAGTTCCCTCCTGGAATGTGATGACTGGAACAGCTTCTCGCGCGGAAACGAGGAGAGGATGTACCTGATCGAGGACTGGGTACAGTTCACGCTAGATCTTCCGATCAAGGGATTCCCGCCTTGGGCGACGCGCCCGCAGGACGCGCCGTACGGTCGCAGCTTCAGCTACTGCACGGCCGGAGTCTTTACGCTTGGGGCGTTGTTATCTCGGGCCGCCGATCAGCCCGTGCCCGGCTTCGCCCAGCGCCATCTGTTTGATCCGCTTGGCATTGAGCAGTCTCAGTGGCCGTATTCCCCCCTGGGTCTGGCACAAACGGGTGGCGGTCTTCGATTGTCTTCCCGGGACCTCCTGAAACTAGGCCAACTGTATTCGAATGGCGGCCGATGGCACGAGCTTCAGGTCATTCCGCCGGATTGGGTTCGGCGCTCGACGCAGCCGCACGTGCGGATCGATGACGCAACCGAGTATGGGTACTTGTGGTGGCTCCGTTCATTTGAAGCGGGAAGAGCTCGCCATCCCGCCTGGTACATGTCAGGGAACGGTGGGAACAAGGTGGCGATCTTCCCCGATGACAAGCTCGTCGTCGTCATCACAAGCACCAACTACAATACGGCCGGGATGCATGAGCAGACGGACCGGCTGCTCACCGAGTATGTTCTCCCAAGCCTCCCTCGACGGTGATCACAACCTCTTCGGTGCCGCGGGGCATCATCTCCCTAAATCCACCTGGATATCCCGCCACTTTCCTTGGCGGAACCGCACGACACTCAACCCACAGCGAGTAACGTGACCCAACAGGATTGCAATCCAGATATCCGCGGGGTTCAACCCACGCCACCACTGAATGAACGCGCAGATCCCGATCGG
>JAZGDL010000360.1:0-6144 GCA_036477795.1 Phycisphaerae bacterium
TCTCGTACAACAACTGCCCGTGCCCCACCCACCCATGTTCACCGAACGCCTCGCCGTGATCGCTGGTGACGATGATCAGGGAGTTGTCGTACATCCCGCGAAGCTTGAGCGCCTCGAGCAGTTCGCCGATCCGCGCATCAAGAAACGCGATCTCCTGATCGTAGCGGGCCGCGTCGCCCGCCGGATCAGTCTGGATCGATGATGACAGAGTCGATGATGAGCCGAAGCCCACGGATTCGAATCCGTGGGTGTGTTCGGTACCGTGCCCCAACCTGCGGCGGAACTCCGGATGCTCGTTGTATGGTGCGTGCGGATCCAGGTAGTTGACGAAGAGAAACAGCGGCTGTCGCGGGCGGCGATCCAGCCAGGCCAGGACTTCGGCGTTGATCTCCTCGGCGTTGCGCGACCAGGTTCGCCGCCAGCCCGGCAACCGATCCTGGTACCAGCGGCATATCCACATGCCGGGCAGGATGGTGCGCGGCTTCGCCGCCGCCATTGTGGGCCGTGGCGCGTCGTCGTAGTAGTCGAAGCCCTGGTGTATGCCCAGTTCGCGAGACAGGAACCCGGTGTTAGCTACGATTGCCCCCGTGCTGTAACCGGCTGCGGACAGCACCTCAGCCAGCGTCACGTAATCGTTCGACAGAGGGACGCGTTTGGGTTTGCCGCTTACTACGGTCAAGTTGGCGCGGTGTTCGGTCGGCAGCGCCCCGGTGAACATCGAGGCGTGCGACGCCAGTGTCCAGGAGGATGGTGCGATGGCCCGGTCGTACCGCACGCCCTCGGCTGCCAGGGCCGTCAAATGCGGCGTCGTCTTGCGCGAGTAACCGTATGTGCTGAGATGGTTAGCCCCGGCGGTGTCCATCACCAGCAGAATGACGTTGGGCTTATCACGAAGTGCAGCCCCGCGCTGGCGCTTGGAGCTAGGAGTTTGATGATCGATTGGAATCGGCGTCCGGTACCATACCGTGGCATTGCCAGCCAGTACGCCGACAGCGCCGACTGCCAACGCCAGGGTTGCACACCGGCGAGTCGTGTCAAGCCCGTAGGGTCCCCCGTGCGGACCACTCCAAAGGGGAAACCCACGGATTCGAATCCGTGGGCCTGGCATTGAAGCGATTATGGCTCGCAGGGCGACGTACAGCACCGCGCCGCCCGCCAGGTATGCAGCCTTAGCCGCCAAACCCGCCGGGCTCAGCATCGGCGCCTGGTACAGCTTATTAACTGGTTCCCACAGCCCGCAAAACAGCGCTGCAAAAAACAGAATGCCCACGGCGGCTCCGGGCTCGACGGACCGGCGCCGACCCGCGCCGCCCGTGGCGACCAGCACAGCCACAACCAGTCCCGCCGCGACCGGAAGCCACGCCGCCGGCGCCGCCATGTAGCCCTGGTACCCTTGCACGGTTCGGACCAGCAGAATGACTGCAAAGGCGGACAGTCCCCCGAGGAGGCAGGCTGCACTAAGGGCGTGGACGAACTGGCCTCGGCCGGTCGGGGGGGCCCCGCGCTGGCGCTTGGGGCTCGGATAAGCCCGGTGTCTTGGGATACGTGGGTGCAGGAGTGCGGCCAACAGCGCGCCCGTCAATGTGCCGCCCATCGCGTACGCAAGCACCACGATGGGTGCCAGAACATATGGTGTCCGATGGCCCCAGATGGTGATGACCAGTACGTCCACGACCCCGCACACCGATGCGAGAAGCAACCCCAGCGCAGCTCCGTATCGGACTCTGGGGCCGAGCGTATCAGCGCTATCGTAAACGGCGCGGTGCGAGAAGGGATTATCGCACCAGCGATTGTCGATCATTTCGTTATCCATCGAAGGGGAACTCGTCAGCGGAGATTCTTCTGCTTCGGGCCGGCAGCGAATCGTGTATGCCTTGCAGAAGACCTTCCCGCAGCACCCCCTGCTTAATGGCCAACTCCGTCAAGGATCAGCCTCGCTTTCTCTCGGCTCAACCGTCGGGGGTTGTTGGACGGACGCCCTTCATCGAGCCCATCGACGATCCGGTCGATGGCCGCAGGTCCTTCTATGTCCATCTCGCACATGCCCCTTTCGAGTCCGATGTTCGGGCTACCCTGTCGAACCGTCGCTGCCCGGGGGCGTGTGACCCACCCGCCAGCGCAGGAAGCGAGCCGGTGCCCCCGCGACCACAGCGAACGCCGGCACGTCTCCGGTCACCACGGCGCCCGCCCCCACGATACTGGCCCGCCCAACGGTTACGCCGGGCAGAATCACTGCCCCGGTGCCCACGTCGGCCCAGGCCTCGATGCGGACCGGCGCGATCTCCAGATCCGTTTGGACGATGGGCACATCGACAGGGAGTCCCGTATGGCTTGATCCCAGCACCTTGGCACCCGGTCCCCAGCCCACGTACTCTTCGATCACCAGATTGCGGGCGTCGAGGTAGCTCTGCGGTCCGATCCAAGCGTGCTCGCCGATGACGCACGTGCCCCCGAGGCGTCCCTGGAGGTTCGACTGAGGGCCGATGAAAACGCCGTTGCCGATCTCGAACGTCTCGGCGTGCTTGAAGCAGGCCCCGCTCCCGATGGCGACGCCCTGACCGAAGCGCCGCGACAACGCTCGCCAGAGCACACGCCGCATTAACTGGTCCAGCTCACCGTCGCCTGTCGCGAAGCGACCATAGAGGTCCACCAGTCCATCGCCGCCGTACCGCGCCCGCAAATGTCCAGCCAACCCGATCTCGAAGTCCGGGTCCGGCTTGGACTCCCTGCGACCGTGGACCGCGGGCACCACCTGTGATCTGACCTCAGCGATGTCTGCCATTGCGACTTCCCGCGTGCTGCCCTGCGGTCTGGCCTGGTTCCTCGGCACAGAGAGTTATCGGCTGCTCACAGCGCGGACTTGCTCGGCAGGCAGGGAATGCACGCGGTGTGCGGGCTGGACGGCTCGGATTGCCCGCCCCGTGATCGTTCGCTCGAACAGCAGAGGTTCTTGACACGCTTCGGAAGACAGACCTGGGGTTCCGAGTTAACGCCGGCACCACTGAGTTATCGGACGACGCGCCCTCCTGTTGCTTCCCGCGGAGTTGCGGCTTGTGATTCTGGTCCGCGCGGCGGACTCTACTCCGCGAATGCTCCAGCAGCCTCACCGCAATTCCGATAACTCGACGGGATGCTACGCCAAGTGGTCCGCACGGCGGACCCTACCGACTCGCCGGTCCGGTGTGAGTGAAGACCCCGCGCCGGCGCCTGGGGCTCGGAACGACAAGAGGCGCCAAGGACGCGACCAAGGTAACCCAAAGCGAGCGCGCTGTTATGGTGATCTGGTTGATCGGAAAATCCGGGGCCGGCAAGACATCCATAGGCCGGGCGCTTTACCGGAACGTGGTCGGAATGGACATCCCGTTTCACGCGCCCTCGTCGCCGTGGACGACCCTGCACAACAACGGTCGCGTGCATTTCGAGCGACTCGCCGACCTGGTTCTTTGCAGATTGCGACATGAGCGCCGGCACCCAATGAGCCGCGGGCTTCAGCCAGCGCAGCCGACCATACACCTTGAGCGGAGGCGGAAAGGATGAGTTGTGTTTCCTTCGTCATCCCGGCCTACAACGAGGAGAGCAACATCCAGACAATGGTGGATCGCATCGAAGCGATCAGTCGCCGGCTGGGGATGGAAAGTGAAGACCCCGCGCTGGCGCTTGGGGCTCGGTACGAAGTGGAGATCGTTTTCGTCGACGATCATTCCACCGACGCTACGCCGGCGATCCTCAAGGAGCTGTCGCGCAAGAACCCGCACGTGCGGTATGCCCGGCTGGCCCGCCGCTCGGGGAGCCACATCGCTATCGTGTGCGGGACCAACCTGGCCCGCGGAGACTGCGCCATCGTGCTTGCCGCGGACGGGCAGGACCCGCCCGAGCTGGCCCCGGAAATGATCTCTCGATGGCGCGAGGGCAACGAGGTGGTGTGGTGTGCCCGCCGGCGGTATCGCCGCAGCTTCATCAACACCCTGTGCTCGGGATTCTTCTACTGGCTGATGCGCCGCGTCTCGGCGGTCTCCCTGGAATCGCAGGACGCCGACATGGTGCTTCTGGACCGCAAGGTCATCAACGTGCTCAGCCGGACCTACGAACGCAACATGTACCTCTGGGGCCTGATCGACTGGTTCGGCTTCAAGCAGACCAGGATCCTTTACGACAAACAGGAGCGCATGAGCGGCTCCAGCGGGTGGACCTTCATGCGCAGGCTCAAGGCGGCCATCGACGCACTGGTGGCCTTTTCCTATGCGCCGATCCGCTGCATGTCCCTCTTGGGAATCCTCTTCAGCACCGTATCGTGCCTGCTGGGACTGTCGCTGGTGGTCAACCACCTGACCGGCGGCTGGCTCTTCGGTGTCGTTCAGGTCACCGGGTGGGCCTCAATCATCTGTGCGATCTTCTTTCTCGGCGGCTTGCAGATCCTCATGCTCGGGGTGCTGGGCGAATACCTCTGGCGCACCTTCGACCAGGTCCGCGGCCGGCCCCTATATCTCGTGGAGGACGCGTTCGGAGGGCACGGGGGCGCAAAGCTGAGGGCGACCAAGGAGGGAGCCCGAAGGAGGCACGGAGGCACGAAGCGGAGGGGACCAAGCGGAATCCCCAATCGTCTTTCTCGAATCCCCAATCCGCAATCCCCAATCCTCAATCCCCAATCCCCAATCCCCGATCGTCAATCGTCAATCGTCAATCTCCCAGACAAGGGCCTTCATGTGCATGATTAGAGCGCCGTCGTTAGCTTGAGGTATCGAAGGTGAATGCCATCATTAGGCACCCGGATTCGCGGCTCGATCGCATCAAGCCGGCTCTGGCATGTCCCGCTTGTCGCGGCGAGCTGTCGTTTGAACCGGACCGGGCCCTCTGCGCCGCCTGCGATGAGGCCTATCCCATCCGCGGGGGCAAAGTCTACTTCGTTCAGGTGCCGGAACGCACAGACCAGCTCGACAAGCTGAAAGGCTTCTGCAAGAGGCTGCTGGGCAGGTATTACCACTCCATCGGGATCAACCTGATCGCCCCGGTCTACCCCTTCGGCTACGCCCGCCGGGTCCGCAGGCACCTCGATCCGGCCCGTCAACTGGTCCTGAACCTGGGCTGTGGAACCCATCGCATCGACGAGAACATGATCGGGGTGGATCTATTCGACTACGATGCCGTGGATGTGGTGTGTGATCTGCGAGCGCTTCCGTTCAAGTCGGAGAGCATCGACGCCATGGTATCGGTGAGCGTGCTGGAGCACGTGCCCGACCCCAGGGTAGTCGTAGCCGAGTGTGACCGCTGTACGAAACGCGGCGGCATTGGCATGCACCTGCTTCCCTTCCTGTACCCGTTTCACGCCTCGCCCTTCGACTTCCACCGGTTCACCCACCAGGGGCAGCAGGTGCTGCTCGACGGATGGGAAACCGTTGAGCAGACCAACGCCGCGGGTCCGGTCACATTGATGCTCATCTGCCTGATCGAATTCCTGTCGATCGTCCTGAGCCTGGGGCACGAGAAGCTCAAGGCGTTTATCAATCTCCTGCTTTGCGGACTGTTGTTTCCGGTCAAGTTCCTCGATTTCCCCTTCATCAACCGCAAGGCGTTCTTGACCCTGGCCCCCACCATCTTCATCGTGGGGCGAAAACCATGAGCCGCGACCGCAAGGGAGCGCTAGTGCTCTGTCACGCCTCAAGTGATGGGTTACATCACCCAGCGCGGCACGTTTAGCGGCGACCCGCAGAGGAGCGCTCTGTCCCTGCTACCCCTCAAACAACGCCTGACGCAGCGGTAGTGTAGTGTTTCACGCAGATGGCATCTTATCCGAGACCCGACTTATCCGAGACCCGACCGTAAGGGAGTGGTAGGCAGGTCCGCTCCCTGGCGGTCGCGCTAAGGTGCGAGAAGAGATTCTCGCACCAGCTCGTTGATGTGGTCGCGGTTCTGACAGAAGACCCGTCGCGGTAGAGCCGATAATTGCATACCGGGCCGTTCCTTTGCGGTCGCGGTTCTGATCGGCTCTAAAGCCGGTCCCACAACCTTGAGGGCTGGAACAGTGCAAACCGTAAGGCTGCGCGATCGATTGCTCCTGGTCTTATGTGCGGCGAGCCTGGTGTGCTACGCGCTCTTCTCGCACGCTGTGCGGTTTTTCGTCAAAGAAGTCGTTCGGTTGTTCAACAC
>JAZGDL010000361.1:0-3247 GCA_036477795.1 Phycisphaerae bacterium
CGGCCGACCGCGGCTTGGGTACTATCACCTGCGACAGCCGATCGACGAGACGAGATTCATGACGCAGCGATACGACCTGGTCATCGCAGGTGGCGGGCCTTCCGGTTCGGCCGCAGCATGGCAGGCCGCGCAGACCGGCGCCAAAGTCGTCATCCTGGACAAGGCGCAGTTTCCCCGCGACAAGCCCTGCGGGGACGGCCTGACCGCCCGCGCGGTCAGCTATCTGCAAAAAATGGGCCTGGCCGACGAGGTCGCCACGTTCCACCGGATAAACCGGGTGACGGTATTCAGCCCGAGCCAGTGGGAGCTCTCGTTCCCGAAGCGTCCGGGAATGCCCGATCACGGCCATACCGTCAGCCGCACACACCTGGACACGGTGCTGCTCAAGCACGCCGAGTCCGCCGGCGCCGAGGTACGCCAGGGCGCTGAAGTCGCCGGGCCCGAATTTGATGCCAACGGCACAGTGATCGGCGTGGTCCTCAAAGGAGGCGAGAAGGTCTACGGCGACGCGGTCATCGCAGCCGACGGTGCGTACTCCCCCATCAAACGCGCGCTGAAGATCGATTCGGAATACAACGGGTATTCCGCGATTGCCATCCGCTCGGAGATGCACGCTGCCCGACCCGACTCCGACAGCCTCGACATCTACCTCAAGCTTCAGTTCGAGGGTGACCAATTGCCCGGGTATGGCTGGGTGTTCCCGATGGGCAACGGTGTGTTCAACATCGGCCTGGGCTACGTCAACAGTTACAAGAACTGGCAGTCGATCAACGCCACACAGTTCCTCGGCGAATTCCTGAGGACGCTACCGCCTGACTGGGAGCTGCCGGCGATCGAGGAACTCAAGAAGAACAAGAGCGTTCGCGCCTGGCGTCTGCCGATGGGCTTCACCGCGTGGCCGCCGTGGCGTCCAGGTGTGCTGTTCACCGGTGACTCCCTCGGCGCAGGCAAGCCGGCATCAGGCGCCGGCATCTCCAAGGCACTCGAATCCGGTTTGGCCGCAGGGGAATGCGCGATCGCGGCACTGACCAACGGTGGCCCTGGCGACTTCACCAACTACGCCCAGCGCATGGAAGCCGCGTGGGGCCGCGAGTACAAACGCGGCCGCTACTTCCACAAGCTGTTCGGAATCCCAGCCGTCGCCAACACCGGCATTAAGCTGATCGACAACGCCTTCCTCCGCGATCGGATGCTCAAGGCGTTGTACAGAAAAGAACAGGGCCCGCAGCACCTGTACAAATAGCCCTTCGCCCCGCCCTGAGCCTTCGCCCGCACCCCTGGACAGGCCCCGCCTCCAGACGGTCAGCCTTTCGCAACCACCGTCAACAGGACCACCGAGTCTTCAAGAGCGACCAGATGGTGCCGCTCCTCCGGGATAACGATGAAATCGCCCGTACCACCTTCGACGGGACCCGTCGAAGTGCCCAGCTGCACACGGCCATCAAGGACGAATAGTGTTGCTTCACCGGGGTTTTCGTGTTCGTCGAGGCGCTGCCCTTCGGCCAACGCCAGAAGAGTCTGACGCAGCGCACAGTCCTGCCCGCCGTACACCGTGTGCGCAGCGCGGCCCACGCGAGCACCGCGAGCGGCATTGAGTTGCGCATCAGCCAGAGCTGTCATCGACAACGCGTCCATGTCCATCGTTCCCATCTGTTGGTCAACGTTTGACTCTGTTCGCCCATCAACGATGGACCGGGCTAAGCACCACACCGATTCCGCATACCCCGCCGCGGGCATCGAGCACTACCGCCACGCTATAGCGCCCACCGAACGACTCGACGTTCAGGTCGCTGAGCCTGTCATGTTCTGGGCACGACGCCGACGACAGCGACCGCGGTGAGCCAACGTCGGTATCGGTGGAAGGTACGCCGCATGCGGCGAGCGGTAGGGTTTCTGGGCTTGTCTGGCGCGACGAACAGGGCATCAGCCATCAACACCGCGCCTCGTTAGATTCTTTCACTCTGGATCAGGTAAGCGAGGGCTCAGCCCAGGTATGGCAACATGACGCCGGCTTACCTTCCAAAGTGCTCTTCCTGACCCTCATTCCCGGCCAAAACGGAAGCTGGCATGAGAATCCAGCACCGCAATGGATTGTCCCCATCTCGGGCCGCTGGTTCGTGGAGACCATGGACGGGGTAAGAGTCGAGATGGGACCGGGTGAACTTTCCTTCGGCGGCGACCAAGGAGGCCGATGGGTTGACGGCAAGCGGGGGCATTGCTCGGGCGCACTCGGATCTGAACCCGCCGTACTCATGCTCATCCAGGTCCAGGCCCCACCCAGGAGCTAAATCCCCATCGGGATCAGGTGGTGCCATCTGCCTCGCGGGTGATCACGACCAGCGTCGAACTATCGCTGCACAGCGGCCTACAGCATGCAGGACACGCAGCCCTCGACTTCGGTTCCCTCCAAAGCCATCTGACGCAGCCGGATGTAGTACAGCGTCTTGATTCCCTTACGCCAGGCATAGATTTGCGCCTTGTTCACCTCGCGAGTGGTGGCGGTGTCCTTGAAAAACAGCGTGAGACTCAGCCCCTGGTCCACGTGCTGGGTCGCCGCGGCGTAGGTGTCGATGATCTTCTCGTAGCCGATCTCGTAGGCGTCTTGGTAGTACTCCTGGTTGTCGTTGGTCAGATACGGCGCCGGATAGTAGGCGCGCCCGATCTTGCCTTCCTTGCGGATCTCGATCTTGCTGGCCACCGGGTGAATCGAGCTCGTCGAGTGGTTGATGTAGCTGATCGACCCGGTGGGCGGAACGGCCTGCAGGTTCTGGTTGTAGATGCCGTGGGTCTGCACCGACTCCTTGAGCCGGGACCAATCCTCTTGTGTCGGAATGCGAATACCCGCATTGGAAAAGAGAGTGCGAACAACCTCCGTCTTCGGCTCCCACGCCTTGTCGGTGTACTTCTCGAAAAACTCACCCGAGGCGTACTTCGAGCGCTCGAAACCACCGAAAGCCCTGCCTCGCTCGATCGCGATGCGATTCGACGCCCGCAGAGCGTGATACAACACCGTGTAAAAGTACATGTTGGTGAAGTCCACGCCCTCTTCCGAGCCGTAGTGGACCCGCTCGCGTGCCAGATACCCGTGCAGGTTCATCTGCCCCAGGCCGATGGCGTGGGAGTCGTTGTTGCCCCGCTCGATCGACGGCACCGACGTGATGTGGGTCTGATCCGACACCGCGGTCAACGCCCGGATCGCCACCTCGATGGATTGCGCGAAGTCCGGCGAGTCCATCACCTTGGCGAT
>JAZGDL010000362.1:0-12610 GCA_036477795.1 Phycisphaerae bacterium
GAAGTACTCGTCATCGCCACTTACGAGCGAATCGATTCTGAGTTCGTTGATGACCGCGTTTTTTTGGGGGCCTGTGTGGGTGAAGAAGACTTCCTTGATAATAGGATTGGGGTCGGCTGGAACAGCAGCTTGCACATAGACATCGACCTTCCCCCCCTTGCAGTTCTCCTGGAAGTCCCCGCTCCACAGCTCGTGGTTCCGGTCGACACACGGCGACCCATCCGCGCAATCCTGCTGGGCGACGTCGCACGCCGAGCCATCCGTGCAAACCCCCCCCCAACTTCTTGCGGTCCTTGAACACGCCTGCCACCTTCTCATTTGTGGCCAGGCAAACAAAGAGCGCCCCGTCCAGTTCAAAAAGCTGGTCGTCTTTCCCAACCGCGATGTCGATCCGGTTGGAGCCCAAAGCGGGATTGTTTGGCACACACGACCAAAGATCCCACAGCTCCGCCTGGAAATTGACGTCTTTGGCTACCAGAACGCAACTCCCGTTGTTAGCAGTCTGGCCCAGCGCCGGCACTGAAAACATCCCCACGGCCAGCAGGGTAATCAACACATTACGTGTTTTCATAGTTCTTTGCCTTCCTTTCCTGTTGAATTGGTCTGCTTCGCACGACTGTTCCATGCCGGGCGAAGTCAAATATTTCACACTAGCTTTTCCATCCCCTTTTTTTATGCTCATGTTGTTTTCCGCCCCGTCGTGTTTCGGGGCCCGCGAGAAACGGAACCCGGCCCACGTTTCGCTCGGCTACGCCGGCGGGGCCCGGGGACGAGAGGGGGAAACGATAAGAGAGGGAATCCTCGAAGGTATCAGGTGCCAAAGCCGTCGGCCGGCTTCACCCAACCCCACGAGGAAAACAGGTCGAGACAGTCGAAATCGTGTCTTGCTCAAGAGGGCGAGAAGCCAGGCGCTGGCGAACGCCACCCAAAAGGTCATCCAGATATAGCCAAAGAAGCGGCCGATCACGCCGATCAGCAGATGGTCCTGCGACGGCGTCAGCAATCCGTAGCGCAAGGCCAGCGGGCGCAGCGAAAACTCGACCAGCATCCAGCCCACACCCAGGGTGAAGGGGCTGAACCCCATACGGCGCGTAGCCCAGGCCCCGGCAAACGCATACAGCCCCGGGATCATGGTCAAGAGAACCAGCGAAGAAATGCCGGGCAGGATCACCGGGTTGGCTGGGACAACAGCGAACCCGTACAAAGAAACACCCCAAACCGAGCCGCAAAGAAACGCGCCCGCCGGTCGCAACACCTGGATGGCCCGGAGCAAGGGCAGCAGGGTCAGCAGCCCCACCCACGGGCACTTGCCGGTACCGAGCGCAAGTGCCATCAAATAGGCACCGAGCACCAACACGGGGAGGAGCTTAAGGGCACCCGCAAACGTCAGCGGACGTCCTTCAGCATCGAGATGACTTTGTCGCTTCTTTCTCACGACATTATTACCTGAGGTCGCACCTCGTGGTCATCTTGGCGTCTACATGGCGGTTGCGCATGATCCAACTTCCGCCTCTCAGTTGGGAAAACGGGAAGTGCTTCCGGCAAGACGTGCTGCCCGCCTCTTTCCAGCCGAAGCATTTTTTCCGCCTCCTTATGGCGCACTCGGCGCCAAACATTACGCGCTCGACCAAACGGCCAAACGGCTCGACCCAACTCCACAGTACTGGGACACTCACCCAGCTTGCCCTTCAGTTTACCAGAACGCCAGTCCTAATTGCAATTGAAAGTTCTCATAAAACCTCGAAATTTACTTTTTTTGTTAATTCCCGAACATAAACCCTAACAAAGCCGGCGGACGGTCACCAGAGTGCTGGTGCGAGAATCCTTTCTCGCACCCATCCGCTGCGGGAATCCCTTCCCGTGGTCCTCCACGAGGGAGGACCGAGAAGGGATTCTCGGTCCAGCGTCCGCCTGAATCGCCTCATCGACCGGTAAGTCCATTGCTATCAACCAGTTGCAGTGTATCCGACCAATTCCGTGACGGTTCCAAAGATCAGGGAGTTGCCGGTGCGGGCACGATCGACGCTATAATAAGCGCATGCGGGACATCTTTTACGTGTTCATGCAGTCGCGCGGGTTTTACTACCTGCTGGGGGCGATGGTCGTCGCGGTGGTGATTTTCACTACTTCCGGCAAACGACCGGAGCGCTGCTGCCCGCGTTGCCGTCAGCTCAGCCGTCCCAACGCCCGCTACTGCGCCCACTGCGGCCAACAGCTCTTCAAGTAGGGTATAGGGACGAAGGGACGGAGGGGAAGGAAGGGACGAAGGGACGAAGGGACGGAGGGGAAGGAAAGGAGGAAGGGACGGAGGGACGAAGGGGAATCCGCAATCCCCAATCGTCAATCGTCAATCGTCAATCGTCAATCTCCCCCGTGCCCGCCCTCGGGCGTCCATCGATTCAAACTGCGGTCAAACGGGATGATCCGCACGGGATAGCCCACGGCGGTGTTGAGCCACTGACGCCGGACCCGCCCGGCAAAGTGCAGCACCACGTTGAGCATGGTAGCCTCGTGGGCAGCGGTCCGCGACTTGTAATAGCTGATGAAGGCCTCCCGCCGGCTGGCTAGCACCGTCGAAAGCTTCAAGGCCTGCCGCTCATGATCGATCGAAACCATCAGCCGGTTATCCATGGCCCGCTGACTCAACAGCCGCAGCGTCTCTTCAAGACCCTCAGGTCGAAATGGCTGATCGTGCAGCGGCGGCGACCCCACCGCCCCGTCACACAGGGCGAACACCACGCGCATATCACCATCCGATTCCGCCAGGGCCAGCCGCCGCAAATCCGCCAAGAGCCGGTGTCGTCCATCGACGCGCATGCCGAACCGGCTGTCCACCGGTCCGAACCGCAAGCCGTGAATACTGTCCGGCACCCGGGCCTTCAGCACCGCAGCCAGCAGACCGGCGTTGTACACGTTGATGTAGTAGCACACCCGGCTCTCGCGGCGGGCGAACTCGCTTGCGGCAATTTCGGGCCCAATCTCGGACACCGTCCTCAGGTATGCGTCGAGCGGCTGGCGATGTTCAGCCAGATGACGATAATCCACCAGTTGGCCCTTCACGTTCTCCCGCAACACCGTCGCCCAGGGCCGATCGTCATAGTGTTCGACCACAAACTCCGCTGACTGCGGCAAGGTCAGATCAAACACCGGGGAGGCGCAGCCGCTCACAAGACCGACGACACAGCCGAATCCAACGATCAACCCGCACCACAACACGTGGGACGCCTCGATGCGGCGGCATGGGTGCCCAACCCTTTCCAAGGTTGGGGGACTGATTGAAGTTACAGACAGCAAAGACATACGGGTCCGTCCCCAGCCCCTGGAAGCCGAGTGCGAGTGGGCCGGGAGCACGACGGGGCCCCCGCCGCGATGGTTTGGGTGTCCCACTTTTTCCGGAGCTTGTCGATTCAGCCGTCCGCGACGACCTCTATTGTAGCGTCACCCCTTGTGGGTGACGAACGTGCACAGGATCACATGCCAAACGCATCGGCGAAAGCACGCATCTCCTCACCGAGCCTGGTTCCCGCCAGGCGGTCCGCCGTCCTGTACGAGCTCTGCACGAACTGCTCCAACTCCTCCGCCGACAACGATTCAGCGACCCACGCCGCCAGGGTCACCAGTTCCTCCTGCGCCATCTCGATGAATTCCGTCCCACTGTCACCGCTCCCAGCCCCTTGGGGTTGACCGCACAGCTCGGGCAGCACCTCGTCCTGCCGCATCACGTTGAACAGAAACTGCTCAAGTTCAACTTCGTTGGTCACCTGCCCGTCGCAGTCGAAATCAAAGAGCGGATCGTACGGGGCGACCCCGTTAATAACCTGTCGCAGGGCCGTCAGCTCCAGCGCGTGAAGCAGGCAGTTGTTGTCATAGTCTCCGTAGAGCGTCTTGTGCTCAATCTCTATGATAGACGGATAGGCCTGCCCCGAATAGGTTCCGGTGTAGTAGACATTTCGGCTGAGTACGTTCACTTGGGCGGGGCTATTGACGGTCACGTCCCCGTCAACGTACATGGCTTCGTCCCTGCCTGTCTGGACCACCACGAAGTCACTGGCGTTGCGCTCGATGTCGTCGAACAGCACACCGCAGAATCCACCCCCCGTGCACCCCAGTTGCAGACTGTTCCAGCGCCTGATACACGGTGAGTCGTCGAACCATATCCCACCCTGATCCACGCATGTGACCTCCAAGCTGATTGCTGCCCACGCGGGAATAGGAGTGAACACCAGGTCGACGCCGCTGCTGTCCCAATCGTTACTCCCGCCCCCGGGACGAATCTCAGATCGGATGATCAGGTCGCCGCCGCCGCCGACACTAAGGAACAGAGTGCTGCCAGCACCTTCCGCCGCTCTGAGAGTCGGATCGGCGTTGGCGAATTCCAGTCCGGGGGACAGCACAAATGAGTTCAAAACCGTTCCAGGCACCCCATACTCCACGGAGCCTACCACGTTCGGCATCGTGGGGGAGCCAAGAACAATGTCGAGAGACGCCCCTCCGGTGATTAGGATGGTCGATCCCGCTTCAGCTACCAGCCTGCCAGTCGCGAGGACAACCTCTGTTGACGTGAAGGTCCCCTCCCCGTCGACCACCAGTTGCTCGGTGATTCGCAAGTGCTCGGCGGGTTGACCGCCTTGACCAGTTCCGAAAACGACATATGAATTACCACTCACGGTCAGCGATTTCGCCTCGAAGTTGCTCGATGTCCCCAGAATGGCTTGATAAACAGAGGTACCTTCCACCGACCAAATCCCATAGCCCAGAATGCGCCCGTCGGTATCCACGAACGCCCCTGGCAGAACCTGCCAAATGTTGGCTCCCGGCGGAGCGGGTTCGCTCAGGTTGATGTCGTAATCCGTTGAGACATACCCAAAGCGGCCGACCGAGAAACTGCTGGGTCCGAATCCATCATTCGAGGCTACTATTGCCCCCGGAAAAACCGAGGAGTCGTCGAGCGTGGCGTTCACGCCGCTGAGGAGTGTACCGGCGTAGAGAAGGCCTGCAGGCTCCACTGTCAGCTCGTAAAGCTCCGAGGGCGGATCTACCAACGGGACGAAAACGGCGTTCACCTGCAAAGAGCGGTTCGGCAGGATGTTCAGGCCGCGCCCCGGCCCCGCCAGGAACGTGAAGGACTTGATGGCTACAGTACCAAACGGCAGATGGTCCATCTGAATAACACCTCCGGTGAGGTGGAAGACTTTATCCTCAGCCTGCGGAACCCCGTCCGGGTCCCAGTTGTCAGGGTGAGACCAGAGGATTCCGTCACCTCCTCCGTCTCAGCACTTTGTCCCCGGTGACGGAGGGTCGCACTGCCCAAAGACCGACCCCGGAAACGCGACGGGCAGACATACGACCGCAACAATCCCTGCCCAAGTTATCAAAGCCTTTTTCGTTGACATGGTTACAACCTCCTGATTAGTGCCCGTTTCGACCGGGCAATCCTTAGTTTTTCAGAACAAACGTCGCAAGATTCTGCATGCCCGTGGAGAAAGATACGATTCTAAACCATCATAACGGCATCACCTCGTTTCACATTCAACGCGCGCCAGTCAGTGCCAGGAGAAAGCGATCGTAGTCGAGCAAATCCACGTCTCCGTTCCCGTCAAAGTCAACAGTCTCGCAACCTGGGAAGGGAGGCACTTCTGATGCGGCGAAGCACGCTTGGAAGTATCCGAAATCCGCGAAGTCCACGTCGGCGTCCCGATCCCCGTCACCCGGCCAGGAGAATCGAAGGGCGAACACTCCGTGTGTCCCATCGAGGAACTCCAGCTTGATAGCCAATTGACCGGGGTCGTTGAAGCTCTGCCGTTGCCCGTCACTCCCTCCCGTCTTGTTCCAATAGGCGGTGATGAGGTCAACGGCGCTGGGTATCGACACCACCCCATCCTCGACTATGGCTCCGCTTCGAAGGAGGGGAAACCACTCGGCACGAACCCGCTCGTGGAACCACACGACGACCTTATTGTCTTCCGTGACGTCCGGACCGACGATCTCGGTCCCGGTCACAATGTCCCCGACATCGTTCATCGCGGTGATCCCCGGGACGATTCCGACAAACGCAAGTACAGTCCCCTCCGGGAGGTGGGGAGCGGGATCCCCGTCCCGAATCGTCTGCTGGGGGTTGTCGCAAGCCCCCAAGTGCATGGCCCACGCGTTTGAGTCGTCGATGGGGTCCCCGCGGTACTTAACACTGTAGAAGAGCTGACCTGAGGCATTGATCAATTCCGACCCCACGGAGTGGAGCTCGACTCCATCACGAACCTCCGGTACGGAGTCCCCCTTGCGCCCGACGACGCGGCTCTGTTCCTCGCACATTACCCACAGCGCGCGGTTGTTGTCGGGAGTTACACCCTCCCCGGTCAGCGACATGGCCCAGGGGACATCCCCGGAACCGTTGAACGCACGGAATCCCATGGCCCCTCCATACAGCACGCCGATGGGCATCCCCCAGGCTTGATCCCCCTCGCGCGCAACTAGTTGAAGGTCGATAACACCACCGGCCCAGTAGCCTTCGTTGTTCGCGTGGTCGACGACCCCTTGGCGAACCAACCCGCCGCGAAACGCGATCGCTCCGGCGTCGTTGAACTTGATCCCGTCTGCCCAGGCGAAACGGGCCCCGCCGGTTCCCGGGGCTTCCATGCCCTCGCGCCAGATCAATTGGCGGTTTTCTGGCGGGCCGACCCACATTCCTCGGTCGTTGGTCTCCTCCACCTCCGGACCGGCCAGGTCCGTATACAGGAGGCTCTCTCCGATATCGTTCAAGAGGGCGGCGAATGTGCCGTTGTAGCGATGGACCGTCCCCGATTCGGTCCCGGGGGCTGGGTCGCCTGCACGGACTGCCAAATGAAGTTCACCCGCTGTGCCGACCCACAGGCCGACGTCGTCCGCGCCGGGCGTGACACCAGGACCCTGGAAGATGCCGGTGAATGCGATGGTTCCAGACTCAGCCAGCGATCCCGCGCCAATCAGCCCGGAGAAAGTTACCCCAGGTGGTAGGTCGGGGGTGGGACCGCCCTGCCGGGCGATCAGCGCCAGCGAACCGGGCGGACCGTAGAAGAAGGCCCGCCCTGAACCATCGTCCAGCAGTGCACTTATCAAAACGTTACCGGCCCCGTCGATCTGCGGGGTAAACAGATACCCGATCGCTACTCCGGGAATCCCCGGGGCTTGGTCGCCGGTGTGCAGGATTGGGGTGATCTGAACCCTGGGCGTTCGCGGGTCATCGCCCGCCGTGATGCAAAGAAGGGCCAGAAAGGCGGCTGCAAGAGACATCGTCTAACGTCCTCCCCCCGACCGTGAGGCCCCGACAAGAAATGCCTATCCGGTGCCTGTGGTCAGTATACCACACGTTGAGCCTACCTCCAAATACAAACGCTCAAATGACCCTCACTCACGGAGCAGGTTGATGGTCAGGCCGGTGGCCACCTTGGGATAAAAGTACGTCGACTTCTGCGGCATGAGATCGCCGGCCTCGCTCACCGCGCAAAGCTGGGCCATCGTGGTCGGCTTGCAGATGAGCGCCGTTCCGGCGGCCTCCGTTGCCAGTTTGCGCGCCTCCTCTGGAGATTTGATGTAACGAATGGTCACCCCTCCGCGACCTCCAACCGCCGGCGTCAACAGTTCGTCAATCAGGTAACGATGTAGATAGGCTACGTCAAGCGCCCGCCACGGGGCGCTCTTGTTCGGCTCCAGCGATGAGAGCACCGCACGGTTGGTGAAGCGAACGTGAACCGATTCACCGCTGGGACCGTGAAAGAGTGTCATGTCCGCGGCATCCGCAGCCGACCTCTCACACCCGTCCCGCCATGTTGAAAGCAATCCATCCAAGGTCATCTCACCCATGTCCACCAGGACGCGATGGGTCGGAAGAATCAGGCTGCCCGGGTCATCCATGCCGGCGAGGGCAACCATCACATAATTGACCGGATGATCCGGAGCGATCGGGCCGCGGTCCCCATGAGCCACCCAATCCCGGAAGTTCAGCGCGGTTATGTAACGATGATGACCGTCCGCGATGTAGACCGTCATCTGGACAAAGGCCCGGACCACACGTTCGATCACGGCTGCGTCGGACACTATCCAGAGTCGCTGCCGGACGCCGCCCAACTCGCCGGAAGCGTCGGGCTGACCCGAGGTGGGCGAGGCTAGCGCCTCGGTCACCACGCCGGCTGGATCACGATACAGCGCGAAAACCGGCGAGATGTTGGCATCGGTGGCCTTCATCAGGGCCAGGCGATCCTCTTTGGGCCCGCCGAAGGTCTCCTCATGGGGCAGCACACTACCGGTGGAGAAGGGCTCCAGCTTCAACCGGGTCAAAAACATCCGCCGCGTGTAAGACCGCCCGCCGTACTCAAACACCTGGTGATAAGCGTAGATCGCCGGAACGTCCTCGCGAATCAGGGTGCCGTCTTGCATCCAGGCCGTCAGCGTTCGCCCGGCCTGCTGGTAACACTCCGCCGGCCCCATAGCCTTGGCTGGGGCATGGGGCAGATCGATGGCTACGATGTTCCGATCACTTCCCGACAACAACGCGCCCTTATCCGACTCGTCGAGCAAGTCGTAGGGCGGGGCGATCCGATCCGAGACGTCGCCGTTGATCGGCCCAAAGTCATATCTCACTGCCCGAAAAGGAGCTATCTCAGCCATATCGATTTCCCTTGCAATTGAGTCAATCTCTTAACTACTGCGCTGGGCCTTTTCGATCTTGGCCCAGGAATCGCGCAAAGACACCGTTCGATTGAAGACCAGATGGTCCTCTGTCGAGTCTACGGCGTCGACACAAAAGTAACCTTGTCTCTCGAACTGGTAGCGACTACCGGGTTTCGCGCCCTTGAGAGACGGTTCGACCCGGCAGCACTTCAGAACCTCCAACGAATCGGGATTGAGATACGATTTGTAGTCGGCGTCATCCTTGGGGCTGTCGGGGATTGCCTTGACGAAAAGGCGGTCGTAGAGGCGCACTTCGGCACCGATGGCATGGTCGGCTGAAACCCAATGCAAGGTTCCCTTGACTTTGCGGCCGTCAGGGGAATCGCCCCCTCTGGTGGCGGGGTCGTAGGTGCAGCGTAGTTCGGTCACCTCGCCGGTGTTCTCATCCTTGACCACCTGCTTACAGGTAATGAAGTAGGCGTAACGCAATCGCACCTCGCGGCCGGGGGCCAAACGGAAGAACTTCTTGGGTGGCTCCTCGCGGAAATCCTCCTTCTCGATATAGAGAACGCGAGAGAACGGCACCTTTCGTGTCCCGGCGCCAGGGTCTTCGGGATTGTTGACGGCGTCCAGCTCTTCGACTTGCCCCTCGGGATAGTTCTCGATGACCACGCGAAGCGGACGCAGTACGCCCATGACGCGGGGGGCGCGTCTGTTGAGGTCCTCGCGGATGCAGTGTTCGAGCTTGGCGATGTCGACGGTGCTGTTGAACTTGGCAATGCCGATGCGCTCGCAGAAAGTACGGATGGACTCGGGCGTGTAACCGCGACGTCGCAGGCCGCCAATGGTGGGCATCCGCGGGTCGTCCCAGCCGCTGACACAGCCGCCCTCGACCAGCTCCAGGAGCTTGCGCTTGCTCATTACCGTGTAGTTGAGGTTAAGGCGGGCGAACTCGATCTGCTGGGGATGGTGGACGCCCAACTGGTCCAGGAACCAGTCGTATAAGGGGCGATGGTTCTCGAACTCCAGCGTGCAAACGGAATGGGTGATGCCTTCGATGGAATCTCCCAGGCCGTGGGCCCAGTCGTACATGGGATAGATGCACCACTTGTCGCCGGCGCGGTGATGGGCGGCCCGGAGGATGCGATACATCACCGGGTCGCGCATGTTGAGGTTTGGCGAGGCCATGTCGATCTTGGCCCGCAGGGTGCAAGAGCCGTCTTGGAATTCGCCTGCCCGCATACGCTGGAAAAGGTCCAGGTTCTCCTCGACGCTGCGATTACGGTAGGGGCTGTTGCGGCCGGGTGAGGTCAAGGTGCCGCGATACTCGCGGGTCTGCTGCGGGGAAAGGTCGCAGACGTAGGCGGCACCCTTCTTTATGAGCTGCACGCCGTATTGGTACATCTGCTCGAAGTAGTCGGAGGCGTAAAACACCCGATCCTGGCAATCGAAGCCCAGCCAGCGGATATCCTGTGTGATCGAATCGACGTACTGGCCCTCTTCCTTGATGGGGTTGGTATCGTCGAAGCGAAGGTTGCACAGGCCGCCGTCATGTTGAGCGGCCAGGCCGTAATTGAGGCAGATGGACTTGGCGTGGCCGATGTGGAGGTAGCCGTTGGGCTCCGGGGGGAAACGGGTGTGCACGCGGCCGCCCCACTTGTTGGTGGCCAGGTCGTGGTTGACGATCTCTCGGACGAAGTTCAAAGACGATTGACGATTGACGATTGACGATTGACGATTGCGGATTCCCCTTCGTCCCTCCGTCCCTTCGTCCCTTTGTCCCTTCTTCCCTTCGTGCCTTCGTGCCTCTGGTATTGAGGTTTTGTCGCCGTTGGTAGCCATGTTGAGAGCTTCCTTATCATCTTGCGACGATCATGCAAGCCAATAATGCTGACCGATCTGCTTTCGCCTTTGCACCAGATTCTGCGTCGTAGCGCTAGCCCGGATTATTCACCGCAGAGATCGCAGAGATCGCAGAGCATTATATGGTAAGGAGTTACGGCCGAAGTCTCGCTTGCCTCATTCCGATCCCGCCGCGCCGGGATTTGTTTCGGCCGCGCCGGGCTCCCGCGCTGACTCCCGGGACTTCCCATCTATGCCGTCTCTGCGGGCTCTGCGTGCTCCGCGGTGAATAATCCGCGCTAGAACTTTTCTGGTTTGCAGCCCGCCTGCGGCGCAATGATTGTAGTAGCACGAGGTTGTGAACGGTAGGGTGCATTATACGGGCTTGGGGGCGTGGCGCCATAGGTCGAGGGCGTTGAAGATTCGCGGCATGCTGTCAGAGAATCAGCATGGCATCGCCGTAGCTGTAGAAGCGGTAGCGTTGTTCGATGGCGTGGGCGTAGGCGGTGCGGGTCAACTCCGTGCCGGCGAAGGCCATCACCAACGCGAGCAATGTGCTGCGCGGCAGGTGGAAATTGGTTAGCAAGCGATCAACCACCCGGAAGGTGTAGGGCGGCTTTATGAAGATATCCGCGGTGCCGGAGCGGGCGGTCACTGCCCCGTCGGCGGCACAAGTTTCCAGAACGCGCACCGCAGTCGTCCCGGCGGCTACCACCGATCCGCCGCTCCTGCGACATTCCGCTATGCGGTCCGCCGTGACCAGGGGCAGGTCGTACCATTCAGAATCCATTCGATGCTCATCGAGCGAGTCGCTGGTGATGGGCGTAAACGTCCCCGGCCCCACGTGCAACGTCACCAGCGATCGCTCAATGCCACGCTGCTCCAGACGCTCAAATATGCGATCTGTGAAATGGAGCGCCGCCGTGGGCGCCGCCACCGCACCGGGACGTGCGGCGAAAATGGTCTGATAGCGCTGCCGATCCAGGCTGTCGTCACCGTGGGCACGTCGGATGTACGGCGGCAACGGCGTGGTGCCGACCCGAGCCAACACGGCGGCGGTATCAGCCTCGGATACCAGACGCGCCGTCCACCGGCCGCCGCCCTGGCGCTCCAGCAGTTCCAAGGCATCCCCGTGCTCAACCGGCTCTAGGCGGAGACACTCGCCGGGTCTGAGACGGCTGGTTCCGCGAAGCATCACCTCCCACCTCTTGTCCCCAGGTTCCCGCACGAACAGGCCCTCAATCTTCCCGCCTGTGGCCCGCCGCGCCACCAGCTTCGCGGGAAGCACCTTAGTGTCGTTCAGGACCAACAGATCAGCAGCCGACAGCAATCCGGGCAGGTCGAGGAAAGCCGCGTCGCGAACCGAGCCGGTCGCCCGATCCACCACCAGCAACCGAGACGCGTCCCGCACCGGCAGAGGCTGCTGAGCGATCAACTCGGGAGGGAGCCGATAATCAAGATCCCTGGTTCGCAATGTTGACGCATTCCCACACGATGTTGATCTCATGCGACGCCCATCCGCGGCCCGCTCAATTGAACGTTACTGCCTTCGTTTTGACAACCCGGTTCATTACAATGGTTTAGGGGTGCCAATGGGCGCGACAGGGTTTCCCGGACGCCGGTGGCACCGCACTTGCTGCGTCCCCGTAGCCCACGGATTCGAATCCGTGGGTTTCGCCAGACGTAGGACGTCAGTGCTTTCCGGACGAAAGAAGCCGAAAGAAGCGTCAAGCTGTGAAGGTACAACCGGTTGGAAGCGGCAGCCTGTTGGCAGCCCGTCAGCTTTATCTCTATTACACCCCGCGCATCCTGCGGTTTGGGGTGGCTCAATCCCTACTTGCCGAACGGCTGAGACACCATATCGGCAATCTCTACTGCCCCCGATCCACCTGCCAGAGGCGAACCGGGCCGCACGTTACGCCGAGCCCGCCGGATAAGCCGGACCAGCCGAAAACTGTTGACCGGGACTGGCCTTCGGACCTGGCCGTCGAAAAGCGGCCAAAACCCGTTGAAGAGATCATTCCCGTGCGCATAGAATCAATAGTGGGGAACGTGTTCGACATCTGGTCATGAACGAATACGGGGGTTCAAACAGTAGGCATGTCTTAAAGGATCAAACATATGA
>JAZGDL010000363.1:0-46184 GCA_036477795.1 Phycisphaerae bacterium
GCGGGGTGCGGGCATCGGCTGTTATCGAAATCGACAGCGAATAATCACCTGTGGACGGCGCAGTGGGGCTGGCAGCCACGGAGACATAGCAGAAGTCAGTGTCCCGCGGAATCACGAAATTGACGTAGGGGTCGGTGAGGCCGGCGAAGAAGTTTCGATCGTCATTCAAATAGATCAGGTTGTGGTCGGCGTCGAAGACCGCGACGGCGGCATCGAGCCGCCCGCTCGACCCCAGATCGATGGAGAGTCGATCGCCGGCAAACACCGGTCCGATTTCGTACACATCGATATCGGATGTGGTATCAATACTTGCCGTGACGGAATGTTGAGCCCCCTGGCCCAGGGCGAACAACGTCGCCTTGGCAAAGGAATCGTTTCCCCCATCCTCACTCAGACGTGTACGGCCCCCAAGGCCCAACATGGCCAGCGTGTCGCCATCCGCGCCGCCGATGAGTGCATCGGCGCCGCCGCAACCGCAAATGCGTGACAACGACAGCAAGACCACGACCACGAAACACCCGTGGCGCAAACGCTTCTTTCCCACCATGCTTTCCCCTCTCACGGTGTACTGTGGATGGCCCGTTCCCCAACAGGCCAATCCAATGGATTCAGTGCACTAGTTCGTCCAACGAGGGGCGTGGCTTAAGAACGGATGTCGCTCGGCAGGCGTTGTATCACGCGCCGGACCTGCGCGGTCCGAATATCCTCAGGGCCCGGGTCCGGTAGTAGGCGGAAAGCGTTCGTGGTCCGCAAGGCGGACCCTACGCGTCTTTGTACGTGTCTAACGGCATCGTTGCCGAATTGGTTTTCTGCTTGCCGTTGATGCTGCGCGGGCCGGCTTTAGCCGGTCAGCTCTTGCCACCGACTTGAGTCGGTGGAGGACGTTTGCCGTCACTTTCCCGAGGAGCCGGCTTCAGCCGGCTTTCCACGGCACCCCCGCGCGCTTCTGCAGGCCTCAAGATCTCGCGCAACTCCTGCTCCAAGGCGCGAAACTCGGCGCTTTGGGCATGGGTCTCAAGCGCAAACAGGGCGAACCCGTACACCACGCCGGGATTCGCTCCGAATTCCAGAGCCCGGCGGAGACTGGCCACCGTTTCGCCAAGGCGGCCCTCGTTGAAGGCAATCTGCGCATTCAAACGCCAGGCCAACTCATCCTGCGGGCGGAGTTCCAGTGCCCGTCGCACCCAGCGGCTGAAACCGTCCGGCAGGGCTCCGTAGCTTCGCTGAATGAGGTCGTTGCCCAACAACGTGTAGTGCCTCCCCAGTTCCGCGTCGATCGCAGATGCCGGGCTGTCCGGCTGTAGTTGCTCCAACAGGCTGCGTGCGGTGCTCTCGTCATCACCGGCCAGATGGTAGATGACCATGCGTGCCCGCAAGCGGCTGGCTAGTTCCCGTCCCGGCGTCGAGTTTGGGAGCAACTCGAGAGCAGTCCCGGCGTAACGTACCGCCGCCTTCCACCGCCCCGGGTCCACGATGAAGCCGTACTCCGCAGCCTCCGCCATGCCCGCCGCCACACCGATTTCACCGCTCCTTCCCGACAGAGGGTACAGACTGTTGGCCATCTGCACCGTCTCGAGCGCGCGTACGTATTCGGACCGCATGAAACGAATCAACGCAGCCAGGCGCAGCTTCTCCGGCGCCTGCGGGTCCTGCGGCGCCGCGTCCGGTGATTGCGGCACGATGCCTTCCCATACCGCGGCAAACTGTTCATCGAAATCCGGCCTTTGGGAGAGGCGGGTAACGTAGTCGGTGTACTCGGGTGAGATGGCCGCATGGCGGAGCGGCCGGGCGATGATGTCGAACACGTCGGCCAGAGAAACTTGATCCCCTGCGATATCGACGTAGGTCAGAGCGACGGCCGCTTCAAATGGCCGGCGTTTCAACTCCCGCTCCAAGGCCGCCGCCGCACCGGTCATGGCCTTCGCAGCCGCGTCGCTGTCGCCGTCGTGCCGGGCGTAGGCGTTGCGCAACTGATACAGCCGATACTCCAGCCAGCCGGAGCCGAAATAGGAAGGTGATCGCCGCAGCAGCGCTTGAAGCGATTGGCGGGCTCGATCGATGTGTTTCTCGCTCTTGCCCCGGTCGGCGTGGCCCAGACTCAGCAGGTGGGCGTTAGGTGGGTCGGTGGTCGCCGACTTGGCATAGCGGTCCAGGCTGGACAGTTGGTATTCGCGGGCGATGTACAGGTGCGTCGAGCATTGGCGCTCCAGTGCCTCCAGGCGCCGCTGGGGACTGAGGCGATGTTCGGTCGCTCGCTTAGCGAGCACCGCGGCCCGGTCGAAATCTCTGCGCTGCAACGCGGTGGACACCTCCTGATATGCACGGGCTCCCCTAAAATCGGATGTCGTCGCCCACAGCACCAGCGTGCCGACCAAGAGCCCCCCGCCGCCGGCGCAACGACACAACGCCGGACCAACCTGGAACCATCGCCGCCGCGAAACAGCCGGAATCGCTGACAACGCCCACACTAAACCCAGAACGGTATAGAACACCGTCGGCACGCCGGCAATTCGCAGGCCGACGTCCGCGGTTTCCTCTATGACCAGCGCCACCAGCGACGCCAACAACGCCGCCAACGTCCACCGCAAGAACGGATGGGTCAGTTTACGCAGCGCCCCCATCGCCGCCCAGAGGGTCAATCCCAGTGAGCCCAGCACCAGAGTGACGCCGACCGCGCCGAGATCAGCCCCCACCTCCAGCCATTCGTTATGAGCGTGGGCGATGCGTGCGCCCAAAGCCTGCGGATCATCCAAAACGTCCTTCATGGCGGATGCGTCACCGTACTGCGTGTACGCACCCTGGCCATGCCCGGTGAACTTCGCGTTTGCAATAAGATCTATCGCGTACCACCAGGCATAGGCACGCAGACGTAGCGACGCATCCCGCCCCGTGTTTGACGGCGCCGAAAAGTGAGGCCAGAGATAGAGCAACGCCGCGAACACCAGAACCATTGCCCCGGCTCCCACCGGTAGCTTGCCCCGCCGGCCGACGGCGAAAAACACCATCGCCAGCAAGCCGGCGCCGATCGCGATCATGCCGCTGCGCGAGGAGGTCAGCACGACCGTCCATATCATCAGACCTGCCGCGATTACACACAAAACCGCTGCAATCAAGAACACAGCCCGCCGGGTCAGCGCCCGAATGGAGGCCCACAGCAAGCCGGCTGACAACAGGATTCCCGGAATCAAACAGGCCGCCAAAAACAGCGGGTTCCCGATCGGGTAGGATGCCCGCCTGGTCGGATTGCGCTCGCCGTAGTACGCGATCGCAAGAACGGCCGTCATCGCACAGATCGCCAACAGCGCGTAGCTGCCGGCAACGGCGGTTGAACGGTTCAGACCGCGACCCAAAGCTAACGCCCAGACCACCCCGACCCCCAGCAGTACCGATCCGCCGAAAGCGAAATCCGCTGCGGTCGACCATAGCGTGCTGAGAAAGGACCAGGCGACGTACGCGACCATCAGAGCTTGCGCCGCTGCCAGTGGCGATAGGTGTCGCGGCCCGGCGGTGTCGTACGGTAGGTCGCCGGCGGATGGTATCGCGATTCTGTCTTCGGGGGACACGTCGTCATCAGTAGTCGACCGAAACAACAGACTCAGGCCCCAGGCCATCGCAGCCACCGCCGCCCCCAGGCCGAAGACTAATGACTTGATCTCGATGCCCAGGGCGGTCGTCTGGGTGTAGTTCAGGTTGAGTACATTTACGATGGCCCGCAGCGGCGATTCCTCGGCCCAATCCTTGGAGCCTTCCATTCGCGCGAATGGCCCGCTGGTCAGCAGGCAGCTACCCGCCACGGTGGCCGCCAGCAGGCATACCATTACCACGTGCAAAGGTCGGACCCCATGGGGATCAACAACACGGATGACATTCATGACGGTATCTCAATCACGATGTATCCGGCGCCGTCCAAATGAGATCCTCTACACCCGCCCGCTTGTTGGCCAATCGCGCCCACGCAAAAAGAAGGTCCGCCAACCGGTTGACGTAAGTGATCACGCCGCCGGCGATTGATTCAGCCCGTGCCAGCGAGACCACGTTGCGTTCCGCCCGCCGACAGACGGTCCGTGCCAGATGCAACCGTGCCGCTAGTTCGCTTCCGCCGGGGAAGATGAACTCTTTAAGCGGTTCGACGGCGTCGGTGGCGGCGTCGATCCATTGCTCCAGCAGCTTGACGTCCCCATCGCCAATCGCCGGTGCGGCCGGATCGCGCCCCGGGTTGGCCAACTCCGCTCCGAGAACAAACAAGCGGTCCTGAATCTTGGCCATCTGAGCCCGCCACGCCGTCTCGCCGCAAACCGACATCACCATCCCCAGCGCAGCATTCAACTCGTCGAGTTCACCGCAGGCCACGACCCGCCGATGGTCTTTGGGCACCCGCGATCCGTCGATCAGCCCGGTCTCGCCGGTGTCGCCACTCTTTGTATACAGACGCATGGTAATGCTCCATGGTTCACCGGCTATTATAGGCCGGTTCATGCAATTGAGAATCGAACGGGCCGGCGCAAGACCGCAGCCCGCGTCAATGTTTGAAATGCCGCGTTTCGGTGAAAATCATGGCGACGTCGTTTCCGTCGCATGCTTGGATGGTCTCGTGGTCCCGCTTGGAGCCGCCCGGCTGGATAATCGCTCGCACACCCGCGTCGATCAGCAAGCCCGGCCCGTCGTGAAACGGGAAGAAACCGTCCGACGCCGCGGCGGACCCCGCCAGCGCGTCCGCGTGACCGTTGGCCCGGGCCAGCCACGTGGCGATGCGACAACTCATCACCCGTGACATCTGTCCGGCGCCGTTGCCGATCAGCATCCCGTTCTTGCAGAGGGAAATCGCGTTGCTTCTGGTGTGCTTGCAAACCAGCCAGGCTAACCGCATATCCGCCAGCTCCGCCCCGGTCGGTCGGCGTTGGGTCACCACCTTCCACGCATCCTCGTTAAGCCCGACAAGGTCACGTGTTTGCTGGAGCATGCCCCACGTGGTCTTACGCCAGTCGAGTTCCGCCTCGTCAGGCTGGCGGCTCATGTCTCCGACGGGCATCAGGCGCACACGCCGGCCCCACTTGTTTCGGGTCCGGATGGTTTCGATTGCGTCATGATCAAACGAAGGAGCGACCCACACCTCGACAAAAAAACCGCCCGCCCCGACCTTCTTCCCCCAGCGCGTATAAGTTTCCATCACCTCGGCTGCGAAATCGCGGGCTACGTCAAAGTTGCACGCCAGGATTCCGCCCATGGCTGCGTTGGGGTCGCCCAGATACGCCCTGCGGTACGCCTCCATGGTGTCCCCAGCGACGCCCACGCCACAGGCGTTGGTGTGCTTAATGAATACACAACAGCGTTCGACCAGCGGATCTTGGTCGGTTGACCCGGGTGCGAACGCTCGGGTCAGCTCCCCACACAAATCAAGGGCGGCGTTTGAATCCAGATAATTGTTGAAAGAGAGTTCTGCTGCGGGCTCCCCAGCGGGGCTGGCGGCGGCCAGGTCGGCTGCTTGTGGGCTGTCTTCCATCCTGAGCAGTTCCGCTTTCTGATGTGGGTTCTCACCGTAGCGAAGGGGACCGCGACTCCACAGATAAAACGCCCTCACCGCCGATAGGTCGGCGCTTCCATTCAAGCTCATCCAAGTCGCGATGTGCGCGTCGTACGATGACACGTTGCTGAACGCGTGAAACGCGCCGCTGTTCAACGCACCGCTGCGCATACCCTCGTCGTCCCAGTGCCTCAGATAATCGACCGTCCGGTCATAGCTGTTCGGATCGCTGACGGCCAACACGTGTTTGTGATTCTTAGCCGCCGCCCGCAGCAGGCAAACTCCGCCGATGTCGATCATCTCAATGGCCTGTTCGAAAGTGTGGTCGGGCCTGGCGATCGTTTCCTCGAACGGGTAAAGGTTGACCACCACCATGTCGATCGGCTTGATGCCGGCCTCTTTGAGCTGGGCCATGTGATCGGGGTCGTCGCGGTCGGCCAGGATGGCTGCGTACATGTCGGGATGGAGCGTCTTGACCAGACCCCCGAGCATTTCGCCCCAACCGGTGACCTGCTCGACCAGGGTAACAACCACGCCGTTTCCCCTCAGCAGCTTGGCTGTGCCGTCCGTCGAGAGAAGCTCGATGCCGAACTCCTCCGCCAGCACCCGGGCGAAGTCGACGATTCCGGCCTTTTCATGGACGCTGACCAGGGCACGTTTGATCCGGCATGACATCGACGCCACCTTATCAGATCACACTGGCCGGACAAGTGCGGGCCCATCGACCGGTGGCGGGTGCGAGAAAGTAGTCTCGCACCAGCGATCCAGAAGGGTGTCTCGTGCCAGGAATGCGGAATCCGCTCACGGTGGGTAGCACGGGTCCGCCATGGGCCCAGTACGTCTTCAGCGGTATCGTTGCCGAATCGGTTTTCTGCTTCCCGTTGATGCTGCGCGGGCCGGCTTTAGCCGGTCAGCTCTTGCCACCAACTGAAGTCAGCGATTTTCCGGGGGCCATTTATTTGACTTGGCTCTACTGCCGACCGATCAGCGCAAACGGAAGTCCAGCCGGTAATGATAGAGTCATGGAATGGCCGGGTCGATGCTCTCTTTGGCAAGCCGTTCCGGCAGGCCTTCGGAGTGAGCGCGGAGGGCGTCGGGCGCTAGCCTGGATTTTCTCCTAAAGTAATTGCCCCCAAATCCTGTGCGGGCCCGCGGTCGTCAGCGGATCTCGAGATGGAGACGTCTTCCCCCCCACCAGGGTATCGCCGGCGTAGCCTTGAGGCATCCACTAGCCAACAGCAGCGGATGGCGGGCGCAGCGGGCGGATGCTGACGTGGACGTGGCGCTTGGACACAGAGACCCGGGCCGGCGTGTCCAGGAAGCGGCGGAAGAGCTGCTTGGGGTGGGGCCGCCTCCAAGCCCTTCAATCGTTGGGCCAGTTGGCGATACAGGGCATTGGCCAGCAGGGTCAGCATCAAGTCCAAGTCCACCGGCATGGCGACCAGGAGGGCTCGGCCTACAACGCGTACTTCGAGCGCATGTGCTATCATCCACTGTTCCTGTTCAACCAGCTTGGCGATCTGGAACGAGCCATGTTGCGGCGCGGCAACCACAACAGCGCCAAGTTCTGGCGTCGGGTTCTGCTGCCCGTCATCGACCGATACCGGGATCGCGACATCCCGAAGTACTTTCGCGGTGACGCGGCCTTCGCCATCCCGGCACTGTACCGCGTGTTGGAGGAGCAGAGTTTCCAGTACACCATCCGCATCCCGGCCAACAAGGTTCTGATGGCCAGTATCAGCTATCTGTTGGGGGAGAAAAAGGGGTCAGGCTACTTTTTCTCGGTCCTCTCCGGTCGTTTCTCACTGCAACTCACGAAAAAGTAGCCTGACCCCTTTTTCTCATCCTGAATTGCGCATAAGAGACCCCTTCTGTCAATCCCTGCAAAATGATTAGCATATAGGGAACAAGGAAGATTAGCCCGTACAAGGTTCTTCCTATAAACGCCACCAGCAAGAGATTGTTGAGGAATATGAGCAAGAATAGCAACCACCACCTTCTCTGGGTCATACTGTTAAATTTGTGGGGCTGCATCCAAGAATGTGCCCAGACGGTCAACGGATCAGTCACACGTTCTCTTACGCCCACAAACCAGTTGAGATTCAGAGTACCTTTTCTGCCAAGCACATAGCCGAAGAGCACTGCAATCAGATACGAGACCAGTGTGACAGCCAAGATGATTCCGAGGTAGCATATCCTTGACATTGATATATCGCCTGAGCGGAGATCTCCCATTTGCTGATTCCGTGACCGCCATCGTACAAGCATCGATGACTTCGTTGCGAGCACGGTTACGCCGCAATTTCCGCGAAGCCGAGGGCAGTTCTTGGGGCTGCGAGGAAACGGCTAGTACGCGTGCCCTTCTCCGAAGATAATTCACCGACTATGTGAGCGACCTACCAACCATCATGTTACCTGGCCGGGCGGCCCACCTCACTTCTGGAGGTGGGGGCGCGATTGCAGAGTATCCGAACAAGCGGTGCAGGCCAATAGTGCTGGCGATTGGAAGAGTAATTGTCCGATTGGATGCCTGATTGGCCATAGCAATTCGCTTCAGCATCCCAGAATTGCGCCGCCCAGGTTGTGACAACGTGGGTCACCCATCGGGACGGGTCGGGTGAGGGACCTGTTCGGGTGACTCGTCTCAGCGGGATGTGGTCACCAGCTATCCCTTTATGACGCCGATGGGTCGGAGTTGGGCCACTCGTTTGCTGATCCCGGCGCCTTCGACGACTTGCACGACGTCGTTAACGTTCTTATAGGCGTCGGGCTGCTCTTCGTCGAGTCCGCGGCGGCCTCTGGCTCGGGCGATGACGCCGCGGTCGGCTAACTCCTGCTGGATGGATCGGCCCTTGGCGCTGCGGACCGCGGCGGTCCTGGACATAAGGCGGCCGGCGCCGTGGCAGGAGCTTCCGAAGGTGTCGGTCATGGCGCCGGGTTGGCCGACGAGGACCCAACTGTTGCGGCCCATGTCGCCGGGGATGAGCACCGGTTGACCGATGCTCTTGTACCTGGCGGGGACGTCGGGGTGGTCGGGCGGGAAGGCCCGGGTGGCGCCTTTGCGGTGGACGCAGAGCATGGTGCTGCGGCCTTTGACGTCGTAGGGCTCCATCTTGGCGATGTTGTGGGCTACGTCGTAGATGAGGGTCATGCCCAGTTGCGGCGGGCGGAGGTCGAAGACGTCGGCAAAGGCTTTGCGGGCCAGGTGGGTCATGATCTGGCGGTTGGACCAGGCGTAGTTGGCGGCGGCTCGCATGGCCGCGAGATACCGGCGGCCTTCCTCAGAGTGGACCGGGGCGCAGACCAGTTGGCGGTCAGGGAGCTCAATGCCGTATTTCTTTGGAACGTCGCGAAGCCGGCGGAGATGATCGTCACACACCTGGTAGCCCAGGCCCCGGGAGCCGGAGTGGATCATAA
Source organism: Phycisphaerae bacterium (assembly GCA_036477795.1). GTDB lineage: Bacteria > Planctomycetota > Phycisphaerae > UBA1845 > UBA1845 > JAZGDL01. Next base: position 8,939 of record JAZGDL010000363.1, read on the forward strand.
CGCAGATGCCGCCTTTTTCGAGGCCCATGACGGCGGCGGCTTTTTCGTCAAAGACGGCTTGCACCACCTGGACCTCCAGGAAGTGATTGCCGGAGCCGAGGGTGCCGCATTGATCCTTTCCACGTTCCAGGGCACGGTCGGAAACCAGGTCGGGGTCGGCGTCTTCGATGCATCCGCCGCCTTCGGTCACTTCCAGGTCGGCGGCGAATCCGAACCCGCGGTCGACCACGAATCGGGACCCTTCGCGCATGAGTGTTTTGAGCTCCTTGCGGTCGAAGGATATTTTGCCGCGTTGGCCCACGCCGCATGGGACGGTGGCGAAGAGCTTGTCGATGAGAACCTTGAGGCGCGGTTTGACGTCGTCTTCAGTGAGGTTGGTGCGGATGAGACGGACGCCGCAGTTGATGTCGTAGCCCACGCCGCCGGGGCTGATGACGCCGCCTTGGGCGGGGTCGGTGGCAGCTACCCCGCCGATGCAAAAGCCGTAGCCGAAGTGGATGTCCGGCATGGCCAGGCTGTGGCCGACGATGCCGGGCAGGCAGGCTACGTTGGCTACCTGCTGCAGGGAGTAGTCGGTTCGGATGGACTCCATCAGGCGATCGTCGGCGTAAATCACGCCGTCGACGCGCATATTGGGGTGGTGCGACCGGGGGATGCGCCAGCGATACTGGTCGATGCGTTCGAGCGTGCCTTCGAATTTCTTGTCCATGATCAGATGTCCAGGATCAGGGTCACTTCGTAACGGTTGTCGTGTCGGATGATGTTGACCTCGTGATAGGTGACGGCTTTGATCTCGTGGTCGAAAATCGATGCGTCACGGTCGATTCGGGCCACGTCGGCGGTGGCATGTAATATGGTATCGTCAAGTCGCGTGAAGCTGAAGTCAGCCAGGCACACATCCTGGGTCTCCAGACGGAAGTGGAGTTCGGCAAGGAAGTCGTGCAGGAGGGATTCCACGTCGGCAGCTTGGAAGCGAAGCGTTTCGTTATGCGTCTCGCTGTGACAGGTCAATTCGCCGACGGTGGCGTAGAGGCCGGCGGCGGCGGCGCAGAAGAGCGACTCCAGCGAATCGCCCCAGGCGAACAGGGCGATATCAGCGGTGTGATCGCGAAGTTCATAACCTGCTTTGTCGGTGTTCACGTTGGAGATACCCGTTCGTGGGATGTCGTGCCCTGGGTTAAGCTACGTTGCAGCACCGTTACCGCCATTTACGACGGCTTGGGGGATTCGTCAACCGGAAGCCCACGGATTCGAATCCGTGGGATTCAGAAATTGAACTTGTCATCACAGGTGCGACGCCAAATACTACATTCATGTCGTTTGCCTGGGAGAACTGGTATCACTGTGTCGGACATACCTACGGGACGTGGTTGCCCGGGGACCCGCGTGGGTGGCGGTCACGTCACCATCGCGTTCACGTTGACGGGGATTACAGGAATCCCCCACCGGCAGGGTCGGATGAAAAGCTTCACGTGCACGTGAAGCGCGTTATGGCACGCGAGCCCGTGGTGCTTGATGCACAGCAGCGTCAGATCGTCTTTGACGTTCTCACAAAGGCGTTTGCGATTCTGAACGTACCGCTGGCGGGTCTTGCGGTGTCAGCAATGCACGCACATGTGCTGGCGCGGCTCGAGCGAGGTCGGCGCACTAAAGGCGGATGTCTGATTACCGACCCCGCGCGCCACTTTTTCGGGATTGCACGGAAGCATGCGTCGCGTCGCATGAGCGACCTCGGGGTTATATCCGGGAGCCTGTGGTCCAAGGGCACCAAGGTTGTTCCGATTGCAGATCGCAATCATTTCTTGAGCACGAGGAATTACATTGGTCGTCACACCGCGGAGGGGGCGGTGGTGTGGGTGGCAGACGAGGGGGTTTTCTGAGGTGGGTCAGTGGGAGTTGCTTGAAAGCGGGAAACCCACGGATTCGAATCCGTGGGCTTCGGGGATTCGAATCCGTGAGCTTTGTGGTTACGGGTTGGATCGGTACGTCGGGTGGTTGCGGTTCCCCCGTGGTAGGATCTGGTGTCATTCGCTGACGCGGCGGATGTCGGCGCCGACGGTGGCGAGCTTCTCCTCGATGCGGTGGTAACCCCGGTCTATGTGGTAGGCGCGGTTGATGCGGGTCTGGCCCTTGGCGATGAGGCCGGCGAGGATCAGTGCCGCCGAAGCGCGCAGGTCGGAGGCCATCACCGGAGCGCCGATGAGCTTCTTGACGCCGTGGACGATGACGGTGCCGCCCTCGCGGCGGAGATTTGCCCCCATGCGGTTGAGTTCGGGCACGTGCAGGAAGCGGTCGGGAAAGATCTTTTCGGTGATGACGCTGTTGCCGTCGGCCAGACAGAGCAGCGCCAAGGTCTGGGCCTGCAGATCGGTGGGGAAGCCGGGATAAGGTTGGGTGGTGATCTCGACGGGTTCCAGGCGGCGAGCGGAGGAGACGGAGATGCCCTTCTCGCTGCGCTCGATTATGACGCCGATGCGGCGGAGGTGGTCGACGACGGCGATGAGATGTTCCAGCCGGGCGTTGATGAGCTCGAGCTCGCCGTTGGTGATGGCCGCTGCGATCATGAAGGTGCCGGTCTCGATGCGGTCGGTGATGACGCGGTGTTCACATCCCTTCAGTGTGGTGACACCGTCGACGGTGATGCGGGGGGTGCCCTGGCCGGTGACCTGAGCCCCGCAGGCGTTGAGAAAATCAGCCAGGTCAGCCACTTCGGGCTCGCAAGCCGCGGACTCGATAACGGTCCGCCCTTCCGCGAGAACGGCAGCCATCAACACGTTGGCGGTGGCGGTGACGGAGGAACCGAACGCCCCGCCCAGGAACATTTCGGTGCCTTTGAGCTTCTTGGCGCGGAGCATCATGTCTCCGCCGACCAATTCGGATTCGGCTCCCAACGCTTCGAGGCCTTGGAGGTGGAGGTTGACCGGCCGGTAGCCGATGGCGCATCCGCCCGGCATGGCCACCTGAGCCCGCTTCCGCTTGACCAGCAGCGGGCCCATGGTGCACACGCTGGCTCGCATTTTGCTGACCAGTTCGTATTCGGCGTGGCAGTTCATCTCGTCGACCACTCGCACGCGGAGGGACCCGTCCTCGTGGCGCTCGGACTTGACACCTAGGCGGCCCAGCAGGTTAAGCATGGAACGGATGTCCGCCAGGTCGGGCACGTTGTGTAGGGCGACTTCGTCCTCGCAGAGTATGCATGCCGCGAGAATCGGGAGGGCTGCGTTTTTCGAGCCGGCTATCTGCAGCGTGCCTTTTAGTCGATTGCCGCCGTTGATTTCGAAATGTTCCACGGTGTGTCAAGCCCTTTCGTTCGGAGACGATTCTACTTAGCGATAGCAACTTCGGCGCCACCCACAAGGGGTGGCGCTACACTTGTGGCTGAGCGGGGTCGCACGTCAGCGGGCGCCGGACAGTGTATCAGACTTTGGTGAAGTGGAGCACCCGATCGTGTGGATCATTTTGGCTGCGGTAGGTTCCCTGGTGACGGAATCGTTCCGTAGAGGCGAAGATTGACCGTACATCCGAGCCTTGGCCCGCCCCGATTTCGACAAGAATGTGGCCTTTGGACCGCAGGAGACCGTGGCCTTGGGCGGCGATTGAGCGGTAGAAATCGAGCCCGTCGGTGCCGGGGGTGAGCGCTGAATGAGGCTCGTGATCGCGCACGTTGGGCGGCAGAGCGGGCATGTCGGCCTGGGCGACGTAGGGCGGGTTGCAGACCATCATGTCGAAGCCGCCGCCGGGAACGACCTCCCTGGGCAGGGCCAGGCGGTCAGCCTCGACGAAAGTGACGCGATCGGAGACGCGGTGGCGGTCGGCATTGCGGCGGGCGATGTCCAAAACTGCGGCTGATACGTCGGTGCCGGTGCCGCGTACATTTGAGAGTTGCGTGGCGATGGTAACGATGATGCATCCGCTGCCGGTGCCCAGATCCAGGATGTGCACGCGATTGTCATCGCGCCGCCTCACCAACTCGACAGCGTGTTCAACGAGGCATTCGGTTTCCGGACGGGGGATCAGGACATCGGGGGTGACCTCGAAGCTCAGCGAGAAGAACTCCTTGTTTCCCACCAGATAAGCGACCGGCGTATGTCTGGCGGCGCTTCGGACCAGCTCACGGTAGCGGTCCAACTGCTCCGGGCTGCAGATTTCATCGAACCGGGTGTAGAGCCGGATTCGCGGGTATTTCAGGGTGTGGGCCAGCAGGATCTCGGCACAGAGCCGGGGCTCCGCCACGCCCTTGTGGCGCAGGAAGTCGGTAGTGGATTTCAGGAGCCGGCCGATGGTCCAAGGTTCATGCGTCTGGTCGTGCTGGTCAGACATCTTTGGGGTTATACCCCCCCGCACGGAGCGTCGCAAAAAAGCGGATCGTTGGATCGGCGGATTGAATTCCCAGGCGGATCGTACTAGACTTCGTAGAAGTCGGACAGCCCATGGGGCTCTGGCACTATGTGGGACCGGCTTTCCGGTCGGTCAAATGACCGGCTGGAAAACCGGTCCCACACCGCCAGCCGCAAAACTATGGTGGGCGTAGCTCAGTTGGTGGAGCACCAGGTTGTGGTCCTGGGGGTCGCGGGTTCAAGTCCCGTCGCTCACCCGTTGGTGGAATCGACATAACCTAGGCTGAACGCGTGTGTTACGTGTACCCGTCCCCGAGGACGGCGCGGCCGTAGCCCAAGAACCGAACCGGGTAGTACTATCCGGTTCCCAACTGGGAGGCCGTGATCATGCCGCATAACAAGCTACCCCGCACACCGTCCTTGAGACACCACAAAGCGACCGGACAAGGGTTCGTGGAGCTGAACGGACGGCGGATGTACCTGGGCGTCTACGGGCGCCGTGAAACCCAAGAGCGATACCACCAGCTCATCGCCGAGTGGATCGCCAACGGACGTGAGCTGCCCATCGCCCCGGATCAGATCACGGTGGTCGAGATGGTCGCCCGGTTTTGGAAACACGCCCTACGGTACTACCGTAGGCCGGACGGTGCGCCGTCAGACGAGATCGGCAATTTCCGGATCGCTCTGAGGCCGCTTGTGTCGTTGTACGGCAATACCGAGGCCGGGCGGTTCGGACCGAAGGCGCTCAAGGCGGTGCGTCAACGGATGATCGACTCGGGCAACAGCCGTGGATACATCAACAAGAACGTTCAGCGAACCAAGTCGCTGTTCAAGTGGGCGGTTGCCGAGGAGTTGATCCCGCCGTCCGTCTATCAATCCCTACAGGCCGTCCCTGGGCTGAAGCGCGGCCGATCCGAGGCTAGAGAGACGGCCGCAATCAAACCCGTTCCCGAGGCCCATATCGACGTAGTCCACCCCTACGCATCTCGGCAGGTGTGGGCAATGGTACAACTGCAATTACTGACGGGCGCCCGGGCCGGCGAGCTGGTCGGGCTGCGTCCGATCGACCTGGACACCGGGGGCGCCGTGTGGAGCTGCACGCCACCCGCGCACAAGACCGCCCACCACGGGCATCGGCGGGTGATCCTGTTCGGCCCGCGGGCCCAACGCGTCCTACAGCCGTTCCTGGCCGGCAGGGCGGTCACCGACTACCTGATCAGCCCACAAGAGGCCGAGGCCGAGCGCTACGCCAAGGCGACGATCCATCGCCGGCCGGACCAGAAACCAAACCCGCGGCGCACGGACCGGACCTTGGGCGACTGTTACACGGTCTGTTCGTATCGTCGTGCTATTCATCGCGCGTGCGAGGATGCCGGTGTGCCGCGCTGGTCACCGCACCGCTTGAGGCACAATACGGCAAGCCGTCTGCGCCGGGACTACGGAATAGACACGGCTCAAACGATCCTGGGGCACCGGCTCGGTTCAGCGGTCACGGAAATCTATTGCGAGGCCAACCTTGCGAGGGCGGTGGAGATCATCGCCAAGACCGGATAGTGTAGTTCATGAGGGCGTGCGGGGTTGCTACCGCACGAACGGCCGGAGCGGGCTCGTTGGGAAACACCATCGCCCGACGCCCCGCTTCCGCCGGCCCGCGACGAAAGGATGGTGGATCATGTCAGAAGATAATGAGGCCGTGCGGGTCTGGGGAACGATGGCCGAGACGATCAAGGCCGAGCAGTTTCTTGATCCCCAAAGCCCTGTGGGGAGAAGGGAACTGATGGCCCGCATCATAACATGCGGCCGGTATCATGACCCTGTCATCTCCCACAAATGTCGGGCGTGTTTACTAGGGTTGATCAAGGTTCACTGGAACACATTCGTCGAGACCATGCCAGACGAATATCGTGAGTCTCTTGCGGAGCGTGCGATGTGGGACGCTGTCCTCGATCCCGACAGCGGGCTTACGGATTGGCATCGCGTGGAATTCCTGCTTACGGTCGTCGAAGCGGCGACGGCAGTGTCGGCGACGCTCCAACGACCGGCGGGAAGCGAATGCGATCAGCCGATCCTGCACATCGATGAGAAGAACTACACGGTAGAACTGGACGGCACGACCCACCCACTGTCACCCGATCAATTCACGATGGTCGGTGCCATTGTCAAAGCTGGCGGCGGGTTCGTAGCGACAAAGGAAATGGGATTCCCCAAAGGGGTGAGAGCCGATCGCCTGCTCGGGCGGATGCCACAGGAAATCAGAGACCACATCAAATCGAAACCCGGCGCGGGCTACCGACTGACATAAGACGTCCATAGGCGTCCATAGTTGTGCCACCGCTTACACGCTATGAATCTCCGTAGGTACGAACTACGGAGGTTCATCGCATGTTACTTGACGGTAACGCAATCGACTTGAACGCGGCGGCGAAACTGCTGCCGAACCGCCCACACATAAGTACCTTGTGGCGTTGGTGCAGGAAGGGCGTCAACGGTATTCGGCTGGACTACTGGCGTGCAGGCCGGCGCATTCTCACGACGCCCGAGGCGCTGGAGCGCTTCTGCACGCGCCTGGCTGAGGCAGACCGGGCCGGCGAGTCTCGGCCGAGTGATACACCTACTTTACCAAGGTCTCGGACTGAAAAGCAGCGGCGACAGGACGTCGAGCGCGCTGAGAAGACATGCGCCCAGGCTGGCATCTAAACGAAACCCGCCGCGGTTTGTCGGACCGCGGCGGTGAGTACAGGAGCAGTAGATCATGAACGCTACCCATTCTACGACGGGAACGCGGAGACTGCAACCGGCGAAATTCCTTTCAGCAAAGTACACGACGGCACGCCACATCGACTTATCCCACGCGGATCGGGCGACGCTCCACCAGTTGCTTACGGCTTTGCATCGGGCAATCCACCGGGGCCGCCATGATGTCGCGACGGTGCTCGCGGAGTGGGCGGCACGGCTATGTCAGCAGACCAACCAAGAGGAGGCCCGAGGATGGCAACGACCCTGAACGATCGACACCGCGATGAGCTGCACGCCAGCGGGATCACCGATGAGACGATCGCCGATGCGGACATATGCTCCGCCAGCAGTGGCCAGGTGAAGGAAATCCTCGGGTGGGGCCGTCGCGATGTCGACTGGGGTGAGGCGATGGTCTTCCCGTACGGCCGCAATGGTGAGACCGAACCAATCTACAGCCGCGTGAAGCTGGATTTCCCACGAACCGCCGACGATGGGAAACAGATCAAGTACGAATCACCGAAGGGCTCTGTGAATCACGCCTACTTCCCGCCGGGTGTCCAGGATCAGCTTGAGGTTGCCGGCGTAATCTTGATCACCGAAGGCGAGAAAAAATCGTTGTGCGTGTCACAGCACGGCACACCGTGCATCGGCCTTGTGGGCGTCTGGGGCTGGCAGCGGCGACGGAAGCGCTCGGACACGGGCCGGGCCTACGGGAAACGGGAGCTGATCCCAGACCTTGCGTGTATCGGGTGGAAGGGTAAGCGAGTTGTCGTGGCCTTCGATTCGGACGCTGTGACCAACGATCATGTCCAGCTTGCCGAGTCACGTCTATCTGGAGTCTTGTTCGACTTGGGCGCCGACGTGCGGGTGATGCGAATCCCCGCCATCGGCGTCGGCAAGACCGGCATCGATGATTTCCTCGTCGCACAGGACGACCCCGCCGAGGCACTGCACAAGCTGGTCGACGCGGCACAGCCGCCGGAGACACCACCACCACTGAGTCCGATGGACTGGGCCCGGATGTATATCGATGAGCATCACACCGGTCGAGATGGTTTTACCCTTCGATGGTGGCGTGATGAATTCCATGTTTGGGACGGTAAGAAGTATCGGGTTGTCCCATCCGCTGAGTTGGTGGCGACGCTGCTTCAGTACCTCGACGATCGCGGCGGGAAGGCTAAGCCGTCATACGCTCGCGATGTCTTGGCGTGTATAGGCTCCGTGGTTCTTGTCCCGTTCGATATCGATCAGCCGGCGTATCTCGGCCGGCGGAATGTTGCGACCACCAACCTGATCGCAATGGGCAACGGGCTGCTGGACCTGGACGCGGCGTTATCAGGCACCACGAAGCTGCAACCACATACACCAAAGTGGTTTTCGCCGTTCGCATTGCCTTACGACTTCATACCCGATGCCGAATGCCCAGTGTGGTTTGAAACCCTCGACCAGGTCTTCGACGGCGACGGAGAGCGGGTGGATTTGCTGGCGGAGTGGTTCGGTTACTCCCTTACGGACGACACTCGGTACCACGCAATCCTTCTTGCTGAAGGGCGACCACGAAGCGGCAAGGGTACGATCCTGCGGACGCTCCACCGGGTGATCGGTGACGACAACTGCGTTGCACCTCGACTCTCCACACTGGGCGACCGGTTTGGTTTGTGGCCCATGATAGGCAAGAGGGTGGCCATCATTCCCGACGCTCACCTAGGCCACGGCGACCGGGCCCTGAGCGTCTTGGAAGTCTTGAAGGGTATCAGCGGCGAAGACTCAATCTGTATCGATCGCAAGATGCTGCCACCGGTCACCGTACGGCTCAAGGTGAGGTTCGCCCTGGCAGTGAACGAGTTGCCGAAGTTTGGCGACAACGCCAATGCGCTCGAGTCTCGCGTCCTGATCCTACCCTTCCGTCAAAGTTTCGTCGGCAGGGAGGACCGCAACCTGGATGACAAGATCGCGGTGGAGTCGCCTGGGATATTTCGTTGGGCGCTCGAGGGGCTCCATAGGCTACGAGAGCGGCAACGCTTCACTAAGCCGACGATCGCAGCGGAAGTTGAAGCGGACTTCGCACGGCTGGTCTCGCCGATCCGGGCCTTTGTCGAGGACCGCTGCATCGTCGATCCGGCGTTGAGTGTCGGTCGGAAAGAACTGTGGGCGGCGTGGTCCCTGTGGTGTGACGAGAGTGGGCACCTTCGGGGCGGGCGTGAGTTGTTCGGCACACGATTGCGTACGGTGGTACCTGGCATCGGGACGTCACACCCTCGCATCGACGGCGTACGGCGCTGGCATCACACCGGTATCAGCTTGAATATGGCAGGTGGTGGCGAATGACCACGGTACAAAGTGGTACAGGCGGTACAGGCGTTTCCCTAATGCACGTGAAGGGAATGTTTGAGCAATGGAAGAGTAAAAAGACGGGACGCATTAAGGATCAGTCTGTACCACGTGTACCACCCTCGATAACGGGCCAAAAACGCGGGTGCGGTACAGGCTGCGATGCGATCTCCACGCTGATCTACGACGAACACCTCGACGGCCTCGTTCTGCCGGGGCTGTCTGATCAGGAGTACGGACTCCTCGCGATGCTGCATGGCAAACCCGCACCGACCCGGCGCAAGCGGTGAAGGCACGCCGTTGAAAGCGGTGTGAGCGGCTACAGAACGAGGATGAACAAGACACAATCATGGCAATGAAACAGCGACCGAAAACAAAAACGCAACCGTCACCAAACGGCGATAACGGACGCGATGCTTGCGGACGGTTCACCGAGGGCAACAGCGGCGGGCCGGGCAACCCGCACGCACGGTCAGTAGCCCGCTTGCGGTCCCTGATAGTCGCGAAGTTGTCGGACGGGAAGCTGGACACGATCGTGGACAAGCTGATCGAGTTGGCCGAGGACGGCAACCTGCAGGCGGTCAAGTTGCTGCTGCTGTGGGGCATCGGCAAGCCTACCGATCCGCCTTGCGAACCCGATCGCATGGACGCCGACGAATACCGCGTGCTCCAGGGCCGTCCCAACGAAATGGACTGGTCTCTGTTGCCGGGGCGCCGGCGCAGGCCAGGCCCATTGTAGAGTTTGTCAAAACCCGTCTCGGGCGTCGCGTGCGTGAGGGCCACGCCGGACGCTCGACCGGCTGGTGCCGGCGGGAGAAATTGACTGGCCCGATAGAGGAGACAAGTTCCATGCCATTCATTCTCGCAGACGTACACAAGTTGTTTCTCAGGTCGGTCCAGCGTTGGAACGAAGGCGTCGACGTGGACACGGAAAAGTTCGACGCCGATGCAAAACACTTCACGACGGTCACTCAGCGGATGGCCTTGAACCGCGTGCCGGCCCCGCTGCTTTGGGCCGAGGACCCTGAGCTGCCAAGCGTGGCGGATGCGCTGGCTGCGAGGGGCTACATCGGGGAGTTGGCGGCGCAATTGTTGCAGGAGATGACTTACAAAAACGCGAACGGGTCGCTGGTGACGATTCGGATCCAAACGGGGCAAGCTTACCCGCGGGCGTACCTGCGCGTTTCCGATCCCGGTCGCGAGCTGGACCCGCCGCCGTTCGCCGAAGGATATGGCTATCAGCTAACGACGATAGGGCTTGAATTCCTCGACGATGAGGCCCGGGAACAGCGGCGTCAGAAGGGCAAACCGGCAACCGCAACCGCGTCCAAGAAATGACCGACGCGGCGCGAAAAAAAAGACACCCGTTTATCAGCGGGTGTCCCGGAGACGAATGCTGGACAAGATCCGCATTCATACCAATCAATCGTATGCTACGCATCGCCGGCGGCCTTGTCCAGGATAGCCGGCAAAGGAGAAAGTCAGAATGATCAAGTTGATGAAATTGCACGACCCCGATTTGCTGGAGAAGTTGGCGGAGGACCGGCCCGAGGCGATTGATCCCGCGACGATCACGTGGTTCGACGACCCGGCGACCCAAGCCGGCGATCCCGACATGCTGGAGAAGCTGGCGGAGGAACGGCGTAAGGAAGCTGAGCCGGATCCCGCGGACGAAGTGCCGGCGTTACCGAGGACCGGTTGAAGGTCGTCTTTGAAGACTGCCACGCCAGCGAAAGATAGTGCGAAGAGTGCTCGCGCGTCGCACGCGTGGCGATTTTTCGTCGCGTCGCTTGAAGCTGTCCCTTCCCGCCTCGCGCGTCATGCGCGCGTGACGAGAGCTTCTCAGACGCATTCCCGCTGCCCGTGTGCGACGATAGCCGTGCGTCCGATGAATGAGTGACGGGCGCCTTCTGATTCGCCCGTGTTAGTGTATAATCGTGGTCTTGGGTCAGCGGTTGATCGCCGCTAGACGGCCTGAGCTGGGCTGTTGGTCTCACCTACCACCAACGGTCCACTCAGACCGGTCCCAAAGGTAGGTGACCATGTCCAAGTCCGACACCCGCAGAATCCGCTGGATGAAGCCGGAGCGCCGTAGCTTTGCCACCGGCCTTGGAGCCCTGGCGGACAGGAGGCCGAATCGACTGGAGGCAGCCGCGCGCATCGCCCTGATATTCCTGGTGGTGACCGCGGCAGACTCGACGTGCTCGCTTGGGCAAACGGTGAGGTCCAAGGCGGCGACTATCGAGCGAGAGCAGATCAGTGGGTACCGAGCCCGCGCCGTGCAGGGCCAGGACCGCCGAATCGCTGCAATCAAAGAGCGCCTCAAGTCCCCCAAGGACCGGTATCAGAGCAGCGCCGACTTCCGACGCCAGAGGGCGAAGCGGCGGAAAGAGATTGCCAGTTTTGAAGGTAAACAGCCTCATGAACTGTTTTTGGGATCGGGCAGCCCGCTGGCCCTTGGCTCGCTCGGTCGTCTCGAAACCTGCAGGGTGATCCAGGTCGACCCCAACGGCGAAATGTTGGTGATCCAGAGAAGCAAGTTGGCTGAAGAGGAAGCATCGCGGGGAGTCGCCGTCACCGGGCGCACAAGTTTGCGGGGGGCTCACCGGCGCATACAAAACGCGACCATCCGAAGGGAGAACCAACAGCGCAGGAGGGAGAGTCAGAACATATTTCTGGTACCGCTGCACCTGCACGGAGAGGGTTTATGGATTCGCGGACTGAACAACTTGAACCTGTCCGAAGGTGAGCGTTTAACCATTCCCGGCCTCATGCTGGTATCGGACCGGAAGGCCTGGTCCGCCGTGATTGCCGGGACGAAAACGGTCTTCGTCCTGGAGCCCTTCGATGAAACACCATACCTACCCAAGTACGGTGCCGAGGCGCAGCAGGCCCCCTACATGGGCTCGCGCAAGCTGAAGCTCTTCCATGAGTCAGCGTGCTCGTCGGGGAAGAAGATCACTGATGCCGACCTCATCGGTTTTGATACCGAGATCGACGCCAGGTACTACGGATACCGGCCCGGGCGCTGTTTGCGATGAGGCCATGGAAAAGAAAACGCCTACAAAGACCCTCAAAATCCGCTGTGCGGGGTGCCAGGAGGTGATCGAACTGGAGTGGGGCCAGGTGGGCAAGCGGCTGGTGTGTGAGGTGTGTCGGGTGCCGATCAACTGGAAGGCGTATCCGGCCTTAGTCGGTGAAGCTGAAGGGCGTCGAGAGGCGGCCGCCGAAGAGATCAAACAATACGAAACGAAGGTATGGGCCCGGCGGCAAGCGCAGGCTACCGCGCGCAAATTAGAGCGGGCGGATGCACGCGAACACAAGCGGCGAGAACCGGCAGAACAGGTACCCCCTAATCTTCCCGAGTGCCGAACCTGTGGACACCGCGTGTCGCCAAACGCGACAGTGTGCCCTTCGTGTGGAGAGAAATGTCCGTCACCCGAGGCTCAGCGGTCATTACGGCGGACGCTGCTAATAATGGGTGGCCTTTGGCTGAGTATCATGGTCTTCATCGTGGGTCTGATCGCACTCGCAATCTTGTTTTGGGCGTCGCTATGAGCCACGAGCGCTGCAGGCGGAAGGCGGGCGCTGCTGCTGACCGCGGCGACGGGCATCTTCGCACGGCGGCGGGTCGTTTCGTTTCTCAGAGCTTTCCCTGACACGCTCCAGTGACGCCTGTGCGACGATCGCGACCCGGCGGTGGTTTGGGACATCCGAAACCGTCAGAGCGACCAGCGTGCGTAGTCTCCGTCACGTCCAGAGTGCCACACCTGTGCCACCTGCCGGGTAGACTACCCGAAACCGGGTGCAAATCACTAAAATCGATGCAACACTTGCAGAGTACTACCCGCTCTGGTAGCATCAAAATTGAGGTTACGGCCCACGTCGAGCCCACCAGGCCGCTTGTGGTCCTGGGGGTCGCGGGTTCAAGTCCCGTCGCTCACCCATCGCTTCAGGGAGAACATGTCTGGCGGAATCCCGATGTTTGAAATGCCGGGCCCCGCCCTCAGAGCTCCAAGCGCAAGCGCGGAGCACTTCACACGCTCTGACGCAGATCACAGTTTCACGGAAAACCCGTGTCATTCTCTCCCTCCGCAAAAAGGTCTGCTCATCACATTCAGCGGCACGACATCCGCTTGGCGAATCACTGTACCAAACGCTGATTGCTGAATCAAAGGGGGCCCGCCGCATCTCTCATCAAGAAATCGCGACTGGCGTTGACACACGGGGCCTGGCCCGCACCATACCCGCATGGACCGTCAAGGCCGCAACCGCATTCTCCTTTGGATTATCGTCCTGGGACTGGCCAACTTCGTCGGCTACACTTTCAGCTACTGGTACCTGGGCGGTGATGCTCCTAACGGTTTCGTCACCGGCGGCCGCTACCACATGAGAGGCCACTTCATCTGGGCCATCGCCGGTAAAGCCTCCGGACCGGTCTCGCGATCGGTCTGGCTTTACAGTTACATCCATTCGATATCGATCTGGCCGACCATCGCAGCCGTGCTGGTTTCCATGCTCATCCTGGCCCGGCCGCACATCATCGCCACCATGAAGTCCAACGCCCCGGTCCGAGGCCACACCTTCGTGGCCATCTGCATCACGGTCATCGTCCTGCTGACCGGCGCTTCCACCATGATCTTCATCTTCGACTTCGCCAAAGCGCTCAGCACCGTCGCCGCCGGAGGTTCTTACAACGTCTGACCGACTAGAAATCAGAAACTAGTGACTAGATCCGCTGGACCGAGAATCCTTTCTCGGTCCGATCGCTATAGTGACGAGAAGGGATTCTCGTCAGAGCGGGTAACCGCTGGACCGAGAATCCTTTCTCGGTCCGATCGCTATGGTGACGAGAAGGGATTCTCGTCAGAGCGGGTACAGGACATGGAACGCTACTCTCTAGTTTCTAGTCTCTAGTTTCTAGACGTTGAGGCACAATCTGAATAGTGAGCGACCGCATATTCAAGGTCGCGACCGCCCCCATAGTGTCATCACCTGACACTTCCACGCGGCCCGCCACCACCAGATGATAGGCCAGCCCCGGCTCAAAGGTCACGTCAAACGAAGGAGACTGCGAGCCCGACCAGCGATCCGGTACCCGGTCGGGATCGCTTTCAGCCAGCACAATCTTGCCCAACATGCGTCGATCCGAATCCATGACGTAGGCTTTGAGCCCCAACGGCCTGTCACCATACTGTGGCGTGTAGCCTTTGAGCGTGCAGTAGTATGCGACGTTGAAAGTCACCGTTGCAGGGAACGGCGATGTCCCGTCGTAGGCGAGCACGTGACCGATCTGGAACTCCGCGACCGCCGACCCGCCTTTGGAGGCGTCGGCCATGCAGGACGCACTGCCGGTTGCCGTTGCCGTCGAACTGGCCGTCGCCCGCCCCTCCGAATGGCGCTGCGTATCGGTTACATTGAAGGGCCGATCACCGGGCAGATTCAACGAGTGCCCTTGGACAAGATCGCCACTAACGACGTGCCGTTGTCCCTGCGGCAGCGACACGTTCTCTCCGAAATCGGCACCGCCGCTGCAACCGTGCAACCCCACGGCCAACGGCCACACAGCAGCAGCCAGCGCCACGCCTACACATCGTCCGGTGGCCATCAATTCCATACCTCCAGCAAGGACCTGAGCGACGTACCCAATCACGGTAGCCTCCGATTCTACCCGCCGTTCCATACGCCTCAACCTCCGGCCAACCGCTATGTCCAGTCACTGCCGGCGTCAACCCGTTAATCGAACGTGACGGGGAACTAGGGTGTGAGTTTCTCGGCGCGGGATTGGCAATCGGGGCCCGGGCAACGGGTGGTGAATTCCTTGAGGGCGAGCGCGGCCAGGTCGGGTTTCTTCTGGGCGGTGAGCACCTGGGCGGTGTGGTAGTAGGGCCAGGGGTTGTCGGGATGGGCGACGGCGAATCTTTGAAAGTCGTCAATCAGTCGTTGTTGGGCGTCGGGGGGCGAGGGGGTTTCAAGGGTGAGTATCTGTTCAACTGTGTCGGCGGCGGTGTCGGGGTCGTTGTCATGCAGGGCAAGAAGGGTTCTTGTGAGCAGGTAGACGGTGAGGTCGGGGTGGTCGTGAGGAGGGGACGAAGGGACGAAGGGACGGAGGGACGAAGGGGAAAGGGGGTGTTGCTGGAGCAGTTGGGCGGCGCGCGAGCAGTCGCCGGCCTGGGCCAGCGTGTAGGCCGTCCAGACGCGGAGTTTAGCGTCGGTGGGAACTTTATTGCACGCGTTAATAAAAGCGGCGGCGGTCAGGTCGGGGCGGTTGATGCTCAGAGCGAAGTCCTGGTAGGCGATGAGAAAGCCGGCGTCGGTGTCGTGGTACGGCATCTGGGCGTCGTAGATTCGTAGGGCTTCTGTGACGCGGTTTTGGCGCAGATGGAGATTGGCCAGGTTGACGGCGGCGATAGCGTTGTGGGGGTCGTGGTGCAGGGCGGTGGTGTAGGCGTCGGCGGCGTTGGTGAATCGATGGAGAGCTTCGTAGGCAACGCCCAGGTTGGTACGGGCGACGGCGTTCTCGGGCATCCAGCCGAGCAGTTTCTGGAGTCGCTTGATTGCATCGTTGTATCGTTGATGCTCGATGTCGATTTCGGCGAGTCCCAGATGTGCGGGGACTTCGTAGGGGTTGTTCCGGACGGCTTTCGTGTATGTGGCGACGGCGTCTTCGGTTCGGCCGACGGTCCGGTATAGAGATGCAAGGGGGATGAGGCCGGGGTTGTAGAAGGGCATGATTTCGATGGCGCGTTCGTAGTTGGCGATAGCTTGCTGGTGCCGGTTGAGGTGGGCCTGGATCTGGGCCAGGCGTGAGTAGCATTTTCCGTAGTCGGGGTCGGCTTGGATGGCTTTGTGGAGCGCGTCCAGGGCCTGGTCGTATCGGCCGAGCCGGAACCGGCTCATGCCGATGACCTGGTAGACTTCGCAGGCCATCTCCTTGGGGTGACGTTGCAGATCTTCGACGGCGATGTCGATGGCGTTTTCATACTGCCCGTGCCGGTAGTAAGCCCAGGCAGCCTGTTTGTAGACGCCGGGGAAGTCGCGGTTGGTCTCGATGTTTCGCAAGGCGGCGGCGATATCGTTGCGGTAGTAGCCTTGAGTTCTCCAGGACACGGCGACGAAGACGGCGCCGATGGCGGTGGCGACCGTGACCAGGCTCACCAGAACGGCGCTGCGTCGCCGGGCAGATGAAATGTTCCTGCGGGCGTAGATGTAGATGGCAACGAGTGCGGCGGCGGTGATCCAGGCCAGGCCGATCTTGGGAAGATATACATAGCGATCGGCACCGATGGCCCGGCGGGCCGGCACAACGGGGAGTGTCGGAAAAACGGCGGTGAAAAACCAGAGCAGCCCCAGTAGCCCGATGCGTGTCCGAGAAGCTGATGCTAGCGCCAGAAGGGCTATCAGGGTGATGGTGACGGCGGCGGTGAGGAGTTCGGGATCGGTCCAACTGACGTAGGGCGGCGGCGGATACCAGACGGAGAGCCCGATGGGGAAGAGGTACTGCCGGAAGTATTGGGCGAGGGCGAGGAGGCAATAGATCGCTTTGGGGCCTCCCATTTCTCCTTCGGCTTCGGCGAACATCTCGCTGCTGGACCCGATGTTGAGGATGGTGAACAGGCCGCTGATGACGGCGACTACCAGCCACATGACCCACCAGCGCTTGGCCGGCTTGCGATGCTGCGCTAGCGGGCAGACGGCGACGAGAACCGGCAGGGCAACGCTGACCTTGCTCATGTGAGCGAGGAAGGTGCAGATGATGACAATAGCCGCCCGTGAAAGGCTTGGTTTTCTGTCCCACCGGTCGAAGGTGATGACGGTTGCGAGCGTGAAGCAAGTGCTGAGCAACATCATGCGGCCGTTGAGCCAGGCGATGGGTTCGGCGGCCAGCGGGTGGATGGCGAAGAGTGCGGCGGCGGTGATGGGGACGGCCAGGCGGCTCGTCAGGCGCATCATCAGCAACAGCACCAGGAGGGCGTTTGCTGCGTGGATTAGGATGTTTGTGAGGTGGAACACCCAGGCGCCGGCGTGAGGGCCTTGGGGCGTGGGTTGGAGACCCAGGGCGTTTAGGATGGCAAAATCAAGGGAAAAGCTGATCATGGGGATGGGCTGATAAAGGTCGCGATGGACGATGGTGAGTAACTGAAATGCGTGGGTGGCTGATGGGTGGTTCACCAGGACGTGGTTGAGCACGAGGTGGTAGTCGTCGCCGGCAAGGAAGCCGCCGCGGAGCGAAGGAAGGCCTGTGATGACGGCAAGGGCGAAAACGACGAACGCGAGGATTACTGCGCGGCGTTTGGTGGTATCGTTGATTTCCATTGATTTCTTGTATCAGTATGACAGCGCTACAACGGTGGACAACCCTTGAAGGAGAGGTCGTGAGACGGTGATCCCACGAGCCCACGGATTGCAATCCGTGGGCTTTGGGGGAGAATTCGTGGGGGAATCAGTGCTGTCATGTTGGAGGGATCGTGCTGGCGCGTTCGAAAGATGGAGGAATGATGGGCGGTTCGTCCGACGTTCATGAACATGAGATTCGCGTTCGGTACGCTGAATGCGACGCGATGGGGTTTCTGCATCACGCCAAGTACTTTGAGTATATAGAAGAAGCGCGGACCGAGGCGCTTCGGGCCCGGGGGATCAGGTATCGTGATCTTGAGGCGGAGGGCGTGCTCTTTGTCGTGGCTAAGTTGTCGTGCCGGTTCTTCAAACCTATCGCGTACGACGACGTGGTGACCGTCCAGACGTCGATCGAGCGGTTCACCCGGACGCGCATCGATCACTCGTATCGGTTGCTTTGTGACGGGGAGCTCAAGTCGGAAGCGGCCACGACGCTGGCCTGCATCGGGCGGGACGGGCGACCGCGGGTCATGCCTGACCATATCTGGTCGATCCATCAGGAGACCAAGCCGCGGCGGCGTGGTCGGGGGTGATGGGTTCAGCGGTTTGGGCGCGTCGTGGGTGTTCGACCGTACGCGAACGAGCGCCAACCTCGACTCCGTGCGACCGCTCCCTTACGGTCGCGGCTCGGATTGCCACAGGACTATCAACGATTATTCAGGATTGTTAACGGTTACTCAGGTTCAGGTTTCGACGGCGGAGTCGGTGATGTCTTTCCCGGGGTCGTTGCCGGTGGTGAGGTTTTTGTAGAGTTGCAGGTGCTGGTCGGCGAATCGGCGGACGCCGAATACCTGGTAGGCCTGGCCGCGGGCGACTTCCTTCTCTTTGGTCATGGCGTCGATCTGCTTCAAGGCGGCTGCGATTCTGATGGTCATGTTCGGTCCGCGCTGGGGTTTGATGAGGTGGCCGTTGTGCTTGTGAGCGATCAACTCGGCGATAGCGTAGACCGCGGAGCCGATTACGGACACACCGGCGGCCATCGCCCATGCGATGGGGGTGGTGGACACATCGCCGAGCGGCGTGATGACCAGGCAGTCGGATATGGCGATGAGGTTTTCGTAGCGCTGGTTCGAGCCGGCCCACACGTTCGCGTTGGGGTGGGACATGGTCTTTGACAGCTCTTGAACACGTTTACATTCCGGTGACGTGCCGAAGAGCACCATCCGGCTACCCGGTTGTATGAAGTTGAGCAGGTGGCCGCTCCAGGCGATACGATCGAGCCCCCCGGTTCGGGTGAGGGGATATGAAGCCAAGACCATACGTTCGTGGGGTTTGAGGCCGAGGTCCTGGCGGAGAGATTCGTCCTTCCTGGCGGCGTTGATGGCGGCGAAATCGACACCGGGGCGGATGACGACGCAGGTCGGGACGGGCAGTCCTTTTTCGATCATTCGGCGGCGCACGGTTGCGCTGGAACAGGCCACGGCGAACTTGGGCTGGTGGGCGATCGATTTGATGGATTTCGCTTCGGCGTCGGTGATGTTGGGGGCGAAACGTTCGATCACCAGTGCGCAATTGCCGGCTCGGGCGGAGCCGGCGGCGACGGCTGCCTGGGTACCCCATGCGAACACGATGTCGATGCCGTGGGTGATGAGCAGGCGCCTCAGGGCCGGGGCGGCGGTGAATTCCAGGCCGAAGCGCGCTGGAGTGCGCACGATGCGGGCGCCCTTGGATAAGCGTGCGCCACCCACAAGGGGTGGCGCTACGAACCAATCGCAAGGTGGGGTCCGAACATCGAGTGAAGCGAGTATCTGGGCACCGTCGTCCGCCGGAATCCTGCTAAGGAGCTGGGTGACGGCGATTCGCTGTTCCCAATCGGCGGTGTCGTCGAAAAGGTGGAGGGCTCGCATTATTGCTTTTCGAAGTCGTCCATCTTGCGGTCGTAGAAGCTCTTTGCCATTTTCTCGGCCAGGGCTCCGGTGAGCACTTCGAGGATGCCTTTGCGCGTCTTGGCGCGAGCGACCCGGTCGGCGGAGATTTCGGCCTGGAAGATCCTTCCGCCCGGACTCCTGGGCCAGAGACGGGCTTTGGATTGTTGGGTTTCCTCGCGGGCGTCGATGACTTTGATGGCTGCGGACATGCTGGCGGCGGCGGTGGCGTCGGTGGGGTCGACCGTGGCGAAGAAGGAGCGGACCTCCACGGCGATAGCCTGCTCCGCATGCAGGAGTTGGGCTATCCTGCGATAGGAAAGCTCGTCGAAGTTCGGATATGACTGTCTAAGTCGTTGGAGCGCGGCGTGAGGGATGAGGAGTTTTGCGGCGTTGTGTTCTTTAAGCTGTTCGGCAAGCTGTTCGGCCAGGATGGTTGTTGCTTCGGGCCAGTAACAGTGTTCGCGCAAGTCGTCGACCAGGACGACGACGGGGCCTGCGGTGAGTTTGAACTCGGCCTTGATCTTGGGACGTTGGAACAGGCCGAACATGAAGAGGGCTTCGCCGCCGGAGTAGCCGCAGCCGTTGAGCGCGGTGAGGATGAGCACGCACACGGTCAGAAAGGCGGGGGGCCGGAGCGATGGGCAACTCGTCGCAGTCACGCTACAGATCCACCTGATGTTCGTAGAACTTGCGGGCCACCGTCTCGGCGAACTTCTCGTAGGTGTTTCGGCGGACCAGCAACGCGTTGCGGGAGGACATGAGCAGCGGCTGATGTTCCGGGTAAAGGACTCGGACAGGAGCTAGTGTGTACTGGGCGATCTCGTCCGGCTCGGCGTTGAGGTCGAATGCGATGACGGAGGCCTTGATTCGGCCTTGGACCAGGTCCGGCGTGTTGGGGGCCCGGATCTGGAATTCCAGCAATTCGACGTACACGACGAAGTCGGCTTTGAAGTGCTTTCCGGTGCCGATGGGGTCTACTGCGGCGTCCAGGTCCCGCTGCAGAAAGTGCTCCACGGCTGAGGGGTCGACCATGTCGCAGTGCTTGACGCCGGCTGCGATGTTGTCGGCGACATAGGTAGCCAGTTCCAGTCGAATGTGGGGGTAGTCAAACAAGGTCGCTTGTTGAGCCCAGACCATGACCAATGTTCGCTTTCCCTCGAGTTTGTGGAATTCGGCGGGGACGGTGCGTTTATGTTCGCCGACGAAGATGAAGGGCAGCAGCAAGTTGCACCCGGTGACGGCCCCAGCGGCCAAAATGACCAACGCGCTTCTGATTCCTCTGTTCATGACGTGTACATCCACGGTAGAATTTTTCGATTTCTGATGTCCACAAGAATTATGCCTCCGCGGCTACGGTTATGATTTTGTAGGCCCAAGCGGCAGCGAACAAGAGCAGAATCACGACGGCTGTCTTGAGCGGCGAGATTCGGTACCAGTTGAATCTCCAGTGGCGGCCGGTGACGAGCGTGGCCCCGGCGGCGCCGACGCAGATGATGGCTGCCACCGCCAGGAGTAGGCCCATGGGCTGACTGCGGAAGGCATCCGCCCATTGGCCGTGAACGGTGTGGGCGAAGGCGGTGGTCATGCCGCAGGTGGGACAGGGGTAACCCGTAGCAGCAAGCACGGTGCAGGGCTGGAAGCCGAGTTGGCGATGCGTTCCGGTGCCGCTGGGGTCCGGCGTGAGTCGGGCAGCGACGATCAGGGGCGTTGCGACGGCGATCAGCAGGCATAGTGCTAAGACTCGCGATTTGACGGTGTGGCCAACGCGCTCGCGGGTGAGCAGGGGCCCCAGCGGATGAGGCTTGCGCGGCGTTCCCGGAAACCGTATCAATCGGGTGGGTTGCATGGTAGATCGGCTGATCGCTCCAGCTCCAACGGTGCCATACGCCGCACGGCGGATGGTTGACGAAGCCAGCACAATACTACTATATATGCGCGACGATGGAAGTGGATGCTTGGGGGGCGGGAGGCGCGCGGGCTGAACCCCGCGGCTCGGGGACAGCCTGTGCGGAAAGGTGGTTGAACCGTGGGTGAGGCGGCGGTTGACGTGGATTCGATTGCTCAGCGGCATCATTTCTTGATCCGCCGGCTGCATTCGCTCAGCGGGCTGGTTCCGATCGGCGTCTTCCTGGTGGTGCACCTGTCGGTAAACGCGACGATCAATGTTGGCGGGGAGGAGTTTCAGAGAAACGTCGACCGGATACATGCGCTGGGGCCGCTGCTGGTTCCCGTGGAGATCCTGGGCATTTTCCTGCCGATTCTGTTTCATGCCGTGCTGGGGCTGCATATCTGGCTCAGCGGTCAGCCCAACGTCGGCACCTACCGTTACGGCGGTAATGTTCGCTACACGCTGCAGCGCGTGACCGGTGGCATTGCGTTCGTCTTCATTCTCTATCATGTCTGGCACATGCATTGGCTGGGCAAGGGGTTGGGGGGTGGCTTCTTCGACCCCGAAGCGGGCCGGGCTGCGATCACCGCGGCGGAATCGATGCGGCACACCATCTTCGGGTTTCCGGTTTCGATATTGTACGCTATTGGGGTGTTGTCGACCGTCTATCACCTGGCCAACGGCATCTGGACCTCGTTGATCACCTGGGGCGTTACCATCGGTCCGTCGTCGCAACGCATCGCGGGTTATGTGTGTGCCGTGTTCGGCGTTGTGTTGGGCATCGCAGGGCTCAGTGCGGTGAAAGGATTCAAGGAGTTTCAGGGCGATTCAGTGCTGGCTGATGCACCTTTGGATGTGGGTTCGTCATTTGTCACCACTACGGACCATCCCGAGTAAACATCATGGCGAATGCAAGAGAGCGGGTCGTGGTAGTGGGCGGCGGATTGGCGGGACTGGCGGCGGCCATGCGGCTGGGTGAGGCCGGCATCGCAGTCGATCTGATCAGCATGGTGCCCGTGAAGCGGTCGCACAGCGTGTGCGCTCAGGGCGGCATCAACTCAGTCAACCATGCCACCCGTGAACTTGGCGACAGCGAATGGCTGCATTTCGATGACACGGTGTACGGCGGTGATTTCCTGCAGCATCAGCCGCCGGTGAAAGAGATGTGTGACTGGGGGCCTCGGATCATCGACCTGATGGACCGTTTGGGTGTGGCGTTCAACCGTACGCCGGAGGGCTTTCGGGATCAGCGGCGGTTCGGCGGCACCATGTTCAAGCGCACCGCGTTTGCCGGGGCGACGACGGGGCAGCAGCTAATCTACGCCCTGGACGAGCAATGTCGGCGATGGGAAGTCGAGGGGCTCATCAAAAAATACGAGTACTGGGAGTTTCTGGGGCCGATCCTCGATGACAACGGCGTGTGCCGGGGCGTGGTGGTCCAGGACATGATAAGCATGGAGATTCGCGCGCTGCCCGCCGATGCGGTGGTGGTAGCCAGCGGTGGTTGCGGGCTGATCTACGGGCGCAGCACCATGTCTTTGATCTGCACCGGCGGCGCTGCCGGCCGGACGTACCAGGCCGGCGTGAAGTACGGCAACGGCGAGTTTATTCAGGTACATCCTACCACGATCCCGGGGACGGATAAGCTGCGGCTGATGAGCGAAAGTGCCCGCGGGGAGGGCGGCCGGGTGTGGGTTCCGCGGAAGCCGCAGGACGCTCGTGACCCGAGCACCATTCCGGAAGCGGAGCGCTACTACTTCCTTGAAGAGCGCTATCCGAAGTACGGAAACCTGGTGCCCCGTGATATCGCCACGCGCGAGATATTCGACATCTGTGTGAATCAAGAGCTCAGCGTGGAGCCGGGGCGCCTTTGTGTTTATCTGGATCTGACCCATCTTCCCGCCGAGACCCACAAGAAGCTGGAAGGGATTCTGGAGATCTACGAGAAGTTCCAGGCCACCGATCCGCGGACGGCGCCGATGAAGATATTCCCGGGGGTGCATTACTCGATGGGCGGGCTGTGGTGTGATTACGAAAAAGACCAGCGCAGCGGCGGTCTGGTCAGCGGCTCGCCACGTAATCATCAGACCAATGTGCCGGGGCTGTTTGTCATCGGGGAGGCGGACTATCAGTATCATGGGGGCAATCGGCTGGGAGCCAATTCGCTCTTGAGCTGTATCTTCTCGGGGATGATCGTGGCTCCCGCTGTGAAGAACCATATGGCATCCAGCCGGGGCAGTGCGGCGGACCAGCCGCCGTCGCTCTTTGAGGCTGAGGTGGGACGTCATTCGGAGGCGGTCGATCGACTGATCAGCGGGCAGGGGGACGAGAATCCCTATGTGTTGCACCAGGAGCTGGGCGACACCATGACGCGGAACGTCACGGTGGTTCGCCAAAACAAACAGATTGAGCAGACTCTGGCGAAGATCGGAGAGCTTGAAGAGCGGTACGAGAATGTCGCGCTGAGCGATACCGGCCGGTGGACCAACCAGAACTTGAGTTTCACGCGGGCCCTGGGCGATATGATTCTGCTGGCGCGCGTGATCGCTCAGGGCGCCCTCTTGCGTGACGAATGCCGCGGGGCTCACTACAAGCCCGAGTTCAAGATCAAACCGCTGGATGCGGAAAGCCCGGATGGGCTGCGGAGACAGGCAGTGGCGTGGTGCGAGGCTTTTGCGGCGAATAACGACAAGTGGCTCAAGACGACTATTGCCGAACATACTTCCGATGGCCCGCGGTTCAGTTACGAGGAGGTGGATACGTCGCTGATACCGCCGCGACCCCGCACATACGGTATGAAAGGCGCGGAAATCATCGAACAGGTGTGGAAGGAGCGGTTGGCGGAGGATCGGAAGTCGCCGGGGCCGGATGTGTTCACAGAGCCGGTGGTGAGTGCTTAGATTAGAACTAGTGCTGCGACGCACGCGATCTGATGGGTCGTGCTGAACCGAGCTGCCACCGTGAGGGAGCGGCCGAACGAAAGCGTTTGATACCCCTGCAAACCGCTTCCTTACGGGCGCGGCTTGGATTACCCATCGATTGCAGAAGGTGTGATGGCATGTTGAAGTGTTTTACCGTGGCCGTGAAAAGACAGGCTTACCCGCATGCCGGTTCGCGCTGGGAGAAGTTCTCGGTTGAGTATGAGCCGGGGATGAACATGACCACCGTGCTCCTGCGAATCGCAGCCAATCCGGTTACGATCGAGCGCAGGAAGACCACGCCGGTGGTATACGACGCGAATTGCCTCGAGGAAGTCTGCGGGGCGTGCACCATGCGGGTAAACGGGGTCGTGCGCCAGGCCTGCACAGCTCTGGTTGAGCGGCTGCTGGAAGATCGGCCGGATCAAATCACCTTGGAACCGATGTCGAAGTTCCCGGTGGTGCGGGACCTCTTTGTCGATCGCTCAATGATGTTTGAATCGCTCAAGAAGGTCCGTGCATGGTTGTCCGTAGACGGCTATTCTGATCGGGGCGCGGGGCCGCAGATCTCACAGGAGGGCCAGGAGGAGGCTTATCCGCTCACTACGTGCATGACCTGTGGGTGCTGTGTTGAGGCTTGTCCACAGTTTAACGACAAGTCGGCGTTTATCGGCCCCGCCGCCATCAGTCAGGCTGTTCTCTTCAACGAGCACCCCGTGGGCAAGTTCGAGGCCGACCGGCGGTTGGCGGTGCTGGCCGGCCCCGGGGGCATCGCAGATTGCGGCAATGCTCAGAACTGTGTAAAGGTATGTCCCAAGAACATCCCCCTGGTCCGCTCTCTTGCCAAAGCCGGTCGCGCCGCCACCGGATACGCGATAAGAAGCTTCTTCCGCAAATAGTCTTTGGGAGGTTGATGGTGTCGCGGCACACTTGCCTGAACGACCATGCGCTGGCGGGCGCCGACCTCGACACGCGCCGCCCGCTCCCTTACGGTCGCGTCTCGGATTTGTTCCCTCAGTGTCGCCGCTCGGATTGGCGACGCGGAATTGCGCATGCTCACTTAGTGGTGTTCTTGTGCTTTTTGCTGTATGGCCCGGTTGCTGCTTCTGACAAACCCATCAATTATCTCGACCCGCCCCAGGGGCGGTTTATCGACGATTGGATGATCGTGGAACTTTCGGGCGCCAAAGCTGGATATGCTCACAGCACCATGTCGCGGGAGGGGGACGAGATTGCGACGTCGCTGTTGACAATCTTCAAGCTGGGGCGGGCGGAGCGTGCCGTCTCGGTGAGGATGGAGCAGTCTACCCGCGAGACCGTGGCTGGAGTGCCCCTTTCCTTCGAAACCGTTATGCAACTGGGCCGGACGGCCATGAAGACTCGAGGCCGCATCCAGGCGGGCGAAGTACAGGTCATCAGTTCGCAGTTCGGGTTTGACACCAGGCAAACAGCCAAGCTCCCCGAGGGGGCTCTGATGGCCTGGGGCGTATTTCGTGCGAGTATCGAGCATGGGTTTGAGCCGGGCACCACGTACGACCTGTATCTATATGAACCGAGCATGCGGGTGGACGGGCCGGTGAAAGCCAGGACGGTGGTTGGCGAACGGGTCAAGATTGACCATCTGGGCGTGAAGCGGGACGCCTTTAGAGTTGTGTCGACCATAGAGATAGGCGCCGGCGAAGTGGATTCGGTTGCGTTTGTGGACGATCAGGGACAGGTGCTGCAAGCTGAAACGAGTCTCGGC
Source organism: Phycisphaerae bacterium (assembly GCA_036477795.1). GTDB lineage: Bacteria > Planctomycetota > Phycisphaerae > UBA1845 > UBA1845 > JAZGDL01. The sequence goes on from JAZGDL010000363.1 coordinate 35,158, forward strand.
GGATTCGTCTTGAAGTTCATACGGGTGGATCGTGCGACCGCGTTGAAAGAGTTCGACGCTCCGGAGTTTCTCGTGAATACCCTGGTGGAGATCGATCAGGCCATCGATCGCGCCGCTGCCAAGCGCATTGTGTATGAACTGCGCGTCTCCGGTGCCCAGCAGGAGATTCCCAAACTACCGGACACCTCCATGCAGAGCACCCGGGATCATTCGGGCAAATCCGTTATTGTCGACGTCCGGCGTCTGGACCACGACGCTTTGAGCAAGGCGGTAGTCCGAAGCGAAGACATCCGAGCCGCGACCGTAAGGGAGCGGTCGGGGCGTGCGGAGATGGAGGAGTTCCTGGCAGCCACGCCGGCGTTGAACAGCAAAGACGAGCTGCTGGTCCGTATGTCCCAGGAGGCGGCTGGGGACGCGGCAAGTCCCTACGCGGTTGCCGACAAGCTGCGCGTTTACGTGAGTGACGTCATCGTCGACAAGAACCTGAATATCGGCTTTGCGACGGCCAGCGAAGTGTGCCGCAAGCGCGAGGGCGATTGCACCGAGCACGCGGTTCTGCTGGCGGCCCTTGGCCGGGCCCGCGGGATTCCCTCGCGCGTGGTGGTGGGCCTGGCCTACGTGCCGGCTTTCGTCGGCAAGAAGAACGTCTTCGGATTCCACATGTGGACGCAGTTTCACATCGGCGGCCGGTGGATCGATTTCGATGCGGCCTTGGGTGAGACGGATTGCAGTCCGGCGCGGATAGCGTTGGCCACGTCGTCGCTGAAGGATACCGCCGTAGGAGAGATGGCCCTGCCCATCCTGGATCTGATGACCGGGTTGAACATCGAGATCAAGTCAATCGAAACGCGCTAGCCAGAACAATTCACCGCGGAGCACGCAGAGATCGCAGAGAGGTGATGGATGAGAGGTCAGGGAGGTCAACGCCGAACTAACGAGAGACACACCGTCACGAAGAGACGATCTGGAATTCGCCTGTAACTTCTTCCCATATAATACTCTGCGGCCTCCGCGGTCTCCGCGGTGAATTATTCCGGTTAGCCCGGGCGGTGTGAGAATCCCGTACGCCGGCGGTACACAATCGTTCCACCGGTGATGAGGAGCAGCGCCATCGCAACCGTGCTCCACTGGGAAAGGGTGGGGATCGGCCCTTCGGCTTGACCGATTAGTGTCAACGTCATGTCATTGCCGGGTTGGGCACCGGGGAGATCCTCGTCGGACACGCTGATGGTGTAGACAGCTTGATAGGAGCCCTCACCGGCGGCGGGGTCAAATGATGCGATGAACTGCTGGCCCTGCCCCGCCGGCAAGTCACTGACGGCCGCCAGATCAGTGAACAGCGTCGCTGTATCGCCGCTGCCGGCGATGGAATCAAGGTCCAAGTCGGCGGTGAAGCCGGCGGTGGCTTCCAGGTTGTATATAGTGAATGCGATGGTCTGAGCGCCGGCGCCCAGCAGAACGCTGCCGAAGTCGATGGTCAACGTGCCCTGGTCAGCCGCGTCGCTGAACGACGCTTGGGCGTGATCCAGGACGTCGGCGGTCATATCGATGACGTCATCTCCGTCGGCTGAGCCCTGGCCTGTTGCGGCGGAAGTCAGGTCGGTGTTGTCAACGGTGATGGTGCCGCTTCGCGGGCCAGCGGTGGCGGTGTCAGCGAAACTCACGTCAAGGCCGCGACTCTGCGATCCGCCGACGAAGGCCTGTCCGCTGCCCTCGGAGGACGACACCGCGTCGCCGGTTACGATCACGTTGTAGGTAGTCGGGGTATCGCCGATCTTGTTGAGCGTGATCGAGTCGGCGGGCGTGGGGCCGTCCACAATAACTTCGAAGAATACTGACGTCGCCGAAGCGCCGTCGCCCGGCGCCGATTCGCCGACGTAGAGCGTCGAGTCATTGTTCGACGTTCCCCAGATGGCCCAGACATATTCGGGATGGTCGACAAAGGGATTGCGGTTGCCCTGGTAGTGGGAGGGGTTGTCGGTATTGCTGAATACCAGGTGGTTGCGTCGTTGCTCGTGCTCGGACGGCAAATCGTCAAAGTGCCATTTGAGCAGCGAGGCCAGGTCGCCGCCGTTGTTGCCGCTCCACGTCCCGTTCTGCAACTCCAGATCGACCGTAAAAGCTTCACCGCCGTCGTAGCGAACAGCCATGTAAAACATGGTTCGGGCAACGTCGCCGGTGTCATCGCCGAAGTCGTTGTTTGCGGGCACGTCGCTGTCGCCGGGGTAAAAGAATGGAGTGCTCAGCAGGTACCCGCCGGAGCTGCTAACCGTGCCGAACGAATTATTGCCGCGGCTGCTGTTGATCGACGGGTTGCACGGTGCGAGCGCATGCTGGTCGTTGGCATCGATGTTCGTGGTGTTGCTGTTGGAAGTATCCCCCAGACCCCAACTCCTGGGCCAGCGGTGTTCCCTGTTCCAGGTGGCTCCGCTGTCCCATGTTGCACTGACCGACGCACCGTTGTACGCAAGGATGATCTGCGAAGAGTCGTTGGGATTTCTATCGGTGATGGCTGCGGCGAACCGGGCAGCGCCGTAGGAACGCCCCAGGTGCCCCGATCCGTCGGGTTCGAATATCCCGCCGGGACCGGTCAGCGAGGTCCAGTAGTTGTCCGATATGATCAGGTGCAACTCGTTCTTGAGTGTCGCGGGGTTGCCGGTGACCGTGGAGTAGTAGTCGCCCGGCGGCTCGTATTGGGCGACCGCCGCACTACAGATTAGTCCAAACGCCGTGAAAGTCTTTATCCCGTTCATCGAAGCACCTTGTTACCCTTCCGATGACCATTATAACAGCTTGTCCCGCGAGATCAAATCTGCCAAACGACGAGTTTACTACCGGCGATGGCATGGGCTGTGGACTTCCTCGGGCGGCGCGACGGGCAAACGTGCACTTAACACGGCGTCGGCATTGGCGGTGAGTTCAAGCTCCAATTGCCTTTCGATCTCGCTTCTTGGAGGTGGTTTGACCGGCTCCAGCGCCGTGAGCAATTCAGCGATGGAGAATTCTTCCAGATGATTGAGTGTGATGCGGAGGCGGGCGACGTGGTCCAACGTTTCCGGGGCGGCATCGTCGAACCACTTTCCGTTCAAGGCCACCAGCGCTTCCAGTTGACCGGTGTTTCGGCAGTCCAACACCATAGTTGCCCACGAACTTTGCTCGTGGGCCGGCACGTCGTTGGTATCGGCACTTTCCAGCAACTGGATCCCTTGTCCGGCAATGATACGCCTGGTATGAGCCAGGTCCGGTCCGACCATGCTGATTCGATAACGCCGGGATAGGGCAAACTTTAGCCCGATCGTAAAACTGAAGGCGCTGCGAAGATGCACCGGCATGGCCAGCAGCAGCGCCTCGACGACGATTGCGGCAGGTTCGATTCCCGCGGCGATCAGAGACGGGGACCGCTCCCTTACGGTCGCGGCTCGGATGGCGTGATTGAGCAAGAAGCCCATCATCTGATGGCCAACGGCGTCGAATCCGGATGCGATGACGCTGGCCGACGGGTTTTTCCGAGCCCCAAGCGCAAGCGACGGGTGGACCGGTTGGAGCGTACGCGGCAGCCGGTGGTCGGCCACAAATCCTCTGGCTGCCTCCAGCGCGCGGAGAACGGAAAACGGGTTGTTTTGGAACCGGGCCAACTGCTCGCCGGTTAGTACGAAGGACTGAGTGAGGACGCGCTGGCCGCCGCGTCCGGTCTGCTCACGACCGGCGTGAGTGGTCCGGGCTACGCAGTGACGCCCGGAACGAAGGTTGTAGAACGACAATGCGACCGCGCTATCCGAGGCATCGCACATGGAATTGTGGGACGGCGACGATTTGGCGAGGTGTTGTTGTTCCTCGACCGTTACGCCCGGGGACCACGCCACAACGCGGTATCCCTGCCCGCTGATCGATCGATTCGACGTAAAAACCGCGTGCTCGATCTCGATTGCTGTAGTGGTCCGCACGGCGGGCCCTACTGTTATATCGCGGTGAGCAGCCATTCGAAGGGCTCGAGGATTCCCCGCGGCGCCGAATGCAGCGGCACGGTCACGACGTTGTCGTCCTCGTCGGTCCCATAACCGACGGCTCCGATAACGCTGGCGGCGAAGTAGGCGACGTTTTCAAACCGCGTCTGGCCCAGGTTCCACAACCGGTTCAAGTTCGTTCTGGCGAAAGCGACCGGCTGATCAAACGCCTGCGGGCAGCAGTCGGATTTGCACAGAACCACGGCGATGGGCATGGCCACCTTCTGGTTGATGCGTAGTTCCGCGAGCTGGTCGATGTAGCTCAACAGCTTGAAAGCGAAGAAGTCCGCCCGCACGTTTCCCATGGCGGCCAGCGATGCATCTACCAGAAGCATGGCTCCGGCGCTTTTTTCGAGCAGTCCGCGAATCACCGCGTATGAATGGGGTGCATCCAGCTCGGCGGCGATGGCTTCACCGGCCATATCCGGCATTACCAGATCGTACCAGTGGTCGGGATCGCGCCGGTGGGCGATCTGGCAGTAGGCCCAGTGCCACTGGTCGACCTCGTTGGGGGTTTTGGGCGGGAACATGCGTGCAGCCAAGTGGGTCATCACCGACTGCTGCAGGTTCACCGAGAAGGGGCCTTTGGGCACCGCTTCGTACTCACCCGCCCGCCGGCTCAACATGTCCAGCAGGTAGCCGAGGTAGACCGTCTTGCCCACGTCGCTGTCACCGATAACGGTTATCAGGCAGGGCTGGCGTCCTTGAACGAGCGATTCGCGGGTCAGTGCCATTGGAGCGAGGCATTGGCCGCAGAACTGCGCGTCTTGGGGGTTGTCGAACCTGCAGACCAGACACTCGGTCGCAGATACAGAAGCAGTCATGTCCTTCTCCGTATCGCTGGTCCGCACGGCGGACCCTACAGTCGCTGGTCCGCACGGCGGACCCTACAGTTACAACGCACCGGACAGCGGCATGGCGTCAAGATCCATGGCACAGCGGAAGCCGGTATTGTGGGTTCTGCTCAGCGAAGTTGACCCGGTTCGAAAGGTGCTGGTAGCCTGAAGTTCAAAGTAGGTGTCAAAGGCCCCGCCGCGAACACTCATCATGTGCATCTCGCCGACGATCGGTGTGCGGTCGTCCGCCAGAATGTTGAACTCGGTGCCCACCCATTCCCACACGTTGCCGACAAGTTGCAGGACTCCGTTGGGTGCAGCCCCGTCAGGAAACTGGTCGACCCCGACGGTAGTGCCGACACCGCTGTTCCACAGATTGCAGCGGGTGCAGTCCATTGCGTCGCCCCAGGGGAATCGGCGAAAGACGTCGGCGGAGCTTCGAACACGCCAACTGGCGGCCATCTGCCACTCCGCTTCGGTGGGCAGCCGAAGCCCCGCCCAGGCTGCGTAGGCTGCGGCTTCATACCAGCACACTCCGGTGACCGGGTGCTGGGCCCGTCGCGCGTCATGCCGCCCGTTGCGCCAGAACCTCGGCCCGGCGGTGCCGGTCAGATCGTGGAACTCGATCAGGTAGGGCCAGATGTCTTCGGGCCAAACATCGAAGTTCTCGTACACCTCGTCGTCCACGAAATGCTGGAACTCAGCGTTGGTCACCGCGTGCACGGAAAGATAGAACGACTCCACGTCGATGTCCGCCTGAGGGCTGTCGGGCCGGTCGGAGAGTGTTTGGGCCAGCGAAGCGGTCCCCTGGGTGACCAAGGCCAATGCTTCTTCCAAGGCAGCATACGACTGGGCGTGAATCTTTTCAAATTGCGGGTGGGCCGCGTACTCTTGACGGTGCCGCACGATGAGCCCGTAACGTTTCTGCCCGAACATGCGCAGCACAGGATCATCGCTGAGCCGCACCGGCGGGGCTGGCTGAAAATCAGCCAGTAACGAGTCCGGCGCAGGAGGCGGCGGATCGATATGCCGAGGCGTGCGAACCTCCACGTCCGATACAGTAGCGACGGTTTTTTTTCGTGAAAACAGTGTCAGTGCCATCAACATACTCCCAATACTTCACGTTGTCGGCGTCCATTCGGCATCGTTGACCTAGAGACTCTTTATCCGCCGACGTGCGTCCCGCCGGAGTTTTCGGAATCGACCCGCCTTCGGTCCCGGATCGTTCGTCCCGTCTTTCTTTGATTTCGCCGCGGCGTTATGCTCTTGCTGCGTGGGCACGGCCTCCGGCTGTGGGACGGCTATTCTGATTGCCGGCGCCTCAAACGTTACAGGGCCGGCGCAATCGTGCCCGGCCGCCCCTTCAGCAGGCGCCTCCCGTAGATTCTCGGCCAGTTGGTGACGCTGGTTTGACACCTCCTGACGCTCACGTTCCAGATCAGCGGACTGTGCACTGAGCCGTGATTCCCGCTCGTCGAACTCGGCAGTCAGCCGGTTGAGTTCCGCCGCCCGCCGCTCGACGTCGGAGAACCGCGATGTTAGTTCAGCCTGCCGGTTTATGGACTCCTCGGCGCGCGTCCGGATAACGTCGTAGGCACGTCCCAGCTCCACGATCACGTCCCGGGCGCAGCGTCGAAGCGGTTCGATAACAGGCGGAGCCGTGGGCGCCTGCGATGCGGCACTTGTCTTTGCCATGCTCGAACCATCCGATCCACCGGCAGCGAGGCCGGCTTGTCAGCGCCCTTGTGCGTGTCCATCTCAATAAATGCCCATTGAGATGCACCAGACGCCCTCCCAAGGCAACATACGATATGAATCTGATTGGGATGGAGTAGGTTGCCACGGTAGACGAACCGATTGTACGTAAACCGTAGGACAATCGCCTCCGGGACGCGGTGGCGATAACCAAGAAGGGCGAGGTGGCTGACCAGGTACGCATTCGCCGTGCATGAGCCCAGTCGATTCCGATACACGATGGCCAAGCCAAATCAGCAGAGCTCCAGGAACTCGAACTCCGCGTCAGAGCTTGGCGGCGAGCTGAACTCTGACAGCGGTCCCGATCTGTTGGCGGAGTTGGACGCCGAGCACGCTCGAGCGCTCGAGGCTGTCGAACGCAAGATCGCCCAACTCGATCACAACATGAGCCAGGCCTGGGACCGGCTGGACGCCTGGCATCTGCAACTCGAAGACCGCGCCGCCAGGCTCCGCGCCCAAGAGGACGAAACTCGAGAACTACTCCAGCAGGCGGAAGTAAGAGATCTCGACCTAGCGCAAAAGTCAGCCTCGCTCGATGAGCGAGAGGCTGCGGCGCGCCAGACCCAAGATGCGGTGTACCAGACCCAAGATGCGGTGCACCAGGCCCGAGAGGAGTGTGACGCAAGAAGGAAAGAGATCGAAGCGAGCCAGGCCCGCCTGGATGTGCGGGAGGCGGAGCTCGAAGCCCGGCGACCGGAACTCGAAGACCACGCCGCCACACTCCGGGCCGATGAGAGGCAAACCCGGGAGCTACTCCGGCAGACTGAGCAAAAAGATCTCGCACTTGCGCAAAAGTCAATCTCGCTCGACGAGCGAGAGGCTGCGGTGCACCAGGCCCAAGATGCGGTGCACCAAGCCCGAGAGGAGTGTGACGTAAGAAGGAAAGAGATCGAAGCGAGCCAGGCCCTCCTGGACGAATGGGAGGCAGAGCTCGAAGCATCGCGAGCGCAACTCGAAGATCAGACCGCCAAGATTCGCGCTGATGAGGACCGAACCCGGGAACTGTTCCAGCAGGCTGAGGAAAGAGATCTCGAATTCGCGCAAAGATCAGCCTCGCTCGATGAGCGAGAGGTTGCGTTGCACCACGCAGAGAAGGAGTGCGACGCAAGAAGGGAGGAGATCGAAGCGAGCCAAGCCCGCCTGGACCAATGGGAGACGGAGTTCGAAGCATCGCGAGCGCAACTCGAAGATCAGACCGCCAAGATTCGCGCTGATGAGGACCGAGCCCGAGAACTGTTGCAGCAGGCTGAGGAAAGAAACCTCGAATTCGCGCAAGGATCAGCCTCGCTCGACGAGCGAGAAGGAGAGCTCGTAGCATCGCGAGTGCGACTCGAAGATCAGACCACCAAGATTCGCGCCGATGAAGACCGAACCCGAGAACTGTTGCAGCAGGCTGAGGAAAGAGATCTCGAATTCGCGCAAAGATCAGCGTCGCTCGATGAGCGAGAGGCTTCGTTGCACCACGCCGAGAAGGAGTGCGACGTAAGAAGGAAGGAGATCGAAGCGAGCCACGCCCGCCTGGACGCACTGGAGGCGGAGCACGACGCACGCGGCCGGGAGATTGAGGCCCGCAGTCAAAGCCTGGATGAACGCGACCGTGAACTGCAGGCCCGCGCCGGCGAACTGGCTCAACGGGAAGCGGTGGTGTCACATACCAAGGTCAGTCTCGAGAAGACCGCGAAGGAACTCGACACTCAGGGCAAGAGCCTCAATTTCCAAGCCAAGGAACTGCAGGTTCTTCGGGCAAAGACCGAGAAACTGGAGGCGAACTTTGACGTTCGCTCGGAGGAGTTGTCCCGTCGTGATGAAGAGATATCGGCAAGCGAACAACGACTGGCCGGGGTGGAAGCGGAATCGGCCCGGGAACGTGCCGCGTTGCGGGACGAATTGCAGGAACGCGAGAACGACATAGCGCGTCAACGCCGGGAGTTGGAAGAGGAGCGGGCTTCGCTCGAACAGTGGCGACAAAGCCTCGAAGAGCATCGAGAATCACTGGAAGCCTATCGTGACTCAATGGAGAACCAGCAGCCAACAGCCGACACCTCTTTCCCAGACGACCTATCTGGTTCGGGAGCCCCCGAGCCCGAAGCCGCGCAGGCGTCCAATGCGGCTGTCGCCCATCAAACTCCCCGTCCTGGCGTGGAGCGCTCGCCGGCGGAAACCGACGCGCCCGCCGACCAGCAGAACTTACCAGAGTCGACAAACCATGTGGGACCGGCTTTCCAGCCGGTCAATGACAGGTTAGAAAACCTGTCTCACGGCGCCATTCGCCGGCCTCTGAAGCAAGGCGAGGCGCAGTCCGCACTCAAATCGTCGGTCCCGCCGATTGAAGTCGTGAAAGCGGAAGCCCACGGATTCGAATCCGTGGGTTTCGCGGCGATTGAAGACGCGAAAGTATCGCTTGCGCCGGGTGCCGCTGGTCCCCAGCCCTCACCGGACGCCGATCCGCAGCCCCTGGCAGCCGACCAGCCCGACAACGAGCCCGACATCACTGCCGATCTTGACGAAGACACCAGGAAGCGGTTTCGGATGCTTCGCCGAATCAAAGGCCCACAAACCAGTGACGCCGATCTGCTCGAGATTATCAAGAGGGGAGAGAAGGACCCCGCTACCGCGAAGCCCTGGCAACACAAGCGATGGTGGCGTCGCTAGCCCACATCGTACGATTGGCACCATTGCTCCACGACGTTGCTGGAGGCGTTCCACGCCCAGATGTTGGCGACCATGACCACGCGCCCGCGAAAACCTTCTGCCTCAACACCATCGCCCCGCGGTTTTGTCTCCATGCCGGCCCACGGGACGACGGGGGGGAGTGGCGAATGTCGAATGGCGAATGTGGAATCGGCAGTGGTCATGGTGTTTTCAATTCGCTATTCTGAATTCGCTATTCTGAATTCCCCAAATATGTTGCTACGGGAACTTCGATGGTCCGGGCCGGAGGGGTATTCGTCGTCAGGATGGACTCCACCCGCTTGAGAACCGGGGCCGCGTAGTAATGGGCCCCGCAACGGTCGCAGACGCCGATGGGCACGTTTTCCAAAACCACAATGCCTCGATGATGGCTGATGGGTTCCCGACCCACGGTGCGCTCCCGCACCACACCCTGGCAGTACTCGCAGACAAACTCGTACAAGCTCATGAGCGTTTCAAAGTAAACGGTGATGATCAATAGTGTGCAAACCTGGTCACGCGCGTTCGTATGCCCGCAAGAAATCGGTTCGGGAGATACCCGCTTGTGTGCAGATCGTTCTGAGCGTTCCCGCTTTGATCCGTGGATGGTTTGGCACGGTGAGCGGTGTTTACGTTCCATCAGGGTTTTACCGCAACATCGATATGTGCTCACGCTCACGAACGAGTGCAAAGCCAAGGGACTCCAACGCTTTGACGACCTTCGCTTTGGAGGCGTCCACCGGGAACTTCGGCATTAAATGCTGACTCCCGTCTCACCCACGAACACTTCCAGCACCTGAGGGTCTGTCTCCAACACCTCCGCGCCGAAGCTCTGCACATGGAAGCTGATCGCGGACTTCAGGTCGGCCAGGGCTTCGTCGTAACTGCCCCCCTCTACCACGACCACCCCTTTGCATCCCAAGGGGTAGGCCACGTACCCGTCGGAATGTTTCTCGACGATGACTTTCAACTGTTTTTTCATCGTAGGATCCTTCAAGTCCAGGCACTCAAGCTATCTTGCAAACGCCTTATTTTAGTCGTTCTTCCACACATTCGCCAGGCGGAACGGGACTCAAGTTCTTCGACGCATCCACCGCAAGCATGGCAACTGCCGTAGTTGTAACTCATGGTCCGGATATCCTCCCGCTGGCTCTCGCACCATCGGGCTCCACCAGGGTCCAGCAACCCGCCCGAACCCGAAACACTTTGCATCTCTTACGAGTTGAGCCAGCGAGCAAATTCTTTCGGAGTGACATCAACGTCGCGCAGGATTGAACGAATGATCCCACGGCCGAGGTCCTCAGCGCGGTGGTCCGGCACGGTGGCGGTGCGTCCGTCGGGGTGGGCGAAGAAGCGATGGCTTCCCCGCCGGCGAATCTGTGAGAAGCCCAGCGACTTGAGAAACTGGACCATTCGTCGGGCCGGCACCGGGCGGAGCCGGCTCATGAAGAGATCTCCAACTGTTCAACGGCTACGAATTGCTGCTTGGCCGGTTTCTCGTGCGCGAGACTCAGCTTGATGACTTCCTCAATTCGTTTGCGGAGCACCGGCGGGGATTTGGCCTGCGTGTAGCAACTTCGAAGCGCCGGGATGGAAGCGACGTAATAACCGTCTTCGTCTTGCTCGATGAGTACCGTCACTTTTTGTCTTTTCATGCTCGCTGACAACCTCCTCTCGCCATCGCATCGATCGTCCTTCGTCTTAAGAATACTGTGAGCCACTCAAGTATGCAACACTTATCGACTCGGAAGAACCCAGAGGA